>CAYUIQ010000010.1:0-72420 GCA_964444795.1 uncultured Planctomycetaceae bacterium
CTTTCAACGGAATGCCGGCGCCTTCGGCTGGGCGTTAAACGAACCCCCTTCGGGGCAAGAATGACGGGCTACTATACGCGACAAACTCGCGAAACCGTCCAACACAGGAGGTGTTTGCGATGAAGCGAATCTGGGTCCTGATGCTGCCGTGGCTGTTCTCTATCGCCGCATCTGCTGAAGATATACCGCCTCAACCGGCCGCCGCCGACCTGAAGGCCGTGCGGATGGCCATTGAGGACTTGATCGCAAGCTATCCGGAAACGTACCCCCGCGGCAAGGAGTATCTCGCACAAGCCGAGGCGATCGCGCAAATGCCCGCCGGGCAACAGCGCACCGATGCGATCGGCGAACTCCAGCAAGAGGCACTGTTGGCCAATCCGCTGTTGGACTTCCGCAAGCTCCTGTTGGTTCGTCGCCAAAAGGGACGCCAGCTCGGGCTGCCGTGCAATTGGCAGGGTAACGAGAGTTTGCCACGCAAGGGATACACCGACGATATCGCGATCCTCTCGCTGGACCGGCTCGACCAACCGATGCAAACCGTATTCCGGCCCGAGACGGACGTCTTCGTCGGCGACCTGGATCTGCACTTCGACGGCCGGCGGTTGCTCTTCTCCATGCCGGGGAAAAACGGACGGTGGCAGATCCACGAGATCACCATCGACATGGCGAGCCTCGATTCCGGCGAGACACCGGTGCCCGCCGAGTTACCTCTGATCCCCGATGCCGACGTCGACAACTACGATGCGTGTTATCTGCCCGACGGAAATATCCTCTTCACGTCCACGGCCACGTACACGGGCGTGCCATGCGTCAAGGGCGGCTCGCACGTGGCCAACATCTACCGGCTCGACGTCGACTCCGGCAAGATTCGCCGGCTCACCTTCGACCAGGATCACAACTGGAATCCCACCGTGTTGAACAACGGCCGGGTGATGTACCTTCGCTGGGAATACTCGGACCTGCCCCATTTCGTCGCCCGGATTCTCTTCCACATGAACCCCGACGGCACCAATCAGGCCGAATACTACGGCAGCGGCTCCTACTGGCCCAACTCCTTCTTCTACGCCCGGGCGGTGCCCGATCATCCGACTCGGGTGGTGGGGATTGTCTCGGGGCATCACGGTTCGCGTCGGGCGGGCGAGTTGCTGATCCTCGATCCGGCGCTGGGCCGTCACGAAGCCGACGGCGCGGTGCAGCGCATTCCCGGCCACGGCCAGCCGGTCGAACCGGTGATCGCCGATAAGCTCGTCGACGCCAGTTGGCCGAAGTTTCTGCATCCCTTCCCGTTAAGCTCGAAACACTTCCTCGTTTCGATGAAGCCGGACCAGAAGACACCCTGGGCGATCTATCTGGTCGACGTGTTCGACAACCTCGTGCCTTTGCGCGTGGAGAAAGACTTCGATCTGCTCGAACCGATCGCTTTGGCGCCCCGGCCGACTCCTCCGCTTGTGCCCAGTCGGGTCGATCTAGCGAGGAAAGAGGCGACCGTTTACCTTGAAGATGTTTACACCGGCGACGGGCTTCGGGGTGTGCCGCGAGGCACGGTCGAGAAGCTGCGGCTGCTGACCTACCATTTCAGCTACCGTGGCATGGGCGGACAGCAGGACCCGCTGGGGTTGGACGGGCCGTGGGATATCAAATGCGTACTGGGCACCGTGCCGGTCGAGCCCGACGGATCGGCTCTGTTTCGCGTGCCGGCCAATCTGCCCATCTCCTTCCAGCCGCTGGACCGCGAGGGTAAGGCGATCCAACTGATGCGAAGTTGGAGCACGGCGATGCCCGGCGAAAACGTCTCCTGCGTCGGCTGCCACGAACCCCAAAGTTTGGGCCCGCCGGTTAAAAGCACGATTGCTTCGCGCCGAGCGCCTTCGCAGATCGTCGCCTGGCATGGGCCGCCGCGCGGCTTTTCATTCAAGCGGGAAGTCCAACCGGTCGTCGAGCAACACTGCGTGGAATGCCATGAGGGCGAAACGACCGCGCCGCCGATCCGCGACGCCTACATGTTTCTCCGCCACGTGGTACGTACGCCGACCATGGAGCCGGATATGCACATCGGCGAACCGTACGAGTTCCACGTCGATACGACCGAACTGGCGCGGATGCTACGCACGGACCATTATGGCGTAAAACTCGACGCCGAGTCGTGGGATCGGATCATTACCTGGATCGACCTCAACACGCCCCGGTACGGGTCGTGGACCGAAAACGTGGGCCGGGCGAGAATGGCCAACACCGTCGAGCGGCGGCGCGACCTGATGCGCCGTTACGCCGGCATCGACGGGATCGACGAGAATCCGGATGAACTCGTCGGCGAGGTTTGGAACGAGAACGCCGAAGCACCCGGCGCAAGCGCGATGCCGGCGGAAGAAGATCGCCCGGCCGTGAAGATCCTCACGCAGATCCCGGGCAGTTCGCAGGCGGCGGTGCGCGTCGTCGATCTGGGAGATGGAAACACGCTCGAGTTGGTTCGCATCCCGGCCGGCGCGTTTCGCTCGGGGACCGAGAAGATCGAAATCGCCGAACCCTTCTGGATGGCCAAGACGGAGATCAGCAATCGGCAGTACGCCATGTTCGACCCCTGGCACGACAGTCGGCTGGAGCCGGGCGACTTCCTTCACTTCGATCCCGTCCGGCGCGGCAGCCCGCTCAATGAGCCCGATCAGCCGGTGGTGAAGGTCTCGTGGAGCCGCGCGGTCGAGTATTGCCGCTGGCTTTCGGCGAAGGCCGGCCTCGATGTTCATCTTCCCAGCGAAGCCCAATGGGAATGGGCATGCCGGGCCGGGTCGGAGGCTCCGTTTTGGTATGGCGATCAAAGCGCCGACTTCACCGGATACGCTAATCTGGCCGACGCACAATTGCGCGCCACCAAACACTCGAAGCGATTCGGATGGCGGCCGGCCATCGCGAACCTGGACGACGGATACCGCGTCTCGGCGCCGGTCGGTTCCTTCGAGCCCAATCCCTGGGGGCTTTGCGACATGCACGGCAACGTGGCCGAATGGACCGACTCGGTGTACGAGTCCGGGACGGACGGGACGGCCGCCAAGCGCGCGATCCGCGGCGGGGCGTGGTCCGACCGACCCAAGTGGGCCGGGGCCGAATGTCGCTGGGGATATCGGGAATTTCAGAAAGTGTACAATGTCGGCTTCCGGGTCGTGGCCAGAGACAATGACGTGGTATGGACCGAGAGAAACTTACCCGAGGTAAATCGATGACGAAGCGTGGCGGTAAGGTAATGGGTTGCTTGATGATCTGGGGGTGCGTCGCACTTCTTCTCCCGTGCATGAGCGGTTGCGGCGGTTCGACATCCGAGTCGAGCCCCGAGGCGAAAGTCCACAAGGTCCCCATCGGCGATGACGAAGTCACGACACCCGAGGTGAGCCCAGAGGCGGTTGTCGGCGAAGCCTTGATCGACGATCTCCCCGTAGCCACCGCCAACGAAGGCGATTGGCCCTGGTGGCGCGGACCGGGGCTGAATAACATCGCCGCGGCCGATCAGAATCCGCCCCAAGCGTGGAGCGAAACGGAGAACGTTCGCTGGCGGGTGACACTGCCGGGCCAGGGACACGCGACTCCGTGTCTCTGCGGCGATCGCATCTTCCTGCCCGCCGCCGACAAGGAACAGGGCGTCATCTGGATGCTTTGCATCGACCCCGATTCCGGCGATCAACTCTGGCAGACGGAAGTGTGGAAGGGCACGCTGCCGAAGATTCACAAGAACAACTCCCACGCCTCGGCCACGCCGGCCTGTGACGGCCAACGCGTCTACTTCCCTTACCAAACGGAAACCGACGTGCGGCTGGTCGCCTTGGATCTCGACGGGCAGATTGTCTGGAACGAAACGGTCGGGCCCTACAAGTCGGTGCAAGGTTACTCGGCCTCGCCCGCGCTGTACAAGTCGGCGGTGATCGTGCCGACCGATGGCTCGAAGCCGAATAAGCTGACGGCCCTGCACCGCGAGACAGGCAAGGTCATCTGGCAAGTTCCGCGGCCGGACAACACCGAATGCTATGCCTCGCCGCTGGTCGCCCGAGTTGCCGATCGCGAGCGGCTCTTTATCATTGGCCCCGACAAAACCCGAAGTTACAGCCCCGACACGGGCGCCCTGCTCTGGGAATGTGACGGGCCAACGACGTATAACGCGGCCACCGTCGCCTTCGACGCCGACACGGTCTACGCCACGGGCGGTTACCCGGGCAAGGCGCTGCTGGCCATTCGAGCGGACGGTTCGGGCGACGTGACCGAAACGCACCTCACGTGGAAGAGCGACAAGAAAGCCGGTTATGTGCCTTCGCCCCTGCTGCACGACGGTCTGCTTTACGCGGTCAGCGACTCCGGTCTGATGCGTTGTTACAACGCCGCCTCGGGCGAGGTGCTCAAGGAGCGCGACCTGGACGCCAAGTTCTACTCCTCGCCCGTTCTGATGGGCGATTGGATTTATGTGTTCGACCGCGAGGGCAAAGGATACATCATCAAGGCCGGGCGAGAGATCGAACTTCTGGCGGAAAACGACCTGTCCGACGGCGCCTTCGCCACGCCCGTCATTTGCGGAGACCGAATCTACCTGCGAACCTTGGGCGACTTCTACTGCCTGGAGAAAGCGACGGAATAGGGCTCCTCATGGTCGACTTCGACTACTTGCACCAAGGCCTCCGCGGGCTCGCTCGTGCCCATCAGGCCAGTGCCCTGGCCGGACATTTGGGCGCGGCCGTGGTGGCCGGGTACTTTTTCGGCGAAGATCGGCATGACCTCGATCGCCAGGTCCACGTCGGGATCGAGAGAGAATTGGAGCGCATTACTGGCGGCGAGGAAACCGTATGGTTTGATCCGAACAAAGCCGGTATCACGGTACCCCAACTATTTCGGCCCTTCCCCGAACAAGAGCCGCACGAGGAGTCGATCGCGACAATCGCCAAGGCGCTGTCGGGGAACATCGAGAAGACGCGCCAATCGGGCCACAACGTCATCTTTGCCGCCATCGCGCTGCGGGCCCTTCACGACCATCCGGTCTACGCAACGCCGCCGGTCGTCGACGGCATCCGTAAGCTGATTGAAGCGTTTGACGGCGCGGTTCCGGGCCGTGGGTACTATGGCAAGAGGCGCGGATGGATCACCGGCGACAAGGTGTCGCTGCCGGTGGACGATGATTTTCCGCCGTACCGGTCCGAGCAGGACATGGCGGAGGTCGTGATCGACGATCTGATCCGCTGGGCATCGGCACACCGGCGAGGATTCGGCGGATTGCACCACATTATCAATCACGCGGCAGCGATCTTCGAGTTGTCGCGATTTGCCTATCAGGAACTCGCACGAAAGGGTTTCGCGGCGCACCGTCACCACGTTCGTCTTTGGCGATCCTTGCCGGATGTCACGGAGGAATTGGGGCCCCTCCCGCGGGCCAAACACGATCCCCGAACTGCCCAATACTGGACGACCGGGACGCTACGGCGAGACTCCGCCCAGCTTACCCACCGAATCAAGACCCTGTATGGATTCTTCACGCTGCTGAGCCTCGTCCGAGACCCGGCCAAACGCAAGCGAGCGGAAGAGAAGTTTCTCTACCTCATGGCGTAAAAGGGAAAAGCAACATGTCTCGAAACATTTTTCGGTCGACGTCCGTTCCTGCAATCGTGCTCTTGTTGTCGATCACGTTTTCCGGCGCGGTTTCTCCGGCCGAAGAAACGGCCCAGCCCGAACAGCCCGACATGGACCAGATCACGCAGGCCGTATGGAACGCCGAGCATGGGGAGTTGGCCGGTCAGATCGATAAACTGAAGAACTGGCGGGGCATACCGCGAGACCGGCTGGCGACCGAAACACTCGATCCGCAGGCGCTCGTGTCGCCGGAAGATAAGGACCCGCTGGATATCGTCTTGCGGAGGACTGTGGCGCTGCTGCATCATTTTGCCAAGGAGAAACGTGTCGACGCGTCTCTGTTGGGCCGCTTCCTGACGCAGTGGAGACAACTCTCCGGCGAGGCTCAGTCGACCTCCGATGCCGGCGCACGGCGCGAACTCTTCAGCCGCGTGTGCCAACTTCGGCGAGACATCGCCTTGGCCAATCCGCTGCTCGATTTCGACTCGATCGTCTGTATGCTCGAACAACCGGGCGACGCGCGGATTATCGAGCAGGCGCGGGCAAGTTGGGGAGGGCACGCCCGTGGCGGAGGACCCATCGTCATCCGAGATTTCAAGTCGCAACCGACAATCGAAAAGCCGTTGGCCGGCGTCGCCGTGACCGAGGGACCGTGGAAGGGCAAGGAACTGACCGGGCTCTTCTCCGGGTTGGAGTTGAGCTTCGATGGCCGCCATCTTCTCTTCGCCGCGACCACCGATTCCGACGTCTGGCGCATCTTTCGGTTCGATCTGAACGATCGGCGGTTGGAACAATTGACCGACGGGCCGTGGGACGATTTCGACCCCTGCCTGTTACCCTCGGGGAGAATTGCCTTCACCTCGACCCGGCGCGGCGGAATCGGCCGTTGCTTGCTCCCCTCCAAGGCCTTGACCTATACGCTCCACTCGATGGAACCCGACGGCTCGGACATTATCCCGTTCAGCTATCACGAAACCAACGAATGGCAGCCGAGCGTGACGCACGAGGGGATGCTCGTCTACACGCGGTGGGACTATCTCGATCGCTGGTGGGCTTCGGCGCATCACATGTGGATGAGCTTCCCCGACGGCCGCGATCCGCGAAACTTCCACGGCAACTACCCGATCCCCTGGTCGGCCTTTCGCGAAGACACGCAGCCGGAGCACTATGGGCAGAACCAGTTGGCCAACGGGCGCGTGTTGCGGCCGGACGTGGAGATCTCGTTCCGCGCCGTTCCCGGTTCGGCGAAGATCACGGCAACGGCCGTGGGCCACCATCAGGGTTTTTCCGGTAGTCTGGTGATTGTCGACCCGCGCATCCCCGACGACGGCAAGATGGCCCAGGCCAAGCGAATTACGCCGGAATACCCGTTCCCCGAGGTCGAGCCCCAGGGTCTCCACGCTTACGGCACGGCCTGGCCGCTGAGCGAGGATTTCTATCTCTGCAATTTCAACTGGGGGCTCTATTTGCTGGACCGCTTCGGCAATCGGGTCGTCGTCTACGATCCGGGCAAGGGGCCTTATCGGCTGCGGGATCCGTTCCCCCTGCGACCGCGGCCCACTCCGCCGGCGATGCCCGTGCGCACCTGGCAAGGAAACCGCGCCTCGCGACCCGACCATCGCCGGGCGACCATCAAGATAATGAACTGCTATATCGGCGACATGCCGCTGCCCGAGGGGACCAAGATCAAGTGGATGCGGATCGTCCAGGTTATTCCGCAATTGCGCACGCAGATCAACGGGCAGGTGATCCGGTACATGTCGTTCTTCGACGAATCGCTGGGCCGTATCCCGCTGGGGGTTGTGCCGGTGGAAGACGACGGCAGCATCTATTGCGAAGCGCCGGTGGGCAAGGCGATCTACTTCCAACTGTTGGACGAAAAGGGGATGGCCGTTCAATCGATGCGGTCGGCCACTTACGTCCACTCGGGCGAGCAGATGAGTTGCGTCGGTTGCCACGAGAACAAGTGGGAAGCTCCCCCGTTGACGCTCAGCGCCAAGGCCTTCAAGCGGGCTCCGTCGAAACTCGTTCCGGAGGTCGATAGCGGTATTTACCCGTACAACTTTTACAAGCTCGTGAAGTGGCCGGTGTTCGACAAGAAATGTGTTGGCTGTCACGAGAAACATCCCCAGGCGCCCGACATGAGCTACAAGTCGGTGGCCAACAACCGCTACGCATTCGGCCTGCCCGGCGAAATCGGCATGCGAATGCTCGGCATCGGCGGTTCCCGGACCACGCCGGGCAGATTCGGCGCCCGCGCGTCGGGCATGATGAAGTCGCTTCAGACCAAGGATTACCACAAAGACCTCGACATGTCGGACGACGATTGGCGGCGGCTGACGCTCTGGCTCGATCTCAACTCCAACGAACTCGGCTGGATCGGCGAGGACATGGAAGAAATCGAAGCCCAGCGGCGCGGCGAGGACGTCTGGCCGCCGATCGACGTCGATCGGGGGAATCCGACGGGGGTGGAAAACGACTACCCGCTCGGTTCGACTGGGGGACAGTGACGTTTAGCGGCCCACCGCTTGGGGAAATGCGGCTGCGATGCGATTGAGAAACAGCGTCTCCCTTTGTGCCCCCCCTTGTGCGGTCGTGGGTCGGAGGGTAGCGTGGTGCGGAGGATAGGGGCTGCGGACTACCCCCGGGGGAGTTCGGCAAGACGGCCTGCCACTTTCAGGAGACCACACGCATGGATCTTACGAACAAAACGGCCCTGGTGACCGGTGGAGGAAGCGGCATCGGGTTGGGAATCGCCCGGGCTCTGGCCGCCGCGGGATGCCGCGTTGCGATTGCCGGACGCAATCTTCAGCGGCTTCAAGAGGCCGCCGAAGACGACAGCCATCCCCCGCTGCTGGTCCACGCGGTCGACGTGGCCGATCGTCAGGACGTCGACGGCTTACTGGCCTGGTCTCGCGAAGAACTCGGGCCGCTGGATATCCTCGTCAACAGCGCGGGGATCAACGTTCCGAATCGGGCAATGGCCGAACTCGATCCCGAACAATGGGACCAGATGATCGCCATCAATCTGACCGGGGCCTACAATTGCATCCATGCCGTCCTGCCGGATATGCGAAGCCGCAAGTCGGGATGGATCGTCAACATCTCGTCGATCGCCGGCAAACGGGCCATGGCATTGGGTGGGGCGGGCTACTGCGCATCGAAGTTCGGGATGGGCGCCCTGGGAACCACCGTCGGACTGGAAGAAAGGTCCCACGGCATTCACGTGACCAACATCTACCCGGGCGAAGTCGACACGCCGATCCTTGAGAAACGCCCCACGCCCGTGCCCCAGGAGAAGCGAGCCGTGATGCTCAAGCCGGCGGATATCGCCGAAATGGTCGTCGCCGTCGCCCGGCTGCATCCGCGGGCCGTGGTACCCGAACTGGTGATCACGCCGCTGTACCAGGAGTATGCGTAGTGCCTTGTGGCCCCCAAATAGTACAAGAACCGACAATCGCCGGGGAGAGTTCCCGCTACACGGTATCTCTTGCCCGGCGATTTCTTGGCCGCGGAGGATATTTCGCGAGCTCTCAGAACCCGTACTTGGCCATGAACTCCAGCCGGACCGATTCGCCGGGTCGCTTGCTGGAGTAAAGGGTTTTCCAGGACTGGGCCTCGAAGCCGAGTTTGAACTTCGGGGTCACGTCGTAGATCAGATTGGCGAAGAACATCTGATTGTAGATCCGGCCGCCGCCACTGGTTACGTGCGAATCTTGCGGATCGTCCAAACCGTAACCGAAGTGGCTGTGCCATTTCGGGTTCCAGTCGTACCACAGCTCGACCCAGCCGCCGCGCGAGTAGATCGTGTCGCGGCGGGTCGCGTCGACTCCTTGGATAATGCCGCCGAGGAATGTCGTCAGGTTTTCGCCGGCGAAGACCTCACCTTGAATTCCCATGCGCCGGAAAATGGGCCAGCGGAAATCGGCGTTCATCGACCAAGTGGACAGCGCTCGGTCGTCGACGGCCGGCGCGGCGTCGAAGTCGAAGATCTGCTCGCCCACGTGGCCCGACACGCCCAATTGAATCGGCCGGAAATTTTTTCCCCGCCGACCCAAGGTCAGTCCGCAACGCCCCTCAAGGACCGGCCAGCCGGCATGGTCCCCGGAAAATTGTGGGTTGGCCGCGGAGTCGGCGACCACGTCGGCGTTGATCGAACCCTGCAGGTCGACCTTCAGCGCGTCGGAGAAGGTCAAGTACCGTTCGCCGCGGATTTGGGCTCGCCGGTATCCGATGTTGCCGGCACCCCAAGCGACCGAATACATGATGCTGCCGGGCAGCAACGGCGAAATTACGTCCCAAGTCTGCCCCATCACCAGACGGTAATCGTCGTTCTTCACTTCCCAATACGCGTGCCGAAGCAGCACGCCCGGCTTGTTCTCCACGGCAAACGCACCGTGGAAATCGATCTCGATCTTACCGCCGCTCTTGGCACATCCGAAATTCCACAGACGCGGGCCTTCGACGTTCAATCCCAATCGAGTGGCTCGGGCGTTGACGTGGAAGGCATCTTCACCTTGATCCTCGGCCGAAAACACGTACAGCGTGAAGTCGCCCGCGTTGCTGCGTTCGGTCTCGTACGCCACGTTGGCCCAAAGGAAGCCGTACGGCACGACCCTGAAATCGCCCTTGGTCCAGGCATACTTCTTCATCTCTGCCCGCAACTCGTCCAGCGAATAGTGTGGGTTCTCCGCGGGCGAATCCAGCGCGCTGGTGAAACCGGTCGACTCCACTGTGGGCAAGTCGGCTAGTCCTTCGGTTCCGACTGCCGGCGCGGCTGGGTCTTGGGACATCGCTACCGCCGGGGTCAACATCGCCAGCGCGCACATCCATCGCAGAATGCTTCTCATTTTTCTCGCATCCGTTCGAGGCAGGTCCAGCGGCGCAATGCGCTTCGGTCGGCGGAACCGGTTTCCCGGGCCGCCGATCGCGTCGCTCGTGGACTGAGGGTGGGCCAATCAATAACGTTATCGTCACCAGAACGCGCACACTTGACATAATACGCATAATACGGGCTTCAGAAAGAATGAGTACTGTCAGGAAAATAAGATAAATACATAATTTGGATATTTTGGGAGTTCGGGATGTCACGGGCTCGTTCGAGCGGGTGTTGAATCTCCTTGTCGTGACAGCTTGGGCTGTCTAAAATTCCTCGCGGTCCATGCGAGTGGATCGCACGAAAACGGCCATGGATAGGGCTATCGTGTCGCGATTTGCCTGCCCGCCGCGTGTCGCCTTGAAAGTGCGGGCGATCATACGGGCCTGTTTCTGCTTTTCCCCGGACTGCCTGACCCACTAGAGAGGACTCTCGCATGTTCCATCGCCTTTCAGTCGTGCTGCTCGTCGGCCTGGCGACCGCGTGGAGCGCTTCGGTGGCCGAAGCGCACCGATCTCGGCGGAACTGCTGCTGTCGAGCGCCTGTTGCGATCGCTCAACTTCCGGCGGTGTCCAGAGAAGCCGTGCCGCAAAAAACCGTGCTCGAGGAAGCGGTACCTCCCTCGGCCGTCCAGGTTCGGGTGTACAAGCCGGTGATCCGCGTGTCGACACCGGCGCGATTCAGCTACTCCCAGTGGCACCGGGAATTCCGCGAAAGCCAATAGCCACCGCGGAAGTCTCCCATCCGAGGCAAGGCCGCCCGCGGAAGGTCACGAACCGGCCAATCCGGATTTTCGGAGATATTGTCCTCACCGATACCTCAGCGGCTCGGGTTCGGTGCCTCGCGCCCGGGATCCGGCGGGCAAGATTCCCTCACCGACCCATTTCCGCTAGAATGGCGGTTCGATGATGGCTTCGTTCCATGAAAACAGCCGGTGGGTGAGAATAGTCGATGCGAAATCTGGTGACGCTCGTACTGGGAGGCGGTCGCGGCACGCGGCTCTATCCGTTGACGAAGTATCGGTCCAAACCGGCCGTGCCGCTAGCCGGCAAGTACCGGCTGATCGATATTCCGCTGTCCAACTGCATCCATAGCGGGCTGAACCGGATTTACGTGCTCACGCAGTTCAATTCGGTGAGCCTCCATCGCCATATCCGCAGCACCTACAACTTCGACCCGTTCGATCGCGGGTTTGTCGAGATCCTCGCGGCCCAACAGACGCTGGCCAGTACCGACTGGTATCAGGGCACGGCCGACGCGGTGCGGCAGAACCTTCGATATCTTCAGCAGCCGGGCATCGAGTACGTGCTGATTCTCTCCGGCGATCAGCTCTACCGGATGGACTTTCGGCAGATGATTGCCACCCACCGGGAGTCGAAAGCCGACGTGACGATCGCCGCGGTGCCGGTGGCCCGGGAAGCGGCTTCGGGGCTGGGGATCATGCGGCTGGACGACTCCGGGCGTGTGGACGGGTTTCTCGAAAAGCCGAAGACCGACAAGGAGCTTTCGCACGTGCGGACCGATCCGGCGTGGATCGACGCCCGGGGGATTGAAAGCCGTGGGCGCGATTGCCTGGCCAGCATGGGCATCTACCTGTTCAATCGGGATGCGCTGGTCGACGTACTCGACAAGACGCCCTACCAGGACTTCGGCCGGGAGATCTTTCCCGCTTCGATCCGCGCGCGACACGTCCAGGTCCACCTCTCCGACGGCTATTGGGAGGACATCGGAACGATCCGGTCGTTTTTCGAAGCGAACCTCGAGATGACGGCGACCGAACCGCCCTTTTCGCTGATTTCGGACGACGGGCCGATTTACTCCCGAGCCCGTTTTCTCCCTCCTTCCCGGCTCGACGGCGCCACGGTCCGCGGAAGCCTGATGGCCGACGGCTGCCTGATCGATCGGGGCGTGACGATCGAGAATAGCGTCATCGGACTGCGTTGCGTCATCGGCCGCGACGTGGTGATCCGCAACTCGGTGCTGATGGGCAACGACTTCTACGAATCGCCCGACGACCGCAACGGCCACTCGCCGATCGGAATCGGTGCCGGCAGCCACATCGAAGACGCCATCATCGACAAGAACTGCCGCATCGGCCTGGGCGCACGGATCGTCAACCGCCAGGGCGTCGACGCCACCGAGGAAACGGCCCACGGCATGATCCAGGACGGCATCGTCGTGGTCCCCAAAGGGGCGACGATCCCCGACGATTGGTCGCTGTAGGACGCCGGGCTTCATCCCCGGCCCAACCGGCACGACCGCTGCAATCCCTCTCCGAGACGCGTCCCATGGGGACACTCCGTAACCTACATTTGCGCTGAGCGGCGGTATGCGCCGTCGTCAACCGTCTTCGGAGATCGTTTGAGACGTTGCCCATGAACGACCTTGTGCTGGAGAGTGTTCGCGCCATCGTTCTCGCCGGAGCGTGCGCGTTTCTTTGGCGTCAGGGACGCAAGCGGAGCGACCTTTTGCGCCGGGGGTGGAATTGGATCCTCGGCGGATTCGGCCTGCTGCTGCTGGCCAGCCTGCTGGACGTCACCGACAACTTCGAGTCGCTCAACCGGTTCGTTGTCGTCGGCGATACACCGGTCCAGGCGTTCCTCGAAAAACTGGTGGGGTATCTGGGAGGGTTTATTGTCCTGTTGGTGGGCCTCGTTCGTTGGATCCCCACCGTTACGTCCCACGAAAAAATACTGCAAGGCGAACGGCGATTTCGCGCGATTACCGAGAATACGACCGATCTGACGGTCATCCTCGGCGAGGATGGAACGTATCGTTATGCCAGCCCCTCGATCGACAAGACCTCCGGGTATTCGGTCGCCGAGGTTGTCGGCGCACGACCCACCGATTTTCTCCACCCCGAAGACGAACAGGCGGTGATGGAAACCGCCCGTCGGGCCCTTGCACATCCCAACACACCAGTGGAGATCAAGCCCTTCCGCGTCCTTCATCGCCAGGGTCACTATTTCTGGCTGGACGGCATCGCCGTCGGCATGCCCGACGTGCCGGGAGTCGAGGGCGTGGTGATAAACTGCCAAGACGTCACGGCCCGCCTCCGGGCGGAAGAAGAGTTACGCTACCGCGACGATTTCCAACAGATCGTTACGGCAATTTCCTCCGAATTCGTGCGGCTTGTGCCCGAGGAAATCGGCGACGGGATTGACCGAGCACTGGCGACAATCGGTCGATTCACCGACGTCGATCGGAGCTACGTGTTCCTGCTGCGCGACGACCGCGAAACGCTCGACAATACGCACGAATGGTGCGCCGCGGGAATCGAACCGCAAATCGACAGTCTTCAGGGGATCCCGCTGGACGAGGGGTTGCCTTGGTTTGCCAAGAGAATTCGGGCCTGCCGGGACGTGCATATTCCTTCCGTCGCGGCGCTTCCGCCGGAGGCCGCGGTCGAGAAGGAGCATTTCCAGCGACAGGCTATTCGCTCTCTGGTCGTCGTTCCCCTGATCGGCGGCCATCGCTTGAAGGGATTTCTCGGGTTCGATTCGGTGCGGGCGGAGAAGGAGTGGCCCGTCGAGATCGTCGCGCTGCTGCGGATCGTGGGGGAAGTCTTCACCAACTCGCTGGAGCGAAAGCGAACCGAAGAGGAACTGGCCGAAAGCGAGAAGCGATACCGTCTTCTTGCCGAGAAATCGAGCGACGTGATCTGGACGTCCGACCTGGAGATGAACTGGAGCTACATCAGCCCGTCGATCGAGCGGTTGTGTGGCTACACGGTGGAAGAAGCGATGGCCCGGCCGATCCACCAGATGCTGACTCCCGCCTCGGCCATGCGCGCGATGGAAACGCTTCGAGAATTGCTCCAGACCGTTGCCGACGATCCGAGCAAAGTGTCGGAGCCGGTCACCGTGGAGGTCGAATTCATCTGCAAGGACGGAGCGACCGTCTGGACGGAAGTCAATGCGTCGCTGGTCTGCGATGAAAACGGTAGTCTGGTCGGTTTGCTGGGAGCCGCACGGAATATTGCCCAGCGGAAGCAGGCCGAGACGGAACTGGCCGAGGCCAAGAACGCGGCCGAAAAAGCCAATCTGGCCAAGAGCCAATTCCTGGCCAACATGAGCCACGAAATCCGCACACCCATGACGGCCATCCTCGGATTCGCCGATTTGCTGCACGAGAACACCGTGAAACCCGAAAACGTCGCCGCGGTGGATACGATTCGCCGAAACGGAGACTACCTCCTCGAGTTGATCAACAACATCCTCGACCTCTCCAAGATCGAGGCGGGCAAACTGGAAATCCAGCGCGTGCGGTGCTCGCCCCTTGAGATCCTCTCGGAAGTGGCCTCGTTGATGAAGGTCAGGGCCGACGCAAAAGGCCTCTCGCTGGCGCTCCAATGCCAGGGCTCGATCCCCCGGACCATCGAGACCGACCCCGTGCGGCTGAGGCAGATTCTCATCAACCTCGTGGGAAACGCCGTCAAGTTCACCGAAGTGGGAGGCGTTCTGGTCGTCGTCCGCCTGACCGACGACTCCATTGGCAAGGCAAACCTGCGGATCGAGGTTTCCGATACGGGCATCGGCATGAACGGGGAGCAAACCGAAAAACTCTTCCAGCCGTTTGTTCAGGCGGATACATCCGCGACGCGAAGATTCGGCGGCACCGGACTGGGATTGACCATCAGCAGACGGCTCGCGCATATCCTCGGCGGCGACATCCGTGCCCAGAGCGAGCCGGGCATGGGCAGCACCTTCACCGTCGACGTGTCGCCCGGGCCGCTGGTGGGCGTGGCCATGACCGACCGTTTCCCCAAGGCCGAATCGACACGCACGCCGGCCGAGACTTTCGATCTCACCGCAGACGTTGTCCTGAACTGCCGGATCCTGCTGGCCGAGGACGGTCCCGACAATCAACGGCTAATCTCGTTCTTATTGAGAAAGGCCGGGGCCGACGTCGTCATGGCCGAAAACGGACGCGTCGCGGTCGAGTGCGTCGGGCGGGCGCAAGCCGACGGAAGACCGTTCGATCTGGTGTTGATGGACATGCAGATGCCCGCGGTCGATGGGTATCAGGCCACCGAGAGACTTCGCGCCGACGGGTGTACGGTTCCGATCATTGCCCTGACCGCCCACGCCATGGCCGGAGACCGGCAGAAATGTCTCCAAGCCGGCTGCAACGACTATCTGACCAAACCGATCGATCGGAGCGAGTTCCTGCTCATGATCGCGCGGTACACCCACACCGCGGACTCGCGATCCACCTGACAGCAATCGCGAGAGATCGAGCGGGCCTTGCCGCCCGGTTTGAATTTCTCGGCCCGTTCGGCTAGGCTGGGGGCATCGAAGTCGTCCGACCTTGCCGATCCGGGAGATTCTGGCCATGCGAACTTCAGCCCGAGGGGTTCTGCTCGTCTCGATCGTTTTGCTATGTGCCGGCGTCGTGTGCATCTGTCCACCGAGCGCTCCGGCGGCTCCGCCGCGCGGGGCTTCCTTGCAGGCGCTGTTTGCCGCGCGGGGGGAAGATGCCAAGGCGGCGATTTTCATCAAGATGCGCAACTCGCTGGCACCGGTCGATACGCTGACCATCGTACAACGGGAAACGTCGCCCTGGATCGCCGGAATGGCGGTCGGTGTCTACCTGAAATCGGCCAAGGTCGACCCCACACAGGCGGCCGTCATCCTCAACACGTTTTCCCAAAGGCCGGGCAGTCTCGCACTGGCGGCCACGCTGGGCGCCGCCAGTGGCCAAGTCACGCCGATCACCGAGCAACTTCTCCAGTTGCCGCAAGATCGGTCGTCGCGGCCCAAACTGCTGGCCGCGCTGATGCTGGCCACGTATGTCCGCATGGCAGCCGACGGTGCCCTCAGCCGCACTTCCCAATCGGCCCCGGCCGTAGTTCCCGCCGTGGCGCCTGCCGACGGCGAGCCGGTCGAGTCGGATTTCGTGGTCCCGGGCGCAGGCGCTGCGCCGGACGACGCGAAGAAGGGGGTCGGGAAAAAGGGCCCGAAGAAAGGCGCGGGCAAGAAGGGCGGCAACAGCGGCCGCGTGCCCCTGGTCGGTCGAGTCAAACTCGAACCGCTGCTGACGACCCTCTTGGCCGAGAAAGACGCCGATATCCTCGAAGCGACCGTCCTTGCCGCGGCCTGGATGCGCGCCGCCAGTGTCAAGGACGCAATCCTCGCACTGGACGCGACTCGCGAGCCGGGCGTCCAAGGTGCCCGGCTGCTCTACATGGCCAAGTTGAAGCTCGACGTACCCGAGACGCTGATCGAGGAAGTGTTCACCTCCCGCCCCCGTCCGGCTCCCGAGTTTTCCCGGCTGTCGCCCGGCCTGTCGTACTACGACGTGCGCACTTCGGCCCTGGGCTACGGCTGCGAGGCGCTGGGGGAACTGGGTGAGGAGAAATATCTCGACAAGCTGCACGACGCGCTGTTGGATCGCGATCTCCGCGTCCAGATCGAGGCGGCCAAGGCGCTGGAGAAGATCGGCGCGGCCGAGTCGCTGGAGCCGCTGTTGGAGAAGGTCCGCTCGTATCGCACTCCGTGGCCCGTGCTCGTCTCGGTTCTCTCGGCCGTCGGTGCGATTCCCGACGAGCGGTCGATTCCCGTGTTGATCGAGCGGTTGGAAAAGGAGACCGGCCGCTTTCGCCTCGACGTCAACTATGCCCTGGCTTCGATCGCCGGCGATCAGGTGGCCGGCACGCTGGACGATTGGAAGGCCTGGTGGGAGCAGAACAAGGCCGTCTTCACCGTTGATCCTCAGGCCACGGCCGCGTTTCGCAGGCAGTTCCGCGTGCAAGACATGCGGGTGCCCTCGCTGGGGTCGTTTTACGACATGGAGATCTACAGCGACCGGTGCGTCTTCGTGCTCGATACGTCGGCCTCGATGAGGGGCGACAAGATCGTTTCGCTCAAAGAGAACCTGATCAAGACGTTTACCACGCTGAACGAGATCGTCCGTTTCAACGTGATCGATTTCGGCGGGCCGATCGCGCTGATGAAACCGGGCGGGCTGATCACCGCCGCGGAGATCCCGCAGGTCGTGCGGCAAGTTGCCTACATGAAACTCACCCTCGGTACCCGATCGTACGACGCCATGGAACTGGGGATGATGCTCCCGGGGGTCGATACGATCATCTTCCTTTCCGACGGAGCTCCGGTGGCCGGCAAGTTCGACGTCTGGTCGCGGGTGGTTGCCGGTTTTCACATCTACAACCGCTACCGCCCGATCGCCATCTGGACCCTCGAATTCGGCGCCGGCGGCTCGAACCTCGCCTGGATGGAAGAACTCTCGGCCAAGAACTTCGGCAAGAGCAGTTCGCCGGTGCCCTGAAGTGCCGGCATGTCGTTCAGCGGAGATGCAAACATTTCGCCTCAGAAGGTCAAGCCATCGTACAGGAGAATCCCTTATGCGTCGAGCAATCCTACCCATCGCCCTCGCGTTGCTCTTTATCGGTACGACCGCCTGGTGTGCCGAGCCCGCCGGCGACCGGCCCAACATCATCTACATCATGGCCGACGACCTGGGGTATGCCGAGGTCGGATGCTACGGACAGAAGAAGATCCGCACGCCGAGCCTCGATCGCATGGCCGCCGAGGGGATCCGCTTCACGCAACATTACTGCGGCGCTCCCGTCTGTGCGCCGTCGCGATGCGTGCTGATGACCGGCAAGCACCTCGGACACGCCTTCATCCGCAACAACCGGGAGGTGAAGCCGGAAGGCCAGTTCCCGATCCCCGACGAAACGATCACCGTGGCCGAGATTCTCAAAACACGCGGTTATGCCACCGGATGCATGGGCAAATGGGGACTGGGCCCTCAGGGCAGCCCGGGCGACCCCAACCGCCAGGGGTTCGATCATTTCTTCGGATACAACTGCCAACGCCACGCCCACAACTTCTATCCCCGATACCTGTGGCGCAACGACAAGCGGATACCGATGGAAGGCAACGACCGCGGGCTAACCGGCAAACAATACTCCCACGATCTGTTGACCGACGAGGCGCTTTGGTTCATTCGCGAGAATAAAGACGGACCGTTTTTCCTTTACGTGCCCTACACGATCCCGCATCTGGCGATCCAGGTGCCCGACGATTCGCTGGCCGAGTACAAGGGCAAATGGCCCGACCCGCCGTACACGGGCGGACACGGTTACCTGCCGCATCCGGCTCCCCGGGCGGGTTACGCGGCCATGGTGACCCGGATGGACCGCGACATCGGCCGCATCCTCGCCCTGGTCAAGGAACTCGGCCTGGACTCCAACACGTTGGTGATGTTTACCTCGGACAACGGCCCCACGTACGATCGGCTGGGCGGCTCCGATTCCGATTTCTTCGAGAGCGCCGGTCCGTTTCGCGGGCTCAAGGGGAGCGCGTATGAGGGGGGTATTCGCGTGCCGATGATCGCCCGATGGCCGGGCAAGATCGAACCGGGGGCCGTGACCGACCATCTGTCGGCCTTCTGGGACGTCATGCCGACAGTCGCGGAGGTGGCCGGCGCGCAGGCGCCGGACGACACCGACGGGATCAGCTTCCTGCCCACGCTCTTGGGCACCGAAGAGCAGAAGCCGCACGAATTTCTCCTCTGGGAGTTTCACGGCTACGGCGGTCAACAGGCGGTGCGCATCGACCGCTTCAAGGGCATCCGCACCAAGTGTTATCAGAACCCCGACGGCCCGATGGAACTCTACGACCTGAAAAACGACATCGGCGAGACGACCAACGTCGCCGCCGACCACCCCGAGATCGTCGAAAAGATGGACCGTCTATTGCGCGACGAGCACACCGACTCGCCGCTGTGGGATTTCAATCGCGCGAAGCGACCGAAGCCGCGGTAGTTGTGGTTTGGGCACTTGTGCCAGTCAAAAGGATCGTTGGGCGACAACACGCGACTTCAGGTGATTGCAGCGGAGATCTTTCGTTACCTCTACGCTGCTATCATCAGCCTGGTAGTTGAGAATATCAGCGTGGTTTTCCGTAACCCTCTGGCAGTTCTCTCTGGCACCTTCTGCAATCTGATTCGCCGGAAGCCGAGCAAGAATGGCCAATTCACCGAGGATCTGCCATGCGGGGAACACTCGCAAGCGATTCTCGCCTTCCCAGAACCTCGCCAGGATCTTGGCTATCAGTTCCGAGAGCTGCTCTTGCGAGCCGGTCAAATTGGCGTGTCTCTGATCGACGTCATTGACGCCGGTATCACCATATGCGTCTCCATCAATCCCAATGCCTGCCTGATCGCAGTCATCTCGCGTGAGACACACCCCAAATAGCTTCTCGGATTTCTTTGGGCAGTTTGTTTGAAAGAAGGCGGCAACACTCCGCAGTTTCTCGACTTCGCTATCCACGGCGAACACGCTTACCGAAAGGTCACTCTTCTTGACTCCCGCATCGAAGTATTTCAGTAACACCCCGAGTGATGGCTCGTTTCCGTACCAGCTCCCGGGGTTGCCTGAAAAAATGCGCAGATACATAAAGCCACTACCCCGGGTCGAAGATCCTACTGCATGTCAAGGAGCCGTTGACGGGCTTCTTCGCGAACGTCGTCGTCAGAGTCGTCTGTCAGTGACTCTAGAACAGCTCGCCTGTCGCCAGCGGACAGACCGGCCAAGTTGTCAAGAATCGCAAGTCGCACGATAGGATCCGGGTGAGTAGCCAACTCACCCAAGGCGGTAGCGCGCGCGGTTGAAGAAACGCCGTCGCAATGCGCGATCAGCCGGACAAACAGCTCACACTCCGGTTGTTTCGACGCGGCCAGTTCCTTCAGTACGGGCCAGGCCTCCTCTCCAAAGTCCTCCAATAGCGATGCGGTCAGCAACAGGCATCTTTCTTGGCCTGTTGCCTCATATTGGTGAAACCCCACCTTGCAGACGGCTTCTGGCGTCGAATCACGCCTGATTAGATCGAAGAGTGAGTTTCGGACAGCCACCCCTACGTCAACAAGCGCCGGAAACAGCACCTCGGTGAAGCTGTGCTCTCTCTTGCGTAACGTCACACCAACTTGCTCACCCCCCCAAGGACAAGGAGCGGTCGAAGACAGAATGGGCTCCCATTCGGCGGCATACATCTCGTTATTGCTGCGCAGAGACTCCTTGTCTTCCAGGGAACTGCCGTACATGACCTGGTGTGCCGTCTCGCTTGGGCTAGACGACGTGAAGTAGTCGTCCTTAATGAGAGGCCTCTTACCACGCGGGTTGACTTCTCCGACGCTCATCCTTTATCCTCACTTCCTTGAAACGTACGCTTTTGCAGCTTCCAGGTCTTTCAGGGCCCCTTCCAGCGCGTCAATCATTCTGCGAAGCTGGGACTCCTCGCACTGGAAGTCGAAGGACTCATGATGTCCCGAATCACGGCTTACCTTGACTAAGATGACTGGTACGAACGACACGCACTCCGGTTTATAGTCCCCAATCTGGTCGTTCAGCCCAGCGCCAAATGGTCTCTTGATGACGGCTCGCAAATCGACAAGGGTCGTACACCCCGTATAGCTGGGCAGCAACCTGGAGGCATGAAACTTCTCGAGTCTTCGTCTGTTATCTTGCTGCACGATTTCCAGAAACTTGGTGAGGAAAACGCTTGCCGATTCCTCGTCCTCTGGCAGCAGCCCAAGTTCCTTCAGGTCTTTGAGAAAATCACTCGCTGTGTCACTAACCGGATTCCACTGACGATAGATAAACAGGAGGAGCTTAATGACTCTCAAGATGTTTGCCGCATTACCGCCCAGTTCACTAATACGACTGACGGCTTCGTCGGTAGCCTTCTTCTGCTCTCCAGTCGTCTGCGTCTTGTATATGCCAGGGATATCGGAAAGAAGGGCGGTCCCTTGCTCTTCGGTCACTTCCTCCCACAGGAGTGGAAAGTCGTCCCGAAACTCCTTCGGAAGATCCGCAAACTGATTGAAAATGGCGGTTCTCATAAACCTATCCGTGAATCGTCCAAAATAGTACCGAGCCAATCTTCAAATCGGCCGTGAAACGACGCACAATTGCAGCCAATCACGGAATAATACCCGAAAGGCTGCCATACATCCACCTCTCCGCCTCCAGACGCAGGACACAACGAGCATCCGCAACCGGGTAAGCCGGATGGTCTCGACACGAACATCCAACGTCTCTATTCTATCACCCCCTCGCTTGTGGGGCAACCGAGAGAGTGGAGCCACTTCTGAAAGAACGATCGTTTCCCGGCTTTACGCTTTGCCGAACAGGCTCGACCCACAATTCAGAACCCCTCTAATGACGGGCATGAATGGCGAATTCGCCGCCTCGGCGATATATGAAGGGGGGGGTGCCCGTGATGCCCGCCTTATACTCGCGAGATGCCAATGCCGCCCAACCTTCTCGCTCCAGCGAGTTCCCCCCGTCTCACCGCCGCCGGGCCAAAACGCCGTTGATCACCAAAGCGACCATCAGCACGATGCCGAGAAGCATTTGTCGGGCGAGGTCGTCGATCCAGTTGATTTTGTAGAGGCCGACCTTGAGCACGGTGAAGGTGAGCACGCCGACGGCCGTCTTGCCCATGCCGCCTTCGCCGCCGAAGAGACTGGTTCCGCCCAGCACGACACAGGCCACGGAGCTGAGCAGCAGGGCTTTGTTCTGGTCCAGCGTGACGTTGCCCATGCGTCCCGAGTTGACCAGTCCGCCCAGCCCGGCGGTGACCGCGCAGATGGCCAGGCAGACGGCGATGGTCCAGGCCGTTCGCACACCGGCCAGCCGAGCCGCCTCGCGATTGCCGCCGGTCATGTAGACGTAGCGTCCGAAACGCGTGTGCTGGAGCACGACATGGCCGACGATGAACACGGCCACCGCCAGCATCGCGCTATAGGGGAGCGTGAATCGACCGGTCAGTTCCAGTCCCTCGTTGCCGATCGTGCGAAACACTCCGGGGATCTTGACCATCTCGCTCTGGGTCAAGTACTTGGCCAGACCCTCGGCGATGAACATCATGGCCAGCGTGATGATGAAGCTGGGCAGCCGCGACCAAACGGTCAACACGCCCGAGAGGAATCCCAAGGCCAGGCAACTGGCAAGCGCCAAGAAAATGGTCAGGGCGACCATGCCGTCCGAGACCGTGCCGTCGCGTGCGATGGCCCAGTTCTCGAAGAGCCAGCCGCACAGGCAGGCCGACCACAAGGCCATCATGCCCACCGACAGATCGATCTCGGCGCAGAGCAACACGTAGGTCAGCCCCGCCGCGACAATAGCCATCGCCGCGCCTTGCTGGAGAACGAACACCAGCGTGGCGGGGCTCAAGAATCCGGGCGCGGCAATCGTGAAGAACAAAACCAGCACCGCCAGGCTGATCAGCGGCGCGAGGTCGCGGGCTTCCCAACGAGCCGTCAGACGTTTCGACAGGGAATCGGACCGGTCATTCTTAGATCTATTCATAAGCGTTTACGCATAGCGCATGAGGGTTGCTTTATCGACCTGCGTGTCGGCGAATTCCCGAGTCACGCGGCCGCGGCTCATCACCATAATCCGGTCGGCGTACGTTAGCAGCATCTCCGGCTCGGCCGAACAGAGGACCACGGCCAGCCCCTGCTCTTTGAGTTCGACGACCAACCGCATCACCTCGTCTTTGGCACCCACGTCCATGCCGCGAGTCGGTTCTTCCAACAGCAGTACGCGCATCGGCCCCATCAGCCAGCGGGCCATGATCGTCTTCTGCTGGTTGCCACCGGAGAGATTTCCCGCCGCCATGCGCGGGTCGTCGACCCTGCATCCAACGCGTTTGAGGATCGCACCAGCCGCGGCGATTTCCTTCTCGGCCCACAGCCAGTGGCCGGTTGCGCGACCCAGGTGTGCCAGGGTAACGTTCTTGTAGATCTCGGCCTTGGGGAAGAGGCTCTTCGCGCGATCGGCGGCCATCATGGCGACGCCCCGGCTCACGGCGGAACGCGGACGACCCGGTGCCAGCGGCTTGTCGTCCAGGAGCACCTCTCCCTCGTCGGCACGGTTAGCTCCGGCCAGCGTGTGGACCAGTTCCTGATGTCCCGCTCCGACGAACCCATAAAGCCCCAGACACTCGCCCGGCGAAACCTCGAAATCGACGTTGTCGAAAGCGCCGGCCAGCGACAGGCCTTGCACCCGAAAGACGGGCGGACGGTCCGCTGGTGGTTGCAGCGTGGCGCCCGAGGCGTATCCGTCTTCGGTCTCTTCTATCTCGTGTCCCAGCATGGCCCGGATCACGTCGTGTTTGTCCAGCGTGTTCTTTTCGGCGGTTTCCAGTCGCCGGCCGTTGCGCAGGATCGTCACCCGATCGCAGATCTCCAACACGTCTTCAATGAAATGGCTGATAAAGACAATGGCCACACGCCGATGGCGCAGCCGCCGAATCAACTCGAACAGCCGCCGCGTTTCCGGTGGGCTCAGCGCGCTGGTCGGCTCGTCGAGAATGAGCACGCGGGCGCCGCTGTGAATACCTCGTGCGATCTCGACCATCTGCCGAATCACCAGCGGAAAACTATCCAGGCGGCGGGTGACGTCGACGTCGATCTCCAATTCGGCCAGATGGCTCCGTGCCGCGGTATGCATGGCCGGCCAGTCGATGCGGCCGAACCGGGCGACCGGCTGCCGGCCGAGAAAGAGGTTCTCGGCCACCGAGAGTTGTCCCACGCCGGAAAGCTCCTGATAGACCATGGCGATTCCCCGCGCCAACGCGGCCTGTGGAGTGGCCAACCGCGCGACTCGCCCGTCCAGGAGCACGGTTCCCGAGTGGTCGGGCAACACGCCGGCGAGGATCTTCATCAGCGTGCTCTTACCCGCCCCGTTGCAGCCCACCAGACCGTGGACTTCGCCGGCTCGCAGCGTGAAGTCGACGTCCTTCAAAGCCGTTACCGGACCGAATCGCTTGCCGATGCGGCGGCATTCCAACAGCGGGGCGGTGGTATCGGTCGAAGTGGCCGTCATATTAGGCAATGCTTGGGGTTGCTCATGTAGAACATGGCATCCAGGTTGCCGGACTCCGGAGATACCAGCGGGCTGGGCAACACGATTTCCAGCGGCACGTCTTCGACCTTTTCCTCGTTGCGGGCGATGAAGTGTCCGAGGAAGAGTGAGGTGACGTGTACCAGGCACGCGGGGTTCACGGTGGTCGCCGCCAGCAACCCGTCGCGCACGCCCTCCAGCCCGTTGGTCTGTCCGTCGACCCCGGTGACCACCATCTTCTCGTGCGGAGTTCCCTTGACGGCGGAAACGCAGGCCAGGGCCATGTCGTCGTTGTGGAAGAAGGCCCCGGCTATCGGTTCGCTCTGGCCCAGAAAAAGTTCGAACTGATCGCGGGCCTTCTCCAGGTCCCAGTCGCACCAGCGCACACCGTCGGTGGGGTCCTTGGCGTTGTCGTCGACGCCGGCTACCTTGACGTCCGGGTACTTCTTGACGATGTTCATGAACCCCTGGTTTCGATCGCGGGCGCCGCTATGGGCACTCTCGCCGCCGATGTGGATCACCGTGCCGCGGCCGCCGATCTTGTCCATCAGATATTGCGTACTACTCTCGGCCATGGCCACGTGGTCGGGCGTAACCTGGCACCAAACGCCCGCCTCGCGCAACCGCTCGCGCTCTACCAGCAGCGTGTCCATCGAGATGACCGGGATCCCTCGATCGCGCAGCCGCTTGGTCGGCTCTTCCAGGGCGTTGGTCTGATTGGCCTGAAAGCAGCAGAAGTCCCACGGCTCGTCGACGATCAGGTCGAGCTTGTCTCGCTGTATCTGCGTATTATACTCGCCGTCGTACCAGACGACCTCGATGTTGAGCATATTGCCCCACAGCTCGGCGGCGTCTTTACCCAACTTACACCAGGTGCCCTGCAAGCCGCCGTTGGAAAAGGCGGCCCGAAGCCGGCGTTCGGTTCCCGAGCCCGATTGCCCCGACCCCCGGCAACCGGGCAACAGGGCGCCCAAACCCAATCCGGTTCCCGCGGCAGCCTGCTTGAGAAATCCCCGCCGCGATGGCTGGCCCGTCTGTCGACGTGTCATGTGAATGCTCCTCGATTCCCGCGTGGTCCATGGCTACCCGTGATGATAGACACTGGGCCAAGTCCGTGCAAGCGCCCGGGGACCAACGGGTGCCGCCCCTTGTCCTACCCCAGCGTCTCTCGACCGCGGCCCAACAGGAGCCAGAGGAAGAAGGGGCCGCCGAGCAGGGCGGTGATGATTCCCACGGGCAGTTCGGTGGGAGCGAGCATGGTGCGGGCGACCGTGTCGCAGAGGACGAGGAAAGCGCCGCCGAAAACGATCGTCGCCGGTGTCAGGAATCGATGGTCGGGCCCGACCAACAGGCGGCAGATGTGCGGGCCCATCAGTCCCACGAAGCCGATCGGTCCGCAGACGGCGACCACCGCGCCGACCATCAGCGAGGCGGCGAAGAAGAGCACCTTCTTCATGCGGTCGACCGCCACGCCGCGGCTGATGGCCAGCTCCTCGCCCGTGGTGATCAGGTTGAGTTCGTGTGTCAGGTAGAAGACGATCAGCGCGCCGGTCACGACCAGGGGCAATACGCCGAACACGTCGCCAAACCCATGCACTCGGGCAATTCCCCCCATCACCCAGCGGAGCATGCGAAAGGTGGCGGTGGGATCGCTGATGTACTGCAGGAAGAGGATCAGGCTGGAGAAGAAGAAGCTGACCGCCACGCCGGCCAGCAGCATGGCGCCGGCCGAGAGGCCTCGTTGCGATCGGGTCAGTCCGTAGACCAGCAGGATGGCCGCCATCGCTCCGCCAAAGGCGAAGAAGGAGACGCCGGAAAAGCCCGCCAGCGAGAAGGCCAACCCGAGGTGGATGTACAGAACGGCTCCGAGGGAGGCACCGCTGGAAACCCCGAGGGTGAAGGGCGTGGCCAGCGGATTGCGAAACATCGCCTGAAAGGCCATCCCGCTGACCGCCAAAGCGGCCCCGGCGAGAAAACCCATGGCCACCCGGGGGATGCGCATCTTCCAGAGGATATTCAGTCTGGTCACGTCGGCGTCGTCGCTCAACAGAATGCTCGGCGGCACGTCCACCATGCCAATAAACGGCGCCGCGCCGATCACGGCCAAGGCCGCTAGACAGAGAATGACCAGCCAGGTCGAGCGATTCACGAGGACTCTCCTCCCGGGGTGTGCGGCACGACAACCGGCAGCGGAGCCTGTGGATGATCGACTAGCACTAGCGACGTGCCGTAGATGCGACGCAGCACCTCGGGCGTCATCAGGGCCTCGGGGGTGTCGGAGAAAACGACCTCTCCCTCGCGCAGGGCGACGATCCGGTGGCTTTCCAGCGCGGCGATGTTGACGTCGTGGGTCACCGCCAGCACGGCCACGCCCGACTCGGCGTTTACGCGGACCAACAGATCGCGTATCTCGGCCTGACGGCGGTAATCGAGAAACGTCGTCGGCTCGTCCAGCAGCAGAATGTCGGCTCCCTGGGCCAGCGCGGCCGCAACGTAAACCTTCTGCCGCTCGCCCCCGCTGAGTGTGTCCAACTGCCGCTCGGCGAACTGGCGCGTGTCGGTCAACTCCATCGCATGGGCCACGGCCTGACGATCTTCGCGGCCGATCGACGAGAAGGGACTCAAATGGGGGTAACGGCCCATGAGCACAAACTGTTCGACGGTAAAAGGAAACACCCGGCCGTCGGCCTGGGGGACGTAGCTGATCAGCCGCGCGAGTTCCTTCTGGCGATAGCTTTCCAGGGGGCGCCCGGCGATTTCGATCCGGCCGGTGCCGCCGATGAGAATCCGATCGATGCACTTCAGCAGCGTCGTCTTGCCCGCTCCGTTGGGGCCGACGATTGATACATACTGGCCCCGTGACACGGAAAAGGACACGTCGCGCAGGATCTGCTTCTTCCCCAGACGGAACGAGAAATCAGAGACGCGGATAATCGTGTCGGGCGTCATGGCGCTGGGAGTCATTGCGTTGGGTCGGGGTGCAACAGTGCGGACAGTTTTTCCAGCAGCAGAATGAAACGCGGACCGGGAACGAGGGCGAAATCGTTGTCGACCACGTAGACGCGCTCGTGGGCCACGGCGCTGGCTTCGCGTATCGCCTGCCAATCGGAAAGGATCTTGTCCCGGCCGTGCTTCTTCACATGGTCGGGGAAGACCAGATCGATGATTACGTCTGGGTCGATATGCAGAATTCCCTCGGGCGAAATGACCGGATAGCGGCCCAAGCCCGCGGGACAGGCGTTTGTGCCGCCGGCCAGTTCGATCATCCGGTCGAAGTAGCCGTCGGAACCGGCGACGAAGACGTCTTCCACCGTGCCGGCGGCCAAAGTGCGGCCTACCGAGATCATCACCCGCTGGCGCGGCAATCCGGCGGTCCGTCGGCGAATCTTCTCCATGCGGCCGTTGATATCGGCCAGCAGTTGTCCCGCGGTCTCATCCGCGTCGCAGACGCGCCCGATCGTGGAAATCGATTCCAGCACGCCTTCGATGTCCTTATGGCGCACGACCAGCGTGGCGATACCCAGCGAATTCAACGCCCGCCGTGATTCTTCTTGTTCGACCAGCAGGATCACCAGGTCGGGCCGCAGGGCCACGATCGCCTCGAAGTTGGGATCGAAATGCCCGCCGACGCGGTCCTTCTCGGCCACCTCGGGCGGATAGGTGCAGTAACGCGTCACGCCGACCACTCGATCACCCAATCCCAGGGCGAATAGCGTTTCGGTTACGCTGGGGGCCATGCTGACGATCCGTCGGCAGTCCTCTGGCGCCGGAGGAGCCACCGGGCCGGTCGACCCGTCGAGCGACTCCTTGGCCAAATGGCTGCCCACGAAAACCAGCACGACGATCGCGACGAGGGCGATTTTGGTTTTCATGGGCGTTTTCAACGGCCTAGGAACGCGTTCTGAGATTTGTACGATGGGCTTCCCAGCCCGTCGATTCAGTTCGGGCACGCCGGAATTCGACGGGCTGGGAAGCCCATCATACAAGGCCACCCGTCGAGCCATGATACCATGCCCCGCGGGCCGGATGTAGGCCCGCGTGTCGATTCCCGGGGGTCGGGCGGTGGTCAGTCGGGGCGGTAAGCGGTATAACGACACAGAGGCCGATTCCCGATTTCCCGTTGATCCCTTTCCCAACCCCATCCGGCACGATGATCCGACTTGAGCAAAGTTCGCCGCCACGGTGGAAGTATCCCGCGTACGAGCCGGGGGAACCGGTGGCCCTGTTCATCCCCTGTTACGTCGACCAGTTTTTCCCCGAGGCGGCTCGAGCCACCGCCGGGTTGCTCGCCCGACGGGATGTCCCCACCGTCTTTCCGAAAGAGCAAACCTGTTGTGGCCAGCCGGCGTTCAACTCGGGCTACTGGGAAGACGCGCGAAAGGTCGTTCGCCACTTCTGCGACACGTTTGCCGACTACCGGTGGATTGTGTGTCCGTCGGGTTCATGCACGGCGATGTGCCGGGTCTTTTTCGGACAGGTCGATCCCGACCCGCGCGTGGTGGAGATCGGTCGGCGGGTCGTCGAGTTGACCGAGTTTCTCGTCGAAGTGTTGGGCGTGACGGACACCGGTGCCCGATTCCCCCATAAGGTAACCCTGCACAACGGCTGCCACACGCGGCGCGAGCTGGGCGTGATCGATCCGCCGGTGAAGTTGCTGGGGGCCGTTCGCGATATCGAGTACGTGGAGATGCCCGACGTGGAAGATTGTTGCGGCTTCGGGGGCACCTTCAGCGTGAAGATGCCCGGCACCTCGCTGGCCATGGGCCGCACCAAGGTGCAAAATATCGTGGCCAGCGGCGCGGAGGTCGTGGTGTCGCCCGACTCCAGTTGCCTGATGCACATCGGCGGAATGCTCCGCCACAACCCGGCTACAAGTCACATCCAGACCAAGCACATCGCCGAAATCTTGGTCGCGGGGGAGTAAACCGATATGTCGACTGAAGAACACGATCTCCAGGGTGCTCCCTTTCTGAAGGAGCAGATCGCCGGGCTGTACGAACCGGCCGGATCCAAGGCAACCGGCGAGGCGGCCGAGCGGTCGACCAAACACAACCGGGAAGTGACCGAAGCGATTCCCTACTGGCAGGACTGGCGCGAGGCGGCCAGCCAGATCAAGCAATACGCGGTGGCCAACCTCGATAAGCTGCTGGTCGAGTTCGAGGAGAAAATCACCGCTCGGGGCGCTACCGTGCTTTGGGCCGAGGACGCCGAAGAAGCCAACCGCCACGTGCTTGCCATCGCCCGGGAACACGGCGTGAAAACGGTCGTCAAGGGCAAGTCGATGGTCACCGAGGAAATGGAACTCAACCAAAAGCTGGCGGAGGCCGGTATTCGGGCGGTGGAAACCGATCTGGGCGAATACATCGTGCAACTGGCCGAACAGCGCCCCACGCACATCGTCACCCCCGCCCTGCACCTTTCGGCCAAGGAGGTAGGAGAACTGTTTGCCGAGAAGCTCGGCGAACCGTTCAGCGCCGAACACGAACACCTCACCAAACTCGCCCGAAAATACCTCCGGCAGGAATTTCTCAACGCCGACATGGGTACCTCGGGTACCAACTTCGCCATCGCCGACACGGGCACGCTGGCCATCGTCGAAAACGAAGGCAACGTCGGATTGTCGACCTCGACGCCCCCGATTCACGTCGCCCTGATCGGCGTTGAGAAAGTCTTGCCGCGAATCGACTACTTGCCACTGTTTCTCAACATGCTGGCACGGGTGGGGACCGGGCAGAAGCTAACCAGTTACACCCACCTGATCCACGGAGCCACGCCGGGACGCAAATTGTACGTGATCCTGCTGGACAACGGGCGGACGAATGTTCTGCGGGACAAAGCCGCTCGGCGGGCCCTCTGCTGCATTCGTTGCGGGATGTGTCTCAACGTGTGTCCCGTCTACCGCCGTGCCGGGGGCTGGGCCTACGGATGGGTCTATCCCGGGCCCATCGGTTCGATCATTTCGCCCCACCTGATCGGGCTGGACAAGGCGGGCTCGCTCCCCTTCGCTTCCTCGCTTTGCGGTGCTTGTAGTGATGTGTGTCCCGTGAAGATCGACATTCCCCATCAATTGGTCCACCTGCGACATCGGGCGGTCAACGAACCGTCCCCCGCGCGCTCGCTGGGCGACCGGATCACCTGGAAACTCTGGGCTTGGGCCATGGGCGGACCGCGACGGTATCGGGCGACGATGGGGCTTGTGAAGTTGGGTGTTCGCCTGGCCCGATTCTTGCCCTGGCACCCCGGCAAGCTGGGCGCATGGACCCGAGGCCGAGCGTTGCCGCAAGTTCCCCGCGGAAAGGCGTTTCGCGCCGAGAAGCGTTCCTCTGACAAGACCTAACAGCCAGTTGGAAAAGGCGACATTGACGGAAACGCGTGCCACTGCTTGCAAGCAAGCAGTGGCACACGACCCTTCCAGTCCCCGAAGAGAATCGATAATAGAGTGGCAATATCCCATGAGCAGTCGCGACGCCATCTTGCAGCGAATTCGTAATGCCTTGGCCGATGCGCCCCGGGTCGAGCCCCCGCCGGTCCCCGAGGTGTGGCCCCGAGAGAATTCGACCGTCGAGCAACGGCTCGATCGGTTCGCCCGGGAACTCGAAGCGGTCCAAGGCGAGGTGCATCGCTGTCGGGGGATGGCCGAAGCGCGTGAAGTGCTTGCCCGGTTGATGGACGAGTCGGCTTGGAGCACGATGGGGATAGTCGATCGGCCGGCATGTCGAGAGCTGGTTGCCGATCTGGCCGAGGACTGCCTCCACTTCCCCCAAGACGAGGGGGACGCCAAGGCGTTGGCCGAATTGCCGGTCAGCCTGGTCGCCGCGCGATGGCTGGTGGCCGACACGGGAACGTGCGTGGTCGAGTGCAATACCCCCCACGAGAGGTTAATGTGCTATTTGCCGCCAGCGTGTGTTATTATTTCACGGAAGGATCAGTTGGCCGAGCACCTGCCGGCCGTCTGGGATGAGATCGGGCGCGAGACGGCCGATCCCCAGCGGCGCGGCGAGTTTGTGTTGATTACCGGTCCCAGCCGAACGGCGGACATCGAGAAGATCCTGATTCTGGGCGTCCACGGCCCGAAGCGTCTGGTCGTGTTGCTGATAGAATGACGTTGCGAGGAACACCAAACATGGGGACCTTTCATCCCAAAACCGTCCTGGGGACCTGTCTTCTGGCCGCCATGCTGGCCATCGGCGTTTCGGTCGGCTGTGGCGAGAGCGAACCGTCGCTTGCCGAGGGCGAGTTTGTCGACGGGCAGAAGCACGGCTTGTGGAAGGAGTGGTTTCCCGACGGCACCCAGTACAGCGAAGGCACGTACAAAGAGGGCAAGGAAGAGGGGACCTGGCGCTGGTGGTATGAAACGGGAAAACTGCAGTCGGTCGTCGAGTATCGCAACGGCGAGCAACACGGCGAGGAAATCGTCTACTATCGCAACGGGCAAATGCGAAAGAGGTCCTACTACGCCTTCGGAAAACGCCAAGGGCTCATGTCCGAATGGGACGACAAAGGTGTGCTGAAAAACGAGGTCGAGTATCAGGCCGGCCTGCCGATCCAATCCTATCCCGGCGGAAAGCCGGAGACCGTCCTGCAACTCATCGTCAATCTCAAGCTTGCCGAACTGTTGGGCCTCGATCGTGACCGCCTGGTCTCCGAAGTCCAGCGCATGGCGAGCGAGCAGGGATGCGGGTTTGAAGAGCGGCCGATGCAACTCGCCGTGACCGTGGAGAATCGCGAGCAGGCCCGGGGCATCGAAAACCATGAGTTTGCCGATACCGACGGCGAAATGATCGCGGTGAAGAAGTTCAGCGAGTTTCAGGAGGTTCGAGTTTCAAAACTCCCCTCGCCGCCAGAGAACGGGGACCGTCCGCGCCGCCCGGAAGATTCTCCGGCGCCGGCCCCCGGCGACGGGTCCGAAAACGATCCCTCCGAAGAACCGACGGCCGAAGGGACTCCGGACGGCGACTCCGGAAGTAACGGGGGAAATGGTCTCTGGTCGAGTTCGCATCCCGACGGAACGAAAGCCTCCGAAGGCATGCTCAAGGACGGCAAGGAACAAGGCCTCTGGCAAACCTGGCATCCCAACGGCCAACTGCAGTCGGAAAAAAACTACTCCGGCGGCGTGCTGCACGGGAAGACGACCACCTGGTACGCCAACGGGAAGATGGAGCGGCAGGTCCATTACGAAAACGGACAGCGCCAAGGCACCTCGTTGCTTTGGGATGAGCAAGGCGGACTCCTCATGGAACGAGAGTACCGCAACGGCGAACTCGTGGATGCTTACCGCGGCGGCCGCCCGAAAACGGTCGTGCAGGTCTCTGTCGAACTGGAATTTGCCGAACTGCTCGGTTTCGATCCGCAACAATTGACCGACGACCTCCGCCGATTCGCCGACGCTCACCCCGGTTGCTCCTTGCGGGCGGGTGAGAAGGAACTGGTCCTGACCGTGACCGACGGCCGGCAAGTCAAGGGAATCCTGGCACACGAAATCACCAACTCGGCCGGCAAGGCCTATCCTTTGGGAGAACTTGCCGAATCGGAGGAACGGCCTCTCGATGAAACGGAACCGCCGCCGGAATCTCCTTCGGAACCTCCGCCGGTTTCCGAGGATCCTGCCGCGGGCGACGGCGGATAAGTGGATTCCACCACGCCGGGAACAGACCATGGCGATCACCTGCCCCAAATGCGGCGCCGGATTCGACGTGACCTTGTTCCAGTTCGGTCATCGCATCCGATGCGATTGCGGCGCCGTCGTGGAACTGGAAAAGGGCCACGTGGCGCCCCACACCCCGCCGGCCGATCCCGTACCACATGGGCGCGTGACACGCGATTCCACCAACGACTTCCACGGTCTTCCCACAACGCCGTAGTACCGGAGGATTCCGAGATGACTCGATCTTCGACTATCGCAACGTGCCGCTACGAGGTCGATTCGATCATCGCCTCGATCGCCCCGCGGCAGTCGGCCTTGGGGAAGTCGAGCGAAGCGGTTCTCCCGCTCGGTGGGAGCATTTCACGGCAAGGGATGCTCTGGGGAGTGTGAACGAGCCGGATCGTGCCGTTGGCCGCGTCGTGGTTTTCCCCTTCGTCGGCAGCCCCATCGTCCAGCCGATCGGTCTTGCTGATGACCGTGATGCCCCGGTCGGTGACGGTCAGCCCCCGGGCACGGTCGCGCTGGGGGTCGAATCCGACCTCGAAACCGGCTGGAATACGAATCCCCTTGTCGATAATCGCACGGCGGACCTTGGCGTGCCGCCCGATGTCCACGCCCTCGAAGAGAATGGAGTCCTCGACGTGGGCGAAACTGTTGACCCGAGTTCCAGGCCCCAGAATGGAACGAATGGCGTACCCGCCGGAGACAATCGAGCCGGCGCAGACAATGCTATCCAAGGCCTGGCCGCGCCGGGCCAAGGGGCCCTCTTCGGCGAAGACGAATTTCGGCGGCGGGTAGCTGGGCTGATACGTTCGCACCGGCCAGTGGTCGTCGTAGAGGTTCAACTGGGGGTCCGTCGAAATCAGGTCCATGTTCGATTCGTAGTAAGCGTCCAGCGTGCCCACGTCGCGCCAGTAGGCCTCCCGCTTGCCGTTCTCGTCCATAAACGGATAAGCAAACACGCGATGCGACGAGATGACCGAGGGGATAATGTCGCGGCCGAAGTCGTGGGCGCTGTCGCGACGGTTGGCATCCAGGCAGAGTTGTTCCAAGAGAAAGCGGGTGTTGAAGACGTAGATACCCATTGAGGCCAGGGCATGCCGGGGATCGCCGGGCATCGGCCGCGGATGCGAAGGTTTCTCTTGGAATCCGACGATTCGGCCCGCCGAGTCGACCTGCATGACTCCGAACTGACCGGCCGCCGCCACGTCGACGCGAAGCGCGCCGACGGTCAAATCGGCCCGACTGGCCACGTGATGCTCGACGAGCTTCAGGTAGTCCATCTTGTAGACGTGATCGCCGGCCAGGACGACCACATAACTGGGCCGGTCGCTTTCGATCGAGTAGATGTTCTGGTAGACGGCGTCGGCGGTGCCCTGATACCACTGCTCGCCGACGCGCTGTTGGGGCGGCACCAAATCGACGTATTCTCCCACTTCCCGGCATAGGTACCTGTGCCACCCCAGGTTGACGTGCCGGTCCAGGCTCATCGCCTTGTACTGGGTGAGCACGAGAATCTTGCGGAGGTGGCTATTGAGACAGTTGGAGAGCGTAAAATCGATAATTCGATACGCGCCGCCAAAGGGAACCGCCGGTTTCGCCCGATCCACGGTCAGCGGTTCCAGCCGCGAGCCTTTTCCGCCCGCCAGAATCACGGCCAGCACGTCGTTCATGAGGATTCCTTCCTCGCGCCTACTCCGCACCGCACGACACGGAAGACGTGTCGATACTCCGGTTTGCGGAAAGGCTATCGCTTGGGTGGGCTGCGTCGTTTGCTTGGGGACATCAGCATGGGGTGGGCTTTTCTTGCTGATTCAAAACCATAGCACATGATCTTGCCCCAGGGCGCGAAACCCCCGGACCCAGAGGGCTTTTTCGCACAATGGCTTCACCCCGCACCGGGATATTCGTTGCAGAGCGGATAGATTCGCGCATTTTCAACGGGCCGGCGGACGAAGTCGCCCGGGGTCGACGTCAAAACTCCGCCACGACTGGCAGGCTCAGAACGTCGGGCTCCTTGGGGAGAAAGTAGGGGATCGTTACGCCTGTCATGATGGCGTCTACCGGATCAAATGCCGGGGGAGTCGTTCCCTCCTCGGGTGCTTCCGCGACGGCCGGCGCCGAGACGGGGAATATACCCCGCCAGAGTTCGGCCGCGGGTTCGCCGGCGGACCACAGCGCGGCAAGTTCGCAGATCGTACCCGCCGCTGCCGGTTCGACCCGTTCCCGATAGTAGACCCCCAGCGAGAGCGGTTGATTGTCGGCCACTTCGATCTTGTTGGCCGCCAGAAGCTCGGTCAATCGCTGTGCGACGCGCTGTTTGACCTCACTGCCGGCGAGATCGGCCGGGCCGATGACCTCGACCTTCAGGCTGACGCTGTCACCCGGCCGGAGCACCACTTCGGCGTCCGACTCCATAACCTCGATCGCCGCGAGGATCCCTTCCATGGGGACCTCGGCCGGAGCCAGACATGCACCGTCGGGGGTTGCGTCCCCGACACAGACGGCCATGGGGGCAATGAACCGAGGTGTGCCGCCGATCGCATTGTCGCCGCTGCGCAGCCAGACGACCCGTTTCGTCTCGCGGTCGACGATTTGCCGGCCGCATACCAGCCAGCCGCTTGCCTCGGGAGTCCATTGGAGTTGCGCTTCCTCGGAGCCGTCGCCCGGAAGAGGAGTGTCGAAGACCTGATCGAAGACGACCTCCAGGTCCTTTCCCTGCCCGCCCCAGCAGACGATGCGGTGGGTATCCTTGACCGGGATCAGGACCGCCAGTTCCTTCCCGTCGGGTGAGTACGCGGCTCCTCGGCAGTTCAAGAAAGGCGCTCGAGAGCGGCCCTCGGGCATCGGCATCGGTCCCACTTCCTTGCCTTGCCCCAAATCGTAGACCATTACTTGCGTCGAATCGACGGCGGCGAGGTGCTTGCCGTCGGGTGAAATCGCGACCGTGTGGCGGTCGAATTCCTCGCTCTGAAAACTCTCGTCGAGTTCGCCCGTTTCGATATCCCAGACCGTCACCGTGGGCGCGACCCCCTGCCTCCCGGCGCAGAGCAGCCGGTCGGAACCGAGGAACCGCATGAAGAACATGCGTAACGGCACCGGGCGTCCCGAGGCGCCCTTGGCGGAGAGTTCCAGTGTTTTGAGCAACTCCCCTTCTTCGCAGTCGATGATATCCACCAGCGACTCCGTGGATACCGCGCCGCTGACCGCTCTGGTTTTCTTCAGATAGGCCACGGCAAACAGCAATCCGTCGGCGCTCAACGCGCGGTGCGTGGGCTCGAATTCTCCCTGCCCTTCGATCTTGCCCACCTTCTCGCCGGTGGCCAGATCAAAGACGGCACTGCCCACGGCCACGAACTCACTCAGGCCGGCAACCGACGTACGGGAACGGGAGGAAGTACCGGGTCGGGTAACGGTGGTTCGCGATCCGCGCCGCGAAGTCCCCGATCCGGGTGCGTACACGATCGGCACATCGGCGGATGTTAGGGCGATAGGATCGCTCCACTGGGGCAGAGGTGACTCTCCGGGCGTTGGCCCCACCGGTGGCTTCTCGGCCGGCGTGCCGGAGCCGGGCGTGGCCGGAGTCTCGCCGGGAGTCGTAGCCGGAGTTCCCGGCGTGGTGGTGTCCTCCGGAGGCGTCGTCTCTTCGCCCGGTTTGGCCGGCTCTCCATTGTCGGTCGGCGGCGTGTTCTCGCCCTCGCTCTCTTTCGGCCCCGGCTCTTCCTCACCTGGGGCAGGCTGCTGGGGATTGGGGGCAGGCTTTTGTGGCTGCCCCCCCGCAACCGGTGACCGCCGCGTCGGTTTCTTCTCCCCCCCGAAATAGAGAAAGTAGATCGCCGCCACCACGACCAACAGGCCGACCGTTGGGATCGTGATTTGCGCCCATCGGGGCCACTCCTTCCAGTTCCGCCAAGCGGCGACCTTGTCGGAGGATTCTTCCTCTTCCTCTTCTTCCTCCTCTTGGGTTTCCTCCTCTTCCTCCTTGAAACCGAAGTCGTCTTCCGGCTCCGGCGCGTAGCGGCTCCTCTTCTTCGGTTTCTCGTCGGGGAGATCGACGTCCTCGGTCGTGACGGGAATCGACATCTCGGCCACCGGCCCGTCGTCGTCGGCCATGCCGAACAGGTCGTCGTCCACGGCGGGCGTCGGGCTCGGAGCCGGTTTCTCGGCGGCCGGTTTCTCGGCGGCCGGTTTCTCGGCGGCGGGGATCGTCAGCGGTTCCTTGCAGACGGGGCATTTGACCTGTTTCCCGGCCAGGGCATCCTTGGCATTGAACTTCTGGCCACACTTGCAGGTGACGTTGATCGGCATGCCTCGACCTCTTTTTCGGGACAGAACGTCGGAGGATCAGTGCGCCGACGCCGCCGGGGGAACGACCGGCGACGGCGTAGCGACTGGATTGGATTTGCAGCGCACGCTATTGTCGACCTAATCCGTTTCTGTGTCAACCTTTTGGGCCCCCCTCCGGTCGACAACTCGCATCAGGTACACCAGGCCCACGAAATCATAGACCGCATGGGCGGTCACCGGCACCAGCAGATTGCCGCCGGTAGTCATCCACAGCCAGCCGAGGTAGCCCCCGATCAGCGTGGCCAGAATGCCGTACGTCGGGGTGACGAGGTGGACCAGCCCGAAAATCAGGCTGGCCGCCACCAGACCGACCCAGGGACCGGCCGGACCGCCGACCGATCCGGCGGCGACCTCTTGGAGGATCGCGCGAAAGAGCATCTCCTCGCCCACGCCGGCCGCGATGGCAATCGCCGCGAGTTCCAGCACCGTGCATCCGCGAAGCAGCGGAACGATCAACTCGCGAACCACCCGCAACAGCCGTCGAAACGGCTTCCAAGGACTATGGACGCACCCGAAGAAGAGCACCAGCAACGGCAGCGCGGCCAAGGCACCCAATCCAAGGGCCGCAAACGACGGCGGAATCCGGCCCGCCGGGGGAAGTCCAAACGCCCAACCCAACAGCAGCGCCACGACGCCAAGACTTCCCTCAAACGTAACGGCCCCCAGCGCCACAAGCCGTGGCGTGACCGGCATCGGTGCGTCAGGCGGCCGGGAATTGTCCATCGACTTGCTCAATACCCGTCGATGGGAGTCCGCCGCAGAAACGGATCGATGCTCAGCGGTCCGGCTCCGTAGGCCACGATCATCAACAGCCCGCCCATGATGCTGACATTCCTCATGCAATTGATCGTTTCGACAAACCGCTCGGCGTATTCCGAAACGTTCCAGAAATCATGGAACAGGAACGTGGCGGCGGCCAGAAAGACGATCAGGCCGATGGCCCCCCAGCGTGCGCGAAAGCCGGTGAGGATCGAAAGTCCGCCACCGAACAAGGCGACCAGTGCCAACGCCAGCAGCACGTGGGGAACGGGCAGCCCCTTGCCTTCGATGAGGTCGATGCCGGCCTGCCAGTTCATGACGTGGTGGACCCCGCTGCCAATGAAAAGGGCGCTGATCAGAATTCGCCCCACGAGTGCAACAATATGTTGAGTCAGGTAACGCATGGATCGGTTCCTCTCCTCTCGGTTGGAGGCAACAATGAAGTTCGGTACTAGTCTACCCCAATGGCCAGGGGTTTCCACCACCGGAGGCCCGATCTGCGTGAAGCTGGGATGCGATACCCACCCACCAGGGGCATCCTTGACGGTCAATCCTCCCCCTGATAAACTGGCGCGTTTCATTTTGGACGAAATGGGCTGTCTCTGTCGAAGGCGTCCCGACAGCGGCGATTCTCGATGAACCCCGCGGTCCATGGATTCGCCTCGACCGATACTGAGGCTGGCTTTCTCGCCCCCCTATAATGGGGATGCCTCCCGATACACAACGAAACCGATTTCTTACTCTCCCCCTGTTTTGACCCATCCGTTTGGAGGTCACGAAGGAACAAGCCATGGCTGAAAAGTACGTCTATTTCTTTGGTCCGCAAGGGACCGACGGCAACGCCGCGATGAAGAACACCCTGGGCGGCAAGGGCGCCAATCTGGCCGAAATGGCCAAGCTGGGCATGCCCGTCCCCGCCGGGTTCACCATCACCACCGAATACTGTGATGTCTACCTCAAGGAAGGCAACCAGTTCACCGATTCGCTCAAGGCCGAGGCGGCCGTGGCGCTGGCCCAGACCGAAGAAGCCATGGGCATGAAGTTTGGCGACCCTGAAAATCCGCTGCTGCTCTCCTGCCGCAGTGGTGCCCGGCAGTCGATGCCCGGCATGATGGAAACCGTGCTCAACGTCGGACTCTGCTCGGCCACGATTCCGGGTCTGATCAAGAAGTCGGGCAACGAGCGATTCGTCTACGACGCCTACCGCCGCTTGATCACCATGTACAGCGACGTGGTGATGGAGAAATCCGAAGACATTGAGCCCGAGGAAGGCCAGGGCATCCGCGGTCAGTTGGAGAAACTGATGGACGCGGTCAAGGAAGCCAAGGGCTACAAGTCGGATACCGATCTGACCGCCGAGGATCTCAAGGCCCTCTGCGAGCAATACAAGGCCAAGGTGCAAGAGGTGCTGGGCAGCCCGTTCCCCGACAACGCCGACGATCAGCTCTGGGGCGCCACCGGCGCGGTGTTCAAAAGCTGGAACGGCAAGCGTGCCGTGTCCTACCGCCGGATCGAGAATATCCCCGGCGAGTGGGGAACCGCCACCAACGTGCAGAGCATGGTCTTCGGTAACATGGGCAAAACCTCGGCGACCGGCGTGGCCTTCACGCGCAACCCGGCCACCGGCGAGAACAAGTTCTACGGCGAATGGCTCATCGACGCCCAGGGCGAAGACGTAGTGGCCGGCATTCGCACCCCCAGCCCGTTGAACGAAGAGACCAAGAACGAGCAGAACGAGCACCTGCAATCGCTGGAGACCGAATGGGCCGACTCCTACAAGGAACTGGTCGACATCCGCAACAAGCTCGAGACGCACTATACCGATATGCAAGATATCGAGTTTACCATTCAAGAGGGTAAGCTCTATATGTTGCAGTGCCGCAGTGGCAAGCGGACCGGTACCGCGGCCTTGAACATGGCCATGGACATGTTGGACGAAGGGCTGATCGACGAGAAGACGGCCGTCATGCGGGTAGGACCCGAGCAGTTGGACGAACTGTTGCACCCGATCGTCGATCCGGCCGCCGAGAAGAAGGCCGAGGCGATCGTCTCCGGTTTGCCGGCCGGTCCCGGTGGCGCCCGTGGACAGATTGTCTTCACCTCCGACGCGGCCGTCCAGTGGGGCCGCGAGGGCAAGACGATTATCCTGGTCCGTGAAGAGACCAATCCCGAGGACGTCGAGGGGATGCGAGCCGCCGACGGCATTCTCACCGCCCGCGGTGGCATGACCAGCCACGCGGCCTTGGTCGCCCGCGGTTGGGGTAAGTGCTGCATCGTCGGCGCCGGCGCCGTGAAGATCGACTTCGCCGCCAAGACGATGACCGTCGGCAACGTGACGCTGGCCGAGGGCGACACGATTACGCTCAACGGCACCAAGGGTAAGGTTTATCAGGGCGAGATGGCCATGATGGACGCCACGGAGAACCCCCGCTTCAAGACCTTCATGACGATGGTCGATAAGTTCCGCGAGATGGGCGTTCGCACCAATGCCGACACGCCGGAAGACGCCAAAGTGGCCCGCGACTTCGGAGCCGAGGGAATCGGCCTGTTCCGCACCGAGCACATGTTCTACGGTGCCGGCAGCGACGACGCGCTGTTTGCCCTGCGGAAGATCGTCCTTTCCAATACCGAAGAGGAGCGCAACGCGGCCATCGACGGCCTGTTCCCCTACGTGAAGAAGGACATCAAGGCTACGCTGGAGGCGATGGACGGTTGCCCGGTCACCATCCGGCTGCTCGATCCGCCGCTGCACGAGTTCATTCCGCAGACGGCCGATGGTCAGGCCGAACTGGCCAAGGCGCTCGGCATCACCGCCGACGAGGTTAAGGCCCGCGGCGAAGCGCTGCACGAAGTCAACCCGATGATGGGTCACCGCGGCGTGCGTTTGGGGATCACCTACCCGAAGCTCACCGAGATGCAAGTTCGGGCGATCTTCGAGGCGGCCGCCGAGTTGATCAAGGCCGGCAAAGACGCCAAGCCCGAGATCATGGTCCCGGTCACCTGTGCGGTCAGCGAGTTGGACGTATCCAAGGTGATTTGCGATCGCGTGTTTGCCGAGGTAAAGAAAGCCACGGGCGTCGACATCCCGTACGTTTACGGCACGATGATCGAGATCCCGCGAGCCTGCCTGTTGGCCGACAAGATGGCCGTGACGGCCGAGTTCTTCTCCTTCGGCACCAACGACCTGACGCAGATGAGCTACGGGTTCTCGCGCGACGACATCGGCGGGTTCCTGCAAGAGTATCTCGACCAGGGCATCCTCGAGGCGGACCCCTTCCAGACGATCGACCAGGAAGGTGTCGGCCAGTTGATTGAGATGTCGGTCGAGCGTGGCCGAAAGACGAAGCCGAAGCTGAAAGTCGGCATCTGCGGCGAGCAGGGCGGCGATCCGGCCAGCGTCGAGTTCTGCTACAAAAACGGTCTGGACTACGTAAGCTGCTCTCCGTACCGCATCCCCATCGCCCGACTGGCCGCCGCGCAAGCGTCGATCAAAGCGAAAGGGTAGTGCTGACCGGGACGGTTACCGCGTAATGTAAACGCAACTTCAAGGGACGGTGGTGAGAACTGCCGTCCCTTTTTTTGCGCGCTGGGCACGTTTTGTTAGCCCCGTCGCCTGCGACGGGAGAATCAGTTAGCCCCGTCAATAGCGGCAATTAGTGCCCGGTTTCGCAGTCCGGCAATGCCTGCTGGAGATTCTTGGTGCCTTCGTTGGTTATCCTGCAACCCGTCAATCCGAATCGAACCCGAGTTCCTTGGCCTTTGCGGAGTCGGCTTCGGCCTTGGCTTGTTCACCGATGCGTTCGTACGTGATGCCTCGGTTGATGTAGGCTTTGGCGAGGTTCGGATCCAGACGAATAGCTTCGGTGAAGTCGACGATGGCCTTGTCGAATTTACCTTGCTCAGCGTGAGCGATGCCCCGGTTGATGTAGACTATGACGAGGTTCCGATTCAGCCGAATAGCTTCGGTGTACTCGACAATGGCCTTGTCGAATTCAGCTTGCTCGGCGTGGGCGAAGCCTCGGTTGTTGTAGGCTTCGGCGTAGTTTGGATTCAACTGGATGGCTTCTGTGTAGTCAACGATGGCCTTATCGAATTCACCTTGCTCAACGCGGGCGAAGCCTCGGCTGAGGTAGGCTTCGGCGTTGTTCTGATTGAGCCGGATGGCATCGGTGTAGTCGACGATGGCCTTGTCGAACTCACCTTGCTCGACGCAGGCGAGGCCCCGGTTAAATGCGTCGATTGCTTGTTGTTCTTTCGACCCCCCACAACCCGAAAAGACCAACAGCCCGAGCAGCGAAGTCCACAGGCTGAACTGATACCGGCCGAGTCTCGATTTCGCCGGGGCGGAATCGGTCATGGTCTTTCCCAGAAGGAGTGGAAGTCGCTGTCGGAGAACACCCGTGCCAGAATGTAGAACCTACTGCCGTCCCTTTTTTTGCGCGCCGGGCACGTCTTGTTAGCCCCGTCGCCTGTGAGGAGCCATGCCAAACATTTGCCTCACTTCTCCCGTCGCGGGCGACAGGGCTAACACGTTTTCGCCTTCGGGCCGCTCTACAATCCCTTCGGCCCCCCCGACCTCACCTCGGCCCGGGAAGAGTCCGTGTGGTGTGAATCCTTTGGGGCTGCTGCCGCCGGAGCCGCCGTGGCTCTTTCAACGTGACTGCGTAGTCGGGCCATGTTTTCCGGAAAAGTCAGCAGATGGAGAAGCTGGTCATACGCTGCGTTCTGAATAAGTTGTCCGCGTTCCCATCTGCCGATCGTCGCCTCGCCCAGTCTGGTGACACGAGCGAATTCGGCCCGAGAGAGACCTCCGCATTGCTGTCGAATGGCCCGTACCTCGGAAGGTGTCATGACATGAAGATGACGACATACGGCTTCATGCATCAGGTCCTCTGCTTCGTCGTCGAGGAATTCCTCGCCACATTCCTCACACCTGCGCACTGGAATGCGGGCAGACAATTCGACAGGAGGATCTTCCTGACCGTAGGGGAAACGATGGTCGATTGTTTCGGTGGTAATACTCTCGCTTCCACAATCGGGACACGAGAGATCGGGGTCGCGGAAAGCTGAAACGCTCGAATTGCCATTTCGGTAAGGCATGGTCGTCAGTGCTTTCTGTAGGCTTGATTAGGTGTCGGGGTTCCCGGGAAAGAAGGATTCAAACCGGAAAGAGAGAGATGTCACATGTCTTGGTTTCCCCTACTGGTGCTGTAGTGAAAACTTCTTCCCTTGATCTTTCCCGCCCCGAGTTGAAACTTGATATAGATGTCTCCAACAGGATGGGCAACGACCATCTCGAAGGCCTTCTTTCCGGGCGGCTTTCTCAACTCGATAAACCGGACGCTCTGGTTCTCGTCTTCGAGCTTTTCGGCTATGAATTCCCAGGCACCGTTAGGAGTGAACGCATCACCACTGGCGGGGTCATTGACGGTCTGCGGTCGCCAGTCGGTTGGAGCCTCTCGGCTGAATTTCACTGACCGAGCCTTCTTCCTCCTCGCCAGGGTAGCCGCCTCCTGGCGGATAGGTTGTGGCACATCTGACATTTCTCACCGATGTCCTCGCTCCATCACTCGGCATACAGACCGCGTCTCCCTTCAGATAGATCATATGATACATTTTAGTGCAAGTCAAGAGAAATATCGGCTCATATGATCTATTTCGTTGGGAAAGACGGGCTCCATTGTCGAGTGACGGGTTCTATGTATCTTTCAGGCAACCACTTACGTAAATCCTAAAGGAACACGGTCTCCAACTTCAAGTAAGAAGGGGCATTTTCGCCAACGAAGTCTCCTCGGGGTGACACATAGTTGTCACCGACTCCACTCCGATGGGGGCGCGATCGCTTGGGCGTGGGAGACCTGGCGGTCGGCCTTTCGGTTCGGCCGAAAGACCAACCCGAAGCTGAAAGTCGGCATCTGCGGCGAGCAGGGCGGCGATCCGGCCAGCGTCGAGTTCTGCTACAAAAACGGTCTGGACTACGTAAGCTGCTCTCCGTACCGCATCCCCATCGCCCGACTGGCCGCCGCGCAAGCGTCGATCAAAGCGAAAGGGTAGTGCTGACCGGGACGGTTACCGCGTAATGTAAACGCAACTTCAAGGGACGGTGGTGAGAACTGCCGTCCCTTTTTTGTGCGCCGGGTACGTTTTGTTAGCCCCGTCGCCTGCGAAGGGAGGAGCTATGTCGAACGTTTGCCCCACTTCTCCCGTCGCAGGCGACGGGGCTAACACGTTTTTGCCTTCCGGCCGCTCGACGGGGCACCGCTTCTCTACAATCCCTTCGGCCCACCCGAACTCACCTCGGCCCGGAGGTCGTGGGCTCTTAACACGAATCTACCCACGGCACGCAACCCGGGGATGTAACAGGAGATACAACAGATCCATCTCCTCGCGGGGGTGAACCGTCTTTACGTTCCCGGGGTCTGGATATTACACTTTCATATTCCCCCCTGCCGAAATCTTCTTCCCCGGAGCTGCTCAAGCCATGGAAATGGACCAACTGGTCGCCTTGTGTAAACGTCGTGGATTTCTCTTCCAGTCCAGCGAGATCTATGGGGGCTTGAACGGCTTCTGGGATTATGGGCCGATGGGCGTCGAACTGAAACGCAACGTCCGCGAGGCTTGGTGGCAGGATATGGTCACCTCGCGCAACGAACTGATCGTGCCCCCGGGAGCGCCCGAGGCTTACGAGATGACCGGCCTGGATTGCACGATCATCATGCACCCCCAGGTTTGGAAGTGCTCCGGCCATTACGATCTGTTCCACGACTATATGGTCGATTGCCGCGAGTCGAACCGCCGCTATCGCCACGATCAGGTGCAAGGCCGTTGGGTCGAGGCGAAGGGACAGCGGATCTTCATCACCACCACCGCCGGCGGCGACGAGGGGCTGGCCGAGACGCAGCAGAAGGCGTTGAAGTTCTTCAACCTGCGCAAGAAACACATCGACCAACTCGGGTGGGACGGCCCGCTGGTCTGCCTGACCGAAGTCGACGATCACGAGAAGGTCCTCGGTCCCGATGCCAAGTCGCTGGGTACGCTGACCGAGCCGCGGGAGTTCAACCTGATGTTCAAGACGACCGTCGGTGCGTTGGGCGGCGCCCAAGACACGGCCTTTCTGCGGCCCGAGACGGCCCAGGGTATTTTTGTCAACTTCAAGAACGTGGTCGACAGCACGCGGGTGAAGATCCCCTTCGGCATCGCCCAGGTGGGCAAGAGTTTTCGCAACGAGATCACGCCGCGCAATTTCACCTTCCGCTCGCGCGAGTTCGAGCAGATGGAGATCGAATTCTTCTGCCGGCCGGACAGCTCGGCCCAGTGGTATCAGTACTGGCGCGACCGGCGATTCCGTTGGTACACTGAGATGGGACTTTCGGGCGAGCGCTTGCAGTTGCGCGAACACGACACCGATGAGTTGAGCCACTACTCGGTTGGCACGGCCGACATCGAGTACGCATTTCCGTTCCTGCCCGAGGGTCAGTTTGGCGAGCTCGAAGGCGTTGCCCATCGGGGCGACTTCGATCTGCGCAGCCACTCGGAAGGCAAATTGGTCCGCCAGGGTGAGGGGTTGGTCGTCGAAGAGGACGAAAACGGCAAACCGCGTCACCGGGGTAGCGGCAAGGATCTGAGCTACTTCGACGCGGAGCAAAAGGAGCGGTTCATCCCCCACGTGATCGAACCCTCGGCCGGTGCCGACCGGGCCACACTGGCGTTCCTCTGCGAGGCCTATACCGAGGACGAAGTGCCCAACGACAAGGGCAAGCTGACCAAGCGCGTCTACCTCAAGTTTCACCCCCGGCTGGCGCCGATCAAGGCGGCCGTCTTCCCACTGGTCCGCAAGGACGGCATGCCCGAGGTGGCCCAGCGGATCTACGGCCAATTGAAATCGCAGTTCAACGTCTTCTACGACGAGAAGGGAGCCGTGGGACGTCGTTACCGTCGTCAGGACGAAATCGGCACGCCTTTCTGTATTACCGTCGACGGCCAAACGATGACCGACGGCACGGTCACCTTCCGCGACCGCGACACGCTCGATCAATGGCGAGTCAAAGAAGAAGACTGCCTCGAAGAGGTGCGTCGGCGATTGGCGCCGTAGCGGCCAGCGAATGGAAACCGCCCGTCAATGCAGTTCCATCGGGGGGGTTCCTTTGTGTCTCTTGGTCAATCATTGCGGAATTCGCTTGCCGCGGGCCGGGAATTCGAGAATACTTCCAGTAGGGCCGGAACCGGGTGGGTTCTCAACTGCGGGAGGAGTCCGATGAAGTATTGCATCACCGTCGCGGCGATGGCCGTTGCCGTATGGGCGTCGTCGAGTGAATCGCCGGCCGCTCCAGGAAGACCGGGAGCGCCGACACGCATGACGATGCCCGGCCACGGCGGAATGTCGCAAGTCGCCCCCGGCGCCGGGCATTCCAACGGCATCGGCCATGGCGTCCAAGGCAGAGGCCCTGTCTCCAGGGGCATCGGCCACGGTGTCCATGGGCCGTCGCAATTGCCGGCCCATGGCGGCCACCCCGGCTGGGGCCACGGCGGCACGCGTTACCACGGCCATAGTCGACATGGCCGATTCTACGGCGGGTATTCCTATCCCTACAGCTACGGTTACAACATCTACGCCTACCCGTCACCCTACGACTCGTACTACGGATTCTCGTACAGCGCTCCCTTGTACCTGCCGGCCGAGACGCTCTACGGTCCCGGTTCCGTGCAGCGGTTCATGGGCGTGGACGGCGGTGTGTATCGCCGGAGCCCGGATGTTTTTCGCCCGCCGGCCGATCCCGTGGTGCGCGAGTTTCCCCGGGCGGATCCGGACGCGAAGGCCCCGGTGCGCCGGGCCAACCAGCGGGCGGTCGATCGGGCCGTGAAAGTGATGGAGATCGGCGACGATCACTTCAGCCACCAGAAGTACGCCTCGGCCAATATGCGATACCGAGAAGCGGCGCGAACGGCCCCGGACATGGCCGAGGCCTTCTTCCGACAGGGGTTCGCCAATCTTGCCCAAGGGATGTACGAGTCGGCGGCGCGCGTATTTCGCCGGGGGCTTGAGTTGGACCCCGATTGGCCGAACGCCGAGTTCCGCGTCGACGATCTCTACGGCGACAATCGGCTGGCCAAGGCGGCCCATCTCGACGCCCTGGCCGCGGCCGCCACGGAACGTCCCGACGACGCCGAGTTGATGTTCCTGGTGGGTGTCTTTCTCCATTTCGACGGTCAGCCGAAACGAGCCGCCGCGTTTTTCGAGCGTGCCGTCAAGTTGGCACCCGACGATATCGAGCACGTCAAGAGTTTTCTCAAGCCCGGCGGCGGCGTGCGGATGTAGGGCAGGGGTACCGGAACGAGAACAGTGAGAGGGCAGCCACTTGTGTGGCCACGTTCCCGCCGGGCTAACGGGACCTCGTCATTCACGGTTCATGCACACTCGCGGCCTCACCGCCGTCCGGCGTGATCAGACCGCGAAGACGTTTGGCATCGATTCTCTTGGGCAGAATGCGGGTGTGTCCATCGAAGAACACCACGGGAAAGCCTACCTCGGGAACTTCGCCGAGCGCGGAACCCGGGTCCTCGGGATCAAAGGGCAGATCTTCGGGCTTGGTCCAGGGCACGGCCTTGTCGGGGCCCGCTTCCACCACCATGATCGTGTTGCTTTGGCCGTCTGATACGTCCTGGGCGCTGACGGCTTTGGTACCGTCGAATGCCGCGCCCTCGCCGGTAAACACCATCATCGAAGTCTTGCCGTCTTCCCGCTGACCTTCACCGTGGTACACCTCGGGCATGCTGGCCAGCAACTTGATGTTGTGCGGGCTGTCCCAGGGCTCGTCGAGATGGAACTCTTCGTACAGAACTTGCTGGTCGAGATAGGGCAGGATCGCCACGCGCCAGCTCAACAGCGGTTTGCCTGCTTCACTCCAAGCGGCCGGCGAAAATTCCCCGTGGTCTATCTCGAACATCATTATGGCTCTGCTGATCTGGCTTAGACTTACGCTCTGCTGGATCTGGTGTTCGAGTTGCCGGCGGTAGGGACTGTCCGGGAGAATCGCGGCCAGGGCGCCGTAGAAGACCGTCTTGTCGCCGGGCGTTTCGCTTCGCGCTAACCGTTCCAGGGCTGGGACGGCCGCTTCGGCGTCCGGTCCGATCGCCGCCAAAGCTAGCGCGGCCCGGGCGCGAAATTCCTCGTCGGGGTCCTCAAGCGCCTTCCGCAAGGCAGGAACGGCTGCCGGACCCAAACTTCCCAAGGAGGCCATGATTTCATCCGCAACGGGCCGGTCCTTGGCGGTGTGCAAGGCTTCCATCAAAGTGGGCACCGCGTCGCGGCCGATCTTCCACAAGGCTTCGATGATTGCCGGGGAATACAGCACGTTCTCATCGTCTGCCTCCTCGTCTTCCATGGCCCGGCGCAACAATACGGCAAGTTCCCCAACGGCCGACTTGGCGTCCGGTCCGATTTCGCCCAACGTGTAAACGGCGACCGCGCGGACATCTCGCGACTCGTTTCCCAGCAGCCGGATCAGGTCGGGTACGGTCGACGCGGCCTCCGGCCCCAAGTATGCCAACGCTTGAGCCGCTCTCACCCGCAGATCCGGCTCGTCGCTGCCCAGTGCCCCGTGCAGCACGGGCAGATGCTTGCTCTCCCAGGGTAGTGCCGTGAGTGCCCAGTGGCGGACTTTCACGTCTGCTTCTTTGCTGTCGAATGCCGATATCAGCGTGTCGTCGGCTTCCAAGCCCGTGGCCGCCAGAGCCAGCGCGGCAATGGCGCGATCCTCCGAGCGACCGGACTCTTTCACTTTCTTCAGCGCGGCCTCCGCCGCCGGACCGATTGCCCACAAGGCGTACAAGCTGGCCGATCGGACCTCGGCCGATTCATCGTTCCTCGCTTTGCCCAGAGCGGAAATCACCGATTCGGTCCGTGTACCCAGGGGGGCGCCCTTGGCGAACAGGCCCAGTCCGTAGGCGGCGCCCGCCCGCACCCACGGCTCTTCGTCCTCAAGTGTCTTGATCAGAGCCGGCAAGACCAGTTCGGCCCGGACACGGAGCTTTCCCAAGACCATGGCCGCGAGACGGCGATCCCATGGGTCTTCCCTGTCGAGAATCTCGACCAACTCGGGGATGGCCTCTTTGGCGCCCGGGCCGATTTTTCCCAGGGTTTTGATCGCCGCAAGCCGGAGATCGGGATAGTGGCCCGATTCGCCGATTATTTTGACGAGATCACCAACGGCGGGCTTCGCGCCGGCACCCATTCTACCGAGTACCCAAGCCGCCTTGACCGCGCACTCCTCTTGCGGATGATCCAGCCGCCGGGCCCAATAGTCCACCGGTCTTCCCAGGTATTGTGGCGGCCCGGCCGGTGCCGATGGCTCCGCGGCTGTCGGTTGCGGCCCGGCCGGATTCACCGGATCTAGAGAAGCTGGCGGGGCCGTGCTCGCGTCGCCGTTGTCGGATGAGCACCCGCCGACGCATAGAGCGAGCATGACCGCGACGATGGTGCCCCAGATTACGCGAGATGCCATGGCGATTCCCTCCTAAACCTTCGGAGAACGGGGAATAGTGGAACCTGCTGGTATCGACTCCGTGCATGTCGGCTGGCCGTGCCAAACGCTCGAACAAATGTCGGAGTGGTCTTGCTAGCGATCCGAAAACGACCGGCTGGGCATCGAGTCGCTGGGCATCGGCCGGCTACTGCCCCAAGACCCCGAGCCACTGGGCATGGAATCACTCGGCATCGGCCGGCTACTGCCCCAAGACCCGCTGTTGCTGGGCATCGAATCGCTGGGCATCGGCCGGCTGCTACCCCAGGATCCGCTGCCGCTGGGCATCGAGTCGCTCGGCATCGAATCGCTGGGCATCGGCCGACTCTGGCCCCAGCCATCCCAACGACTTGGCGAATCGCGGTGCGGTGCGGAGTCTCGGCTGGGGTTCTCAAAGCCGGCCGGTGCGTGATCCGGCTGCCAATCCCGCCGCGGGCCATCGGCGCGGGGCGGCTTCGCGCCGGACTCCTCCTCGAAGGTCATCCCGCCCATCGGGAAATCGCCGCCCGGGTCGCCGCAGCTTGCACCCAGCACCAGGAGCAGGCTGCCCAGTGTACCCATTTGCCAAAGCGAACGGTTCATGGCTCACCTCGCCTCAGGTCCATGGAAAGAGCGGACCAGATCCTTGCCCTTGCGGGACTGCCCGCGGGCCTCCACATCCTACTGATAGGAATTCTGATCCCCGGCGGCCGGCGATGCAACCCCCCGCCGCCCCTTCTGACCCTTTTTTGCCGCCGTTTCTTCGCCACCGGATATGCGCCAACTGCTCTACTCAGATTGCCGTTCTCTGAAGAACACACGTTATCCCGCCCGGGCCACCACCAGTTCGTTCATCGCCTTGACGATGTCGTCGGTGATATCGAGACCGGACTGATGGACGATTCCTCGATTGACTTGGCGAAGGACCTCCTGGGGCGTCTTCGCATCCTCGTCCGCCGGGTTGCCGCGGAGGACCAAGTGAATCTCGTTGGTTCGGGCATACTCCGCCACGACCTGCTCGAGCATGGTGTAAACCTCGGCGTAGAGGTCGGCCTCGGCCTGCATCATGCGTTTCCGCGTCTGGGCAACAAAGAGTTGGACATCGGCCCTTTTTCGGGCGATGTCGGCTTCGACCTCGTCGTATTCCGGGGTTCCCCGCTTGAGGTCCTTGAGCTTATTGACCAGATCGGTCCCTTCGGTCTGGCGAACGCGGACTTCTTCCTCCAGTCCGGCCACCTCCCGCTTTAGTTCCGCTAGCTGATCGTTGAAACGATCGCACTGCTTGAGGACTCGACTCACGTCGAGCACCGCGACGTGCGTCTCGGCCAAGTGCTGCCGGTTGACACCACCGGCCGTCTTGGCGTCGGGGTCGTCCGCAGTGGCTTCGAGTTGCCCGGCCAGCCGGCCAAACGCAGCGGCCAGGACGACGGCTCCCAGCAAAAATCCGATCTTCCGGGACATTTCGAGTTCCTCCTGAAGGAATGTCATATGGTCCCGACAGCGCGGGAGTGGCCAAACAACCTTGGTATAATCACTCATCCGGCAGGCCGTGTCAACGCGCAATCACGACTCATCATCGTCCGACCACGGATCGCGCTGGGTCGCTTCGTCGTCTGCCGCGGCCGATTCGCCGCCAATCCAATCCTTCAGGCCGTCGACGACCAGAAATCCTCCGGCCGCCACGACTCCGGCGAAGTAGCCCGCGACCGCGCCCAACGGGCACAAGACCATCGTCACGGCGATGAACTGGAACACAAAGACTGCCGGACGAGGGGACGCGCCGCCGGCGAAATACGCCGAAAAGACCATGTATGCCGCGACCTCCATGGGGAGCACGATAGCCCCGGCCAACATCGAGGCGTCTCGCGGCCTGGTTCCGCCAAACAGGACAATCTGCCCCAAGACAACTGCCGTCAGCAGAACGCCGACGCCAATGAACCATACCGGGGGGACGTCCAGCGAGCGCATCGTTCCGAACAGCAGCGCGAACGTCACCGACAGCAGCATCAGGGCGCCGACACCAAACCGTCGCGGCACCTGGGCCAGTTCCGGCGGCGACGGCCGCGACCAAGGTTCGAAGGGGGTTGCGCGATCCGCTGACGTCGGGAATCGGCGCATCTGGGCCCGTTCTTCCGGCGACGCCTCGTAGAGGACCACCCAGTCGGCAGGTCTCAAATCGACCGCTTCCAACTCGGCCCGTTCCAGCCGAATCGGCGGCAACTGCTGGGGAAGCGGCTGGACATCCTCAGGTTGGAGATCTTCGGCCGAGAGGTCGATCGGCGGCTCCTCGGCCGGACGACGATCATCGGCGTGGTCATCCTGCATCACGTTCCCTCCGGCGGTGACCCCACGGCAAACACACCCAAATCCTACCGTGTCGCCCGGCCGCGGGAAAGAACCACCCCCCCCGCATGGAGGAAATTGAGAATTCCCGACGATTTCCGCCGGTGTGGGACTTGACTGTGTACAGCCGTATATTGTACGATTGTTCAGGAATCCACCATGGGTGTGGCACGCCAGCCAGCCCGTTTTCCGATCCCGAGGGTAATAAGACATGGATCCCATCGAACAACTGACCGCGCGGCAGAAGAAGGTTTATCTGTTCATCCGCGAGAAGATCCGCTCGCGGGGATACGGGCCGACGGTCCGCGAGATCGGCACTCAATTCAAGATCCGCTCGCCCAACGGCGTGATGTGCCACCTCAAGGCCCTGGAGCGCAAGGGGATGATCACGCGCGAGCCGAACATGTCGCGGGCCATCCAGTTGTCCACCGAGCCGGCCCATCTTCGCGGGCTGCCCCTGGCCGGACGCATCGCCGCCGGCGTCTTGCACGAAGCGATCGAACAGGACGAGCGGGTCGAACTCGACGCCATGTTCGACCCCGAGAACAAGGACCTGTTCGTGTTGGAGGTCGACGGCGACTCGATGATCGACGACCAGATCGCCGACGGCGACTACGTGGTGATTCGCAAGCAGCGAACCGCCAGAAAGGGCCAGATCGTGGTCGCCTTGACCGACGAAAATGAAGCCACGCTCAAACGCTGGTTTCCCGAGAAGAACCGCATCCGCCTCGAGCCGGCCAACTCGCGGATGAAGCCGATCTACGTGAAGAACGCCAAGGTGATGGGCGTCGTGGTCGGCGTGGTGCGGAAGGTGCAGTGAGTTTTCGCACGGCCCGCCATTCCCCCCAAAAGCATAAACGAGTTGGCGGCCGGCGAAGGCTTGCTCCGAGCCTTTTCACCGTGGTACAATACCCCCTGTCGTTGGCGAGGCCAGGACGACGGAGACTCCATAGCCCCGCAGCCACTCCGCTGGTCAGTGTGTTCGTTAGCGCGGTGAGACGATGAAACTAAGACTCGCGATCGTTGCGTGCCTCGTGCTGGCAGTCTTTGGCCTCATTCTCCTTGCCGTGTCTCGCAGTCGGCCTTCACCGGGCGTTGCCTATCACAACGGCGTTCTCCAGCAGTGTCTGTCAGAGGAGGTGGAGATTCTGATCAAGTGCAAGGACCCCAGCACACGAGAGGCCTTCTCGAAGACCGTTTCGGTAACGGAGAAGGACAGGACGGTGTGGCTGCTTGACCATCTCAGGATCAATAGACCACCCGCCAAAGAAGGAATGTTTCACCACTGCCGGGGGCATCTCGTCATCGAAATCAAGACGCCGGAGCATACGCACACGACGCAATACGACCATGGCGAGGGAATATATCCCATCAGTGATGGCACGCACCGCGTAGGGTTTGCCTTGTTGGAGCAGGCCGCGTGTTCGGAACTCAACGAGTACTTCCGTTCGCTAGGTTTCACTGATGAGGATCTTGGCATATAGAGGGCTAACCGGCGGATGCACCAGTCGCCAAGTGCCAGTGGCACCCAGCGCGCGACGCCGAATGAATGAAAACGGCCGGATGGCCGAACCACGGCTTAACCCCAACCTGGGAAGCCACCTGCCTCGCGAATTCTCGGCAGCCGATAAATCAGATAGTCCTGCGAGTAAAGAGTATGGACATGTTTGAACAGCTTGAAGACATCAACACTCGACCTGAACCGTTTGAGTGCTATACGGCGGCAGATCTGTGGACCGACAATCATACCTCGGGGCAGATGCTCGCCTGCCATCTCAACGCCGATATCGATGTGTCCTCTCGTCGAGTTGAGTTCATCGACCAATCCGTTGCATGGATCGGCTCGCATTTTGATGTCGGCACTGGTACCCGGATTGCCGATTTCGGCTGCGGCCCCGGACTCTACGCAAACCGGCTCGCCATGCTCGGTGCCAGCGTAACGGGCATTGATTTCTCAAAACGCTCGATCAAGCACGCACGCACAGTTGCCGCGGAGGAGGGATTGACGGCCGCATACGTTAACCAGAATTACCTGGAATTCGAAACCGAAGATCGGTTCGACATCATCCTGATGATTATGTGCGACTTCTGTGCCCTCAGCCCCGCGCAGCGCATGACTATGCTGGAGAAGTTCCGGGCCCTTCTGGCGTCAGGAGGCTCAGTCCTGCTCGACGTCTATTCCGTGAATGCTCTCGAACAACGTGAGGAGGCCGTCTCCTACGAGGAGAACCTGCTCAATGGATTCTGGTCACCCGAGAAGTACTACGGTTTCCTGAACACCTTTAAGTACGACGACGTCGGCGTGGTCTTGGACAAGTACACCGTAGTCGAGGCCAAGCGTACACGGACAGTCTATAACTGGCTCCAGCACTTCTCCCCGGGATCCCTGCGGAGCGAGTTCGAGAACGCGGGATTCGCACAACAAGAGTTCTACGGCAATGTGGCAGGGGCACCGTTTGCTGAGTCTGCTTCAGAATTCGCCATCGTGGGAAAGCGGAAATAACCGTCACAGAACAAGGCAATGAACCTGACAGAGCGCCGGGTGCCACTGGCATTCTGCCAGTGCTTTCTGGATTCGTAGCTTGCATATTGCGCGACCGGGAAAGCTCGACGCGAGAATCGGCCGCGCGGATCGTTGCTTGGTTACTTCCGGGTGCAAGCTACGAATCGTAAGAGCACTGGCAGAATGCCAGTGGCACCCGGCTTAACCCCAACCTGGGAAGTTACTTACGTCGCGCCTCCTGGGAAGGCGCTTTCGGAGATCATCTGCATGGCGCGCCCGGATATCCCGTCAGCGGTTTCCTGCCGGGGGGTAGGTAGCGAATTGGCGCGCACTTTCACGCCGAGTTATTCGCTGGGCGCTTTGCCGGTCGAAGGCACGTAAGGCGTTGTGGACTAGTGCTTCTTGTGGTATCGTCAGCGTTGATCCCTTACCTGAAGTGACTTACCATTACCCCTTACGAAGAGACCATCCAAGGTTCAACAATCAAAGGAACATCCCCTGGCAAAGGAGATACAGATGGACGCGAAAGCGGAACTGCGTAAGGTGCTAGGATCCCAGACGAACGACAAAGCGGTACACGCTCAGGCAATCCTGAGCATCATCTCAGAAGTTGAATCTCGGGATGAAAAGATCGAGTTGCTTGACTACACCATCACAGACCTAGGAAAAGTCGAGAAGCATGAGCAAATTCTCTCGAACAAGGGCATAGATCCCCAGCGATGGGACGACCTGAATTCCAAATTGCTGGTGATTGTCAACAATTATGTGCGCAACGCTTTCTTCAGCACAAAGAACAGCCAAGAGTTTGCCGCTGAACTCCTGCGAATTCTTGATTTCTTCGCTGACCCTGACGAGAAGGCCTTCTGCCTTGCTGTCGTTCTCTACACAACCAGTGTGGTTCCTTACCACAATCTGCCTGGGGATGCTATCACGCTTACTGAGGATGAGTTCAAACAATTGATCCTCGCGAACAAGGACAAAAGCGAACTAATGCGCTACCTTGTGGAACTTCCGTTCTTCGACTGGACACAGGCCGCTTCGCAGGTCCTTCAGGTTATTGACGACTGCGGAGACAATAAGAAACTGCGCATCGCACTTCTTACCCTTTTTATGATGGCGAAGACGAATGCCGAGCGGAAGTAGGAGGAAGCAGATGCAGATTATGCTGCTGGGAGATATGATGGGAACAAAGTCACTCCTCCTCTCGGGCGCGTCTGGGCCCCTTGAAGAGAAATACACTGCCGTCACTAAGTGCTTCGCAAACTGCTACCGCATGTACCACCTGAGAAGTAGAAGCATGTTCTGTCTGACGTTCAGCGATTCTGTTATTGTGGTGTGGGATGACTTCAACGAGGGCCGGAGATTCTGCCATCTCTTCGCACGTGCGCTATATCAACAGTTCTCTATCGCCCACATAGACGCCAGAGTGTTCGTCGACCAGGGAGATGTTGTTTCCTCTGTTGACAACAGGTTCGGGCTTTACGCTGGCATTGAATCACGCTTCCTCTCGTTCTCACCGATCTCGTTCGGGGCTTGGTCAGTATTCGGGGGAGAGGAGGCGCATTTTCTTCCGGGAGTGTATGTAGGGGAGGACCTTAGTCGGCACCTCTCAGCACCTGTCGGAATGACGTTCTCGAGAGTGTCGTGCATCGTAGGCAAATTTGCATATCGTCGTATGACTGGAGAAGGGATTTTGTAGCAGGAAGAAGTCAGGCATTCAGCCAGGTAAGTCAGGCACTACGTGCCTGACTCCCCGGGTCATACATGGTATGCTACGGCCATGACTGACTACCAACGCTATTTCGTCGCGGCCGAAACGTACTCCTTCGCGCTCGTAACGGAGGAACAGGTGGTCAGGCACGGAGTGCCTGACCTACGGCTGAAATCAACGCGTAGCTTCGCCGCCCGGTGAACTTGGACGTTACACGCGTTACGACGCCTTCTCCATCGCCGCCGCGGCGTGGAGCTTGTTGTAGAGCGTTTTGAGGCTGATGCCCAACTGCTGGGCCGCCTTGGGCTTGCTGCCTTCGTTATCCTCCAGGGCCAGATGGATGGCCCGGATTTCCATCTCGCGCAAGGTCCCCGTGGGCTCGTCCGCGGCAACTCCCCGCAGCCGGCGGGTGGCGAATCGCTCGGGCAGATCCTCTGGACCGATCGGCAGCCGCTCGCCGAGAATCATCGCGTGCTCGATCACGTTGGCCAGTTCGCGGACGTTGCCCGGCCAGCAATGATTTGACAGGGCCCCCAGCGCGGCCGGGGTGAAGACCTCCGTTCGGTCGGCTATCTCGGGACGGAATCGGGCGGCCAGATGCCGGGCCAGCACGCCGATGTCCTCGGGCCGCTGGCGCAACGGCGGCAACTGGATCTCGAACGTATTGACGCGGAACCAGAGATCCTCGCGAAACTCCTCCTGCTGGACCATCTCCTCGAGGTTGCGATGCGTGGCACAAACCACCCGCACGTCGCAACGAAACGACTCGTTATCGCCCACGCGCCGAATCTCGCCGCTTTCCAAGAATCGCAGCAACTTGGCCTGCACGGCCTTGGGCAGTTCGCCGATTTCGTCCAAAAAGAGCGTGCCGCCACTGGCCACTTCGAACAGGCCCGTGCGATGTTCGTCGGCGCCGGTGAAACTTCCCTTGCGATGGCCGAACAGTTCGCTTTCGATCAGATTCTCGGGCAGACCGCCGCAATTGACGGCGACCATCGGGGCGTCGGCCCTGGGCCCGCGGTCGTGCAGCGCCCGGGCGACCAGTTCCTTGCCGGTGCCCGTCTCGCCCAAGATCAGCACGGTCGAATCGGCGGGAGCCACCTTGGCGATGAGCCGGTCGACGCGTTGCATAGCCGGGCTGTCGCCGATCAGTTCCGAAGTGCCCTCGGCTCGCTCCAATCGCCCCCGGACCGCCCGGTACTTGTTGGTCAACTCGCGCCGCTCGGCCACGCGCCGCAGCAAAGCTTCCAACTCGGCCAGCCGGCAGGGCTTGGTCAGATAGTCGAACGCCCCATGGCGCAGCGCCGCCACGGCCGTTTTCAGCGACGACTTGCCGGTCAGCACGATGCTGTCGGCCTCGGGAGCCAACTCCTTGGCCTTGGCGATCACCTCGATGCCACCCATTCCCGGCATGTCCAGATCGACCAGCAGGCAGTCGTACGTATTGCGTTGCATGGCGGCCACGGCGGTCAGCCCGTCGGGACAGACCGTGACTTCGTGTCCCATGCGGGGCAGTTCGAGGCTCATCAACTGTTGCAGCGACGGCTCGTCGTCGGCAAACAGGAGCTTGAGTCGGCTAGGCGGCTTGGTACTGATTTCTGCTCTCCCTCGGTTCGATTTCCAAAGGCAGCCGAACCCGGAACGTGGCTCCCTGGCCCGGTCCCGAACTGGACGCCTCGATCTCCCCCCCGTGATCGGCAACGATGCGATAGCTAATCGACAGCCCCAACCCGGTACCTTGTCCCGAAGGCTGTCCCGAGCGGCGGCGAGTGAAGAACGGCTCGAACAAGTGCTCCAGCACGTCGGCATCCATGCCGCACCCGTCGTCGGTAAAGATCAACTGGGCCGCTTCGCCGCGGCGCGCCAGTTCGATCCGTACGGTTCCGCCCGCGTCGAGACTGTCCAGGGCGTTGGTCAACAGGTTGAGCACGACCTGGCGGATCTCTTGCGGGTTGATCGTCGCGACCAGCGGTTCGCCGTCGGCCAAGTCCACGTTTTTCTGCTGATAGCGGCCGAGATGGGAGACCATCTCGATCACCTCGACCATCAGCCCGCGCAAGTCGACCCGCTGGCGAGTCACCGGTCCGGTTCGCGAGAAGTCCAACAGCTTCTCGGTAATCTCCTTGCAGCGAAACGCCTCGCTATGGATCATCGCCAGGTAGTCGGCAATGACGGCGTGTCGCGGATCGTCGCTGGCGATGAATTTCTCGTCGAGCAATTCGCCGACGCGGCCTTGCAGCGATTCGCTGCACATGGCGATCGAAGCCAGGGGATTGTTGATTTCGTGGGCCACGCCGGCGGCCAGGAACCCCACGCTGGCAAGTTGCTCGTTGCGGATGACTTGCTTGGTTCGCTGGCGGACCTGCTGGTCGAGATCGTCGCGGATCGCGCGGAATCGAGTCGTCATGTCGTTCATCGCTCGGGCGAGTTCGCCCATCTCGTCTTCGGCGTCGACGGTGATGCGGTAATCGAACTGGCCGGCCGCGACCCGCCGCGACCCGCGGATTAGCGTACGCAACGGCCGCAAGACCCACTGAACGGATAGCCGGATGAAGAGCAGGAAGATCAGCGCCGCGGCGATGCTGGCCACCCACGCCCCGACGATCAGGGTGCGATACTGGGTGCGGACCCCGGCGGCAAATCCGCCGATCGTGCGATGCAAGTGGCTGGGCAAGTCGGCCCCCAGCGTCTGAAGTTCTGCCAGTTGTTCATCGACCCGCCGCAGCGTCGTCGCCTGCCCCATCCCATGGTCGGCGCCGATGGTCCTCTCGACCTCGGCCAACGTCGCTTCGATCTTGTGGACCGTTTGCCATTCCGGGCGGTTGTCGGCAATTTGTGAATCGTCCCGGACCTTCTGCGCCAGCTTCTCGCGGTATGCCTGGAACGTTTCCCGCGTGGCCTCGACTTCATCGGCAAACTGTCCGGCGAGCGCTGCGGCCTGATCGATCTCTTGCATCGGCCGGATCTGTTGCCACTGCCGAATCTGGGCCAGCGTCACCTGCATGTCGGCGACGCGCCGGTTCATCTGGGCCGCCAGCGGAAGCTCCGAACTGCGCCAACTGAGGCTTTTAACCAGACTCCGGTAGGCGTAGAAGCCGTAGAGCCCCGCGCCGGTCAAGGTGGCCACCACCGCCAGCAAGAGCCAGAAGCCGAGAATGAGCTTATATCGGATGGGCCATTTCGACAGCACGGCGACCTCCATGTCGCTCGGTCGATTTCGCAAACCCCTCGGGCATCATCGAGGACCCCGCCGACGGACCATCCTTGGCCGACGCTTCACGGGGCTCGATTATGGGGAGGCGAGAGTGTACAACGCCGGCTATCGTGGGGCAATACGAAGCAGCTTCAGGATTGTTAATACAGGATGACGGCGGTGCCTAGGGAAAGTCAAAGAGGGCCTTCAGAGGGGCACTCCGAGGGGCCTCTGCCCGCAAAATCTACGAAATCGCTACAGTTTACCATCAGCGCAGCCGATTCTAAGATCGTTATGTGGTGTGCCACCTGCGGACAAGATGTGCCTGGAGTTGCGCTGACCGAGTCGGACGGTTTGGGCTGCGCCCGATGTGGGCGCCGGATTGGCCAGCCGTCTTCCGTGCCCGACGAGACGGCCGGAGACACCGGGGCAACCGGTGCGGATGCGACCGAGGGATCGGCAGCCGATTCGACCGGCTTGGAGCCTCCGCCACGTTGGCGTTACGATTCGTGGGAGATGGACGAGCAGTTGCGTCACGTTGCCCGGCGGCTGGGCCGCGGGGAACGGGCCGCGGATGAACTCCCCACCTCAGTCGGATCGTCCGAATCGGACCATAGGTCACCCCTCGCCTGGCACCTGGGCGATGCGACTCGGCGCGCCGACGATCGCTGGGCGCCACGCTCCGGGCGAAGGAGTTTGCTGGGGCAAGTATTCCTGGGCCTGGGTGTCATGGGGTCGGTTTGCGGCGGCGTTCTGTTGGCCTGGTCGGTCATCGCCGAGCGTAACGAACTGTGGGACGCCGGGATGCCGATCGCCCTGGTCGGCCAGGCCGCGCTGTTGCTTGCCTTGATTCTGCATCTGGAACGCTTCTGGCGCGATGGCCGTCACGCCGCGGAAAAGCTCGATCGATTCGAAGGGCAACTCCGCGATCTGCAAACATCCGCCCTACCGGATATGGGGCACGGATTCCCCCGGAACACGCTTCATCGGCAAACCGACTCGGGGGACGATCCCCAGATGCTGTTGGCCGACCTCAAAGGCCAACTCGAGCAGCTTGCCGTCCAACTCCAGCAGCGCGTATAGCACTAAACGGAGCATTACGAAGTGGACAAGCCGTCGATCGAGCGCGCCTTCGTCACGCCCACGGTTCTGCTGGCCGCCATGCTGGTGGCATTGGTCGCCCGGGATACGGACCGCCGCCAGTGGGATTTCAAGATCTACTACCATGCCGCAACGGTCCACGCGGCCGGCTCCAATCCCTACGACGCACCGGCCGACGTCGTCGATCTGCACTACGTCTATCCGCCACTGTCGCTCTACGTCTTTCGCCCCTTTACGTTGCTTCAGCCATCGACCGCCTACCATGTGTTTCTGGCGCTGAAGTGCGCCGCGGCGCTCGTGCTGCTTGGGATCTGGCAGCGGTATTTCTTGAAGGAAGATCGCGGGCCGATCTTCTGGCTGTTTGCCTTGCTGGCGTTTCATTCGGCGGTGGGTTGCGATCTGGTGGCGGGCAATATCTCGATCTTCGAGCAATTGGCGCTCTGGACGGCCTTTGCCTGCTTCCTCGACGACCGGCCGTTGCCCTTCTGCGGGCTGATCGTGGCCGTGGCCCTGTTCAAGATCACGCCGATCGTCTTCTTGGTGTTGTTGCCTCTCTCCACGATCCGCCGGCGCTGGGTCTGGCTCGGCGGTTCGCTGGCTATCTTCGCGGCGGTTCTGGCGATCCAGTACGTCGCGACACCCCAATTGCTGGCCGACTTCTGGCGGAATGCCTCGGCGTTGGACGAGCGAGGCGCCATCAATCCGGCCACGCTGGCCGCCGTGCGCGACGTGACCGAGCGACTGGCCCTGCCATCGGCAACCGCCTGGGCTGCGTGGACCGCGCTGGTCACGGGCGTGGCGGCGACTTCGTGGTTGGCCTGGCGTAAATTGAGGACCGAGAAGTTCGCCGATCAACGGCAACTACTGCTCTTTCTGACGTGCCTGAGCCTGGTCCTGGTGATGCCGCGAATGAAGAACTACTCGTACATCCTGCTGATCGTTCCGTCGTATTACGTGATCGCCCGAACCGCCTCGATCCGCCTGCAAATTCTGCTCTTCGTTCTCGTGGCCAATCCGGTGACCAGCTTCCTCGGCCAGAAACTACAAACCGGCTCGCCAGTCGCCCAGCGCGGCCTGATGCCGATCGAGTACTACCCGCTGCTGGCGGCGTACGTGGTGTGGGGTGTGTGCATTGCGAGGATCCTTCGCGGCGACGCGCGCGGATCAACCGATCAGAACCGCAGCAAGATTTCTTCCAGCGGTCGCTTGGGTACGTGATGCACGCCCCCGGCGTCGCGCCAGTAGGGTACGTCATCGGGGCTGCGGCTGTCGTCGAGCACGACCGTTTCATTCGGCTCGCCCAAGGCCAGCACCAAGAGGATCTTGAATCGCTCGGGAATGTGCAGCGCCTGGCGCAGCGCGGGGCGGTCGATCGATCCGACCATGCATCCACCCAACCCCTTGGCCACCGCGCCGAGCATCATCGATTGGGCGACGATGCCCGGGTCGGCGTGATACTGCTCGGCAATTTGCGTATCGCCGAGGATCACGATGTAGCCGGTCGGTCGCTCCCCCGGTGCCGGTCCGGGCCAATCCTCCAGCGCGGCCGCCCAGCGAAGCGTGTCGAACACGCGGGCGTTTTCTTCCGCTTGCCAGGAGATCACGTACTTCAGCGGTTGCCGGTTGGCCGCCGCCGGGCAGAGGCGGGTCAGCCCGACGAGTTCGACCAGCGTCGGCTCGTCGATTGCTCGGTCCTCGCGAAAGCGACGATAACTGCGACTCTTGCGAAGCAACTGGGCAAGTTTCATGGGGCCCTCTTTCACGCCTCGCGTTTCGGCGGGTCGTTCTCGATCCACAGCACGAGCACTTGTTGCCGGCCTTGGCGCTCGATCAGTAGCTTGATCGGACCGGGCACGGTCGTGATCCGCTTGAGGAATTGGCGATCGTCGTCGAAATCGTGGCCGGCCACCTGGTAGATGCGGTCGCCGGCTTTCAAGCCCGCCTGGGCGGCCGGTGAGCGAGGTACCACGCCGCTGATCACGACACTACCTGGAGCGGCCTCGTCGACCCGCCAGGAGATGCCGATCCGCATGGGATTGCCGACAAGTCGGACGTTCAACTCCCGCGGGTTCGCTTCGGCTTGCCGTTGGATCCGCACGGCAACCGGGTTCTCGGCCGTGGCCAAAGCGGCCTTCAGGTCGTCGCTACCGTGGATCGGCTTGCCGCCGACTTGCACGACCTGATCGCCAGACCGAATCGCCGCACGGGCCGCGGGCGAACCTTCGACGATCGCCGTCACCCGCACTCCGTCGCCGGCCGCTTCGTCGGTATTCCACCGGATCCCCAGCCGGTCGCTTCCGATGGGTGCGTCGGCCAGAAACTGCTTCTGGGCTTTGACCGTCTCCTTGCGAACCGCTGCGCGAAAGCCGGGAAGTTGCTCGGCGTTGGCCAGTTCGTGGGCGGTGAGAAAAGCCAGTCGGGAAACGAGCCGCATACCGGCCGGGTCGATGTACTGGGTGTCGTCGGTCGGCTTGTGGTAATGTTCGTGGAAGCCCGTGTGAAAGGTGACGGCCGGGATGTCACGCTTGACGAACGAAAAATGGTCGGCGTTGGCGACCACGCCCCAGGGAAACTCCAGCGCCAGGCCGATCCCCGTGTTCTGCTGGCTCAACAACCGTCGCATCCCATAGGCGCTGCGTCCGCCGAAAAAGATCACCCGCTGATCGCGCAAGTGGCCGATCATATCGAGGTTCACCACAAAGGGGACTTGTGCCAGCGGGACGGTGGGATGGTCCAGCCAGTGCTTCGAGCCCAACAGGCCTTTCTCTTCGGCGTCCCAACCGACAAACAGAATCGTGCGTCGCGGCGCCTCCGGGAGCATGCAAAACGCCTGGGCCATTTCCAACAGTCCCGAGGTCCCGCTGGCGTTGTCGTCGGCCCCGTTGTGAATCGATGCGACGACCCCCGCTTTGTCTTTCTGGGGTCCAAACCCGACGTGGTCGAAGTGGGCCCCGACGAGGATCGTCTCATGCCGAAGTTCGGGATCGCTTCCCGGCAGCACGGCCAGCACGTTGCGGTAATCGGAGCCGAAGCATTGATAGTACCCGCCGTCGGCAGCGCCGCCGCGAAGTCCCATCTCGGCCAATCGGGTCTGCAAGTACCCGGCCGCCGCGTGGCCACCGGGAGTTCCCGCCTCGCGGCCTTCCCGGGCGTCGTCGGCCAGATAGTCGACGTGTTGCCGCAGTTCGTCGCCGGTGATCGACTCCAGGGCGGCGGTCAACGCGGAACTCCGTTCGGCCGCCGGTACGGGGCAGAGAATCGTTGCCGACAGCAAAATAGCCGTGGCAAGGAGCACTGGACGCATTGGTTTCATGGGTATTACTTAGAGGTGGTGCTGAAGTCCCTACTATAACGTACGCACGGGCGGAACGCACCGGCAGAAAAAGACTGCCGCGCCTGGCCCAAAGTGGGCCGGCCGGCACATTTCCTTCCCGGCCTGGGTGGCCTATCGACAAGTTCCCCGCAGTGCGATAGGCTAAATGGCCGAATAGACGTCATTATTGCGCACCCTGGGAGAAAGAGAACCGGTGCGAGCCGTGCGAAGCACCCTTGGGGCTGTTTTGGCACAGGATACTCGCCCCGGTTTTCATCGCCTCCGTACGAGGGGTGCCGTGCCAGCCGATTCGAGGCCTATTGCGAAAGGGAAACTTCATGAGTTCCAAGCGTATTTTCCTCAGCGAAAACGAGATGCCGACCAAGTGGTACAATCTGCTGGCCGATCTGCCCGAGCAGTTGCCCCCGCCGTTGCACCCGGGTACGGGCCAGCCGATCGGTCCCGACGACCTGGCGCCGATCTTCCCGATGTCGTTGATCGCCCAGGAAATGAGCCCCGATCGATGGACCGAAATCCCCGATCCGATACGCGAGGCGCTGGCCATTTGGCGGCCGTCGCCGTTGGTTCGGGCGACCGGTCTGGAGAAGGCGCTGAAAACGCCGGCGAGAATCTACTACAAGGACGAAAGCCACAGCCCCCCGGGCAGCCACAAGCCCAACACGGCGATTGCCCAGGCCTTTTACAACAAGGAAGCGGGCGTCAAGCGGCTGATCACCGAAACCGGGGCCGGCCAATGGGGTAGCTCGCTGTCCTTTGCTTGCTCGCTGTTCGACCTGGAGTGCAAGGTCTACATGGTCAAGGTCAGCTACCAACAGAAACCCTACCGCCGATCGATGATGCACGCGTGGGGCGGTTCGGTCACACCCAGCCCCTCGGAGGAGACCGAGGCCGGCCGCCAGATCCTGGCCGCCGATCCCGACTGTCCGGGCAGCCTGGGGATCGCGATCAGCGAGGCCGTCGAGGCGGCCGTCAAGGACGACGAGGCGAAGTACTCGCTGGGCAGTGTGTTGAACCACGTCCTGCTGCACCAGACGATCATCGGCCTGGAAGCCGAAGAGCAGATGAAGATCGCCGCCGACAGCCCCGACATCGTGATCGGATGCGTCGGCGGCGGCAGCAATTACGCCGGGCTGGCCTTCCCTTTCATCCGACGCAAGATCGCCGGCCAGGACATCCGCTTCGTCGCATCCGAGCCCTGCTGCTGCCCCACCATGAGCCGTGGCCAGTACCGCTACGACTTCGGCGACACGACCCAATTGACCCCGTTGATCAAGATGTATACCCTGGGTCACAGCTTCATTCCGCCGGGTATCCACGCCGGCGGGCTTCGCTACCACGGCATGGCGCCGGCGGTGAGCCTGGCAATCAAGCTGGGATTGATCGAGCCGGTGGCCTACCACCAACTTGAGTGCTTTGACGCGGCCAAATTGTTCGCCGCCACCGAGGGCACGATCCCCGCTCCGGAGACCTCGCACGCCATCCGCGCCGCCATCGTCGAGGCCGAGAAGTGCCGCGAGACGGGCGAGGAAAAGTGTATCCTCTTCAACTTCAGCGGGCACGGAATCTGCGATTTAGGCGCTTACGATAAGTACTTTGCCGGCGAACTGTCCGATTTCGACTATCCCCAAAAGAAGATCGAAGAAGCCATCGCCGAACTGCCCGAGATCGACTGATGAGCAAGAATCTCCTCGCCCTGGACGTCGGCACGCAAAGTGTGCGCGCCGCCGTGGTGACTTCCGACGGCGAGATTCTCGGCATCGGGCAAATACCCCATGATGTCGACAGCCCGCATCCCAACTGGGCCCAGCAGCGGCCCGACGATTGGTGGGACGAAACCTGCCGGGCGATCGGCAAGGTGTTGGCCGAGACGGGCGTTGCCCCCGACTCGATCGCCGCCGTCTGTAGCTGCGGACAGATGCACGGCATGGTGGGGATCGACGAGCAGGGCGCCGTGACCACCGAGTGGGCTCAACTCTGGTGCGACAAACGGTGTCAAACCCAATGCGAGGAGATTCGCAAGACCCGCGACGAGGCGCAACTGGCCCAAGTGACCGCCAACCCGGTCGTCCCCTCCTGGACGGCCCTGAAGATCCTCTGGTTCAAGGAGAATCAGACCGACGCGTACGATCGGGCGCGGTGGTTCCTCGTGCCCAAGGACTTCATCAACTACCGGCTCTCGGGTGTCGCGGCGACCGACGCCAGCGAGGCCTCCGGTTCGTACCTTTGGGACTGGAAGACCGATACCTACTCGCCGGAGTTGGCCGACGTGGTGGGTGTCGATCTGGGGCGATTCGCGCCGGTACATCCCTCGCACGAAGTGATCGGCGCGGTGACCGATGAGGCGGCCAGGCAGACCGGCATACCGGCCGGAACGTCCGTGGTGGTCGGCGGCGGCGACTTTCCCGTCTCGATGCTCGGGTTCGGTATCGTCGGCGAGGGGCTTGCCTCCGACGTGACCGGCACCAGCACGCTCTTTGCCATGCATAGCGCCAAGCCGTTGATCCACCCGGCCGTGTTCAATCTGCGCCACGTGGTCGACGGGTGGATTCCTTTCAAGCTACTCGACACGGGCGGGTTGAGCGTCCGCTGGTGCAAGGACCTGATCAGTTCGGCCCGCGACGAGGAACTTTCCTTCGACGCCATGATCGAGATGGCCGCCGCCGTGCCCGAGGGAAGCGACGGGCTGGTATTCTATCCCTACATGCTGGGCGAACGCCGGCTGGATAACGCCTCGGCCCGGGGCGCTTTCATGGGCGTGACGTTGAACCACAAGGCGGGGCATTTCGCTCGGGCGGCCATGGAAGGCGTGGCCCTGGCCGCGGGCATGGACCTGCGGCTGTTCCGAAGCCTGGGCGTCGAGGTCGATCGGGTGCTCTGCGTCGGCGGCGGCACGCGCAACGGGCTTTGGAACCAGATCAAGGCCAACGTGTTCGGCATGCCGTTGGAACTGTCCGACGAGCCGGAAGCCGGGATCAAAGGGGCCGCCATCCTCGCCGCCGCCGGTGTCGGCCTGATCGACGACCCGGCCGCCACGGCGCAAGAACGTCGCGTCTCGGCCGGCAAAACGGTCCCTCCGCAATCGGACGGTGTCCGGCGATATCAAGAGGTGCTCGACGAGTACTCGCGCATCTACGAACATCTGCTGGGTTTTTGGCAGGCGGAGTGAGGCGGATCTTCAAACGCACTCACGCCGGTCTATCGCCGAGGAGTCCCGTCAGTCCCCGGCAGAGCCGGGGGCAGAGGGCGAGGGAAGTGTCAATCATCCGGTTCCGCGGCGATCTTCTTATACTTGCCCGTTTGCCAGTTCTTCAGGTCGGAGCAATACCATCGCGAGAAGCGACGGTCGGAGGGTCCGCCGAGGAGGTTGCTGAAATAGTCGTCGGTGGCCAGATCGGCGACGAAACGGAAGGACGGCACGAAGGTCGTCTCGCGGCCGCCGCTGCGGTAGATTTGTCCTTGATGGATCGTCGCCCGGCCACCGATGGCGGTGACCGGACCGCGATCGAACCCGAGGAAACGGGGCAACTTCCCGCCGAGCAGCAGATGGCGCAGCATGTACCGTTGGCCGTGTCCCCAAGGCCGAGGGTCGATCGACAGGGCCCGCTGCGCGACGCACCGGTACAGTTCCTCGCGCGACCGGTCGCCAAACCAGGCGGATTCCCCGGCGAGCAATACGCGGTCGAAGTTGAGGTAGAAATCGATGAACACGCCCGTCTCGTCGGCAAGATGTTCGACGACGCTTTCTCCAAACCCGCCGCGGCCGAACACCTCTTGGAAAAGCTCGCGATAGAATTCCTCGAAGAGGAAGGCGCCTTGCGAATCGGCCGTGTAACAGCGGTCCCACCGGCGAAGAATCTCGCCACCGGGCGTGTCCGGCAGCAGCGGTCCGAGAATCTCCATGAACGTCTCGGCCTGCGGAGAGAAGACGTCGAAGTGCATCCGGAACATATCGTCGGGCGTGAAGCTCCATTTCTTCTTCAGCAATTCGGCGATTCGGTCGGCCCGATAGGCGCCCATGGGCATGTTGATCGGCTCCGCCTTGCCATGGCTGTTGAGATCCTGGTTGGCCGTGACGAAGAACCCGTTCTTGGGGTTCAGCGATCGGGGGAGTTCCTCGTGCGGGACGAATCCGGTCCAATCGTTCTCTTTCTCCCAGCCAGGTAGCGGTACCAGACCGCTGGTGCCCGGGCGGCGCCGCGGCAATAGCCCGGACATCTGATAGCCGATATTCCCGTGGCGGTCGGCGAAGACGAAATTCCACGCCGTTTCCATTTTTCCCAGCGTGTTCATGCCCTCTTCGACGTTCCGGGCATCCCACATCTTGAGGATCTGGCCGATGGACGTTCCGCCCGAACGCTCCGCCGACCAGCGCGTGGCCAGGTAATAACCTTCCTGGCTCGGATCGCCGTCCAACACGCCATGGTCGTTCTCAAAGAAGATCCGCTCGACCGGCTCCTTCTTCTTTCGCCGGATGACTTCGCGTCTTTGGCGAAAGGGTACCCAGTCGTCCGGTTGGCGAAAGTACTTGCCGTCGCGACAGCGTTCGATCCACGAGTCGACGGCGTCCATGAAGCTGTACGTGGCACCCCAAGCGACGTCAGGATTGCGGCCCACGATCACCCCCGGGCTGCCGGGCATCGAACCGCCGATGGCGTAACGGCCGGCTGAATGGAGGGCAGTTTCACACCAGACGTTGGGCAACCGGTTGCCTTCCAGGTGCGGATCGTTGCAGAGCATCGGCTTGCCCGAGGCGGTCTTGGTGCCGGAAAGGACCCAGTTATTCGAGGCGGTCATCCGCGGCACGCCGGTTTGCCAGAGGATGCCGCGGGGAACCACTCGCTCGCCGAGGGTGACCTTCTTCAGCAGCTCGACGTCGAGCCCCTCCAACAGCCCGGGAAACAGCGATTCGAGTTTTTCCCCGGCAACCCCCGCTTGGACCATCTCGACGAGCAGCCGTTCGATCTCGGCCTGCGACTGCTGAAGCGTGACGTATCCGACCATTCGGGAAACGGCGATCGTGTCTTCGACTTGCCACGGCTCCGCGCGGTAACCGAGCAGCTTGAATTCCCAGGGGTATTTCTTTTGCAGGACCGAGTTGACGCCGTCGCGGTAGGCGGCCAGATACTCCCCGGCGTCGTCGGCCAGTTTGTCGATTTCTTCGGTCGTCTCGGCGGTCCAATTCATGCGGCGAAAGAACGTATCGATACTCAGCGCATCGTCGCTCGAATCGAGCAACTCGCTCACGCGCCCCTGACAGAGGATCCGCATGAGCAACATCTGCATGGCACGATCGGTGGCGTGGACAACGCCCTGTGCCCAATAGAGATCCTCCTTGCACTTCGCTTTGACGTGCGGCACGCCGTGCCGGTCTCGGCGAATGTCGACGCTGCGGGTTTGCGATTCGGGCACGTCGATCACCTCGGCATCGGTTTCCCAGTTTTCCAGGCCGTTTATGCGATCATTGTAAGCAACCGGCCAAGAAATCGCGACCAGCAGCAGCCCCGGGGGGCTTGCGATGACGGCGATTTTCGCTATCCTGATGGCATCGAAAGCGAACATTCAGCGGGGGGGTTCCGTCGAAACCCGGAGAACCGCCTCCTCACGTTCACCCGAGAAGGAGTTCACGAAATGGCCACCCAAGAAAACCTCCAGGCGGCGTTTGCCGGTGAAAGTCAAGCGAATCGGAAGTATCTGGCCTTTGCCGCCAAGGCCGACGCTGAGGGATTTTCCCAGATTGCCAAGCTATTTCGTGCCGCCGCCGCCGCGGAGACGGTCCACGCCCATGCCCATCTGGCCGTGCTGAAGGGCGTCGGGGGTACGGCCGAGAATCTCCAGGCGGCGATCGCCGGCGAGGCCTTCGAGTTTCAGCAAATGTATCCGAAGTTTCTCGACGAAGCGAAAACCGAGGGCAATCAGGCGGCCGTGGCCTCCTTCCGCAACGCCATGCCCGTGGAAGAGATTCACCACGGACTCTATCAAGAAGCCCTCGATTCGCTCCAGGGCGGCGGCGATCTGCCGGGGAGTGCCATCCACGTCTGCGAGATCTGCGGCAACACGGTCGTCGGCGACGCCCCGGACAACTGCTCCGTCTGTGGTGCGCCGAAGGCACGGTTCAGCGAAGTGGCGTAAACCGTTTCGTATGGCGACTACGCGGAAGCCGTCGCCTTCTGGCGTGCCGCGCGGCGGCGGTCGGTTGCCTTGAGGATGACCTTGCGGAGCCGAATCTGGGTGGGGGTTACCTCGACCAACTCGTCCTCCTCGATGTACTCCAGCGCCACTTCCAGCGACAGCTCGCGCGGGGGCTTCAGCAGGATCTTGCGGTCGCTGCCGGCGGCCCGGATGTTGGTGAGCTTCTTCTCCTTGGTCGGGTTGACCGGCATGTCGCCGGTGCGGCTGTTCTCGCCGACCACCATCCCCTCGTAGACGACGTCGCCGGGGCCGACGAACATCTCGGCCCGGTCCTGTAACCCGTCCAACCCGAAGGCCACTGCCCGGCCGGCACACATCGAAACCAGCACGCCGTTGGGCCTCCCCGGCACGTCCCCTTCGACGGCTCGGTAGCACTCGAAGCGGTGATGCACGATCGCCGTACCCTGCGTGGCGTTGAGCAGCCGGGTACGCAGGCCGATGAGCCCTCGCGCGGGAATCGAAAACACGACGTACGTGTACTCGTCGTGGCTGGTCATCTCGACCAACTGCCCGCGACGCGATCCGACCAACTCCATCACCGCGCCCAACTTGTCAGGCGGGACCTCGACCACGAGGCTCTCGAACGGCTCTTCGAGTACGCCGCTGTTGTTATGCACGATCACCTGGGGTTTGCCGATCGACATCTCGAACCCTTCGCGGCGCATCGTCTCGATCAGCACGGCCAGATGCAACACACCGCGCCCGGAAACCCGCAGCGAATCGGTCCCTGGGAGCGGCTCGACGCGCATCGCGACGTTTCGCTCCAGTTCCTTGTCGAGCCGTTCCATGAGATTTCGTGTGGTGACGTACTTGCCCTCGCGCCCGGCCAGCGGCGAGGTGTTGATGCCGAAGACCATCTGGATGGTCGGTTCGTCGATCTCCACTCGGGGTAGCGCCCGGCGAACGCTCAGGTCGCTCACCGTGTCGCCGATGGTCACGTCCTCCAGGCCGACCAGCGCGGCAACGTCGCCGGCGGTGGCCTCGTCGACCTGCACACGGCCGAGTTTGTCGAACAGATGCACCTCCGCCACCTTGGCCGTTTGGACTTGGTTGCCGGCCTGCATCAGGGCAATCCGCTGTGCGCGGCGGATCGTTCCCGAATAGATGCGCCCGACGGCGATTCGGCCCACGTAGTCGGACCAGTCCAACGTGGTCACCAGCATCTGCAAGGGAGCGTCCGGGTCGACCCTCGGGCCGGGGATGTCTCGCAGCATCATGTCCAGCAGCGGCTCCATCGAGTCGCCTCGCCGCTGGGAATCGAGGGTGGCGTACCCATCCTTGCTGGTGGCGAAGATGTGCGGAAAATCGCCCAGCACGTCCTCGGCTCCCAAGTCCAACAGGAGCTCGAAGGTCTCGTTGAGCACCTCGTGTGGCCGGGCTTCGGGGCGGTCGATCTTGTTCACCACCACGATCGGCTGCAACCGGCACTCCAGCGCCTTGGTCAAGACGAACCGCGTCTGCGGCATGGGCCCCTCGACGGCGTCGACCAATACCAGCGCGCCGTCGGCCATGCGGAGCACCCGTTCGACCTCGCCGCCGAAGTCGGCATGGCCGGGCGTGTCGATGAGGTTGATTTTCACGCCCTTGTGGTGCAAGGCGATATTCTTGGCCAGGATCGTGATCCCCCGCTCGCGCTCCAGGTCGTTGGAGTCGAGGATGCAATCCCCCACCAATTGGCTGGCTCGGAACTCGCCACTCTGGCGGAGAAGGCAGTCGACCAGCGTGGTCTTGCCATGATCGACGTGGGCGATAATGGCGATATTGCGGATGTCGTCGCGACGCATGGGAACACAGGGCGGGGGTCGTGGGGGAAGGAAAGCCTTGTATTATAGCACGCGGCACCCGCCAGGGGTAAGAGGTTGTCGGGCCAAAGTGTCGAAACACGGTTTCGAGGAACCCAAAAACTACCCGGCTGAAGATAGACGCCCCAAACGAACCGCCGGCCGTGCCGAATTGCCCTTGCCGCGCGACGCTCCTAGAATTCCCCGGAACAAAAACCCACATTCCCAATAGAAGGAATTACGACTTATGCTCAACGAAGGTATCATCGTCAACAATTCGGCGGCCCTGGTGAAGTCGGAAATGGTCAAACAGATCCGGCGCTTGGGCCCCACCACACCCGACCAATTTGAACGGACCGTCTTCAGGGCCCTGACCGGTCACGACCGGGACGAAGTCGATTGGGAGATCGAGGACAATCAGGCCGGGTACTACACCTGGCTGAAGAGCTTCGACGAATTGATTGGCGAACTGGTCGAGGACGGCTACATTCGCATTGAGGACGAAGGCCTCGTGCCCACCGACGCCGAACCACACGGCGAGTATTCGCAGTTGGTCTATCCCCAAGCTCGATAGCGGCCGGCGTGGAAAAGGGTGATATGTGGAGGGTGACTGGTGGTCGAGCGTAGCGAGCCCCCAGAACCGCGTTTTCTGGGGGCTCGCTGCGCTCGA
>CAYUIQ010000011.1:0-67436 GCA_964444795.1 uncultured Planctomycetaceae bacterium
AGGGGTGGCCCTGCCCGAGTAGCGGAAGTCCGAGTGTTCGTTTCACGCCCAGCCGAAGGCGCCGGCTCTTCTGGTGCGGGAACGCCAGAACAGCCGGCGCCTTCGGCTGGGCGTTAAACGATTGAACATCAACACAAGGATCGCTCAGAACCCATGAATGAACTTCTCCAAACCAACGCCACGCGCACTCTGCTCTTGGCCGCCTTCTGCTTGAGCATCTGCGGTTGCGGCGGTAGCGATCTGGACACCGTGAAGGTCTCCGGCAAGGTGACGCTCGACGGCGGCGACTGGCCGATGCAGGGTACGATCACGTTCTCGCCGATCGGCGAACCGCCCGAGGGCGTTCCCCGAAAGCACGGCAGCGCCCGATTCGACACCGACGGGGTCTACAATGTTATGACCGCCGGAAGAGTCGAAGGGCTCGTGCCTGGCGAGTACAAGATCGTGGTCGAGTGCTATGAGAAGCCGCCCGGCATCAATCAGGACGAATCGCCCGGCAAGAGCTTCGTCGATCTGAAATACGTCCGCACGGCGACTACGGACCAGACGCTAACGGTTGAAGCCGACAGCGGCGCGATGGAGTACAACCACGACTTCCCCAGCGGGAAGAAGTAGTCCGTCGCCTCGGGTGCCACGGGCGACCCCTACTCAGTCGCTACGCCGATTTTCGCCGCCGCGCGATCAGCCCCAGCCCCAGAAGCCCCAGAGCGGCCAGGGCAAATGTGGAGGGCTCGGGAACGACCTCTGAGACCTTCGACAGGGCCAGGGCGGAGATGAAGACGTTGGGGTCGTCGCCGCCGGCGGCACGCCCACCAACCAGCAGGTCCCCGGCCGTGTCGGCATTGGCCAGGAAGCTGAACTGGTAGTCCAAATCCGACGTGGGATCGGCGTCGCCGTCGAAAATGTAGTCGTCCATCATCAAGGTCCCGTTGGCAAACCAGTCGGATAGCCGAGCGTTGCTGGTACTGCCGTCGTCGTAGGACCAGACCGTCACTTCGTATTGGGCGTCGGGCTCGAGCCCCTCGATCAACACGTCCAGTCCATTTGCCGCAGTGGTTCCTCTGGCGAAGATGAGGTCTCGCAGCAACTCCTGCTGGGTGAAGTCGCCTCCGTTGGTCGGCTGGCCGCGGCGGCGGTCGTCGAGCACACCGCCGGTGGGATGCGAGAGCGTGACGTCGATTGCGCCGTAGCTCTGAGTGCCACCGCTTGAGCCGGCCAAGACGAACTCGTCGAATCCGTCCTGCGTGTTGCCTGGCCCCGTAGCGCCCCGGTCGTTGAAGTCGATCTTCAGGACCTCTGCCTTAGTGATTTCCGGCCCCGGCGCAACGAACTGTAGCTCGAACCCGTTAAGCGACGAGTGGTCGCCGGACGTGCCCCCGAGGAAGTCGATCATCACCGACGATCCGCCGGCGGTGAACTGAAACGTCTGCGTGGAGATAATGGAAGGGTTGGCGCCGTCGGTGACGGGCACGCTGTTGGCAACGATCTGGCCGGGGGCCGCGGCATCGTAGAGCCGGATGTCGAAGGTCCCGCCGCCAAACTGTGTCGAGTGGTGGAAGGTGGTGATTTCATACGTCCCGGGCGTCAGGTTATCGAGCGTCAGCTTCATGGTGCCGTCGGCGTTGCGAAGTACCATGTCGGAGAGCAAGGGGCTCTGGCCGGCAAACCTGCCCGTGACGGCGGCGTAGTCGCGGAAATGGGTGTACCCGCTGATCTTCACGTCGACGGTCTCGCTTCCGCCGATAAAGCCAAACGACCCGGTGGCCGGCCGGTTCCCGCCACCCTCGGCCGCTTCAAGCGGATTGAATCCAGGCATCGTTCCCCCCGGGCCGCCGCCGCTGGACGGGTCTCGGCCGAAGTCGACGTTGACCAGCGGGGCCGCGATGCCCGCGCTGTAGTGCTCCTGGACCTGCAGCGTGCTCAGCGCCGAGTCGTACATGGCGACTTCGTCGAACGACGCGTCCACGTTGCGGTTCAAGTGGTTGGCGATCGTAAAGGGGCGGGAGTTGGCCCCGTAGGCGTCGACCGGTACGCCGCTCGCCGCTCCCTGGAACACCCCGTCGACATAGAGCCGCGTTTCCGCGGCCAAATTGTCGTAGACGCCAACGATATGGTGCCACTGGCCGTCGTTCACGGCCGCCGCTGAGGTAACGACCTTGTTAGTGCCGCCGGTATTGCGGAGGAACCAGTCCACCTGCCCCGTAGCCTTATACCGCGAGAGATACCATGGTCGAACTTGCGACGAGTCGTAGCCTTTGACCAGCAGGCCGGCGTCATTGACCGTGGAGTTGCCCGGCAGGGCCTTGACCCAGTACTCGGCCGAGAAGCTCTGGCCCGAGGCAAAGCCGAAATCGCCGGTGTTGGATCTGGAAATCGTCGGGGTGGGGGAGCCGGGCGCGATCTTGACCGCTGTGTCCGCGTCGCCGACGACGGCGCCGGTCTGTTCCAAGAGCGGCGTGTTGTTGTAGGTGAGGTCGCGGGTGTTACCCGATATGTCCACCGCCGTGGAACCGACGGCCTCGCCGAGTCGCCAGTAGCCGACCGGATTGTCGTCCAAAACGACGCCCTGATACACCCCGGCCCGCGTGGGAGGCGGCGGCGCCAGCGGGTCGCCGATCTCCAAGCCGTTGATGAAGACGTGGTGCGGCTCGCCGTTATTGGCAGCCACTCGGCCCTCCACCAACGCGGCACCGGTATTGTCGCTGGTGAGCTTGAACTTGGCGACGTAATCCGCCAGCGTGGCCGGATCAGGTGAATTGGGGAAGGACGACAGAGTACCGTTCCATGTCGCCGCGCGGCCACCATTGCTGCTGTCGTCGAAACTCCACAGCCGGACTGGATAGGTTGTGTGCGGGACCAGGCCGGTGATCGTCAGGTCGAGGCCTTCGCCCAGGGCGTTGCTGCCGTTGGCGAAGAGGAAATCGCGCCACATCTGGCTTTCCGCACCGCCACCGTTTCCGCCACCCCGGTCGCGGCTATCGAGCGAGACGCCGACCGTCGCGGTCGAAATGCTCACCGTGCCGTTGCTGCCGTTTCCCGCGTTGTCCACCTGCGTCCATCCCGACTGCACGTTGCCGGAGCGGAAATCGAACGAGACGGTTGCCGCCATTGCGGACGTGGATACCAGCGCCGTAATCGCCACGGCCAAAACCAGACGTTGCAGCGTTTTCATCTCGAATCTCCTTGACTCGCCTGCCGATTGCTCGTGTGTGTTGATCCGATATGCCTCTTTGCGCATCGCGGAGTGGCGAGGCGCATCCACCGTATTCCGCGCCGTCGGGCAGACCGCCCGATCGTGATTCCATTTCGGCGCTAATAGGCCCCGATGATCACCGGGACCTTCCCCCTAGGCGCTACTGCCCAGTGTAGTTAGAAAAATGCCGGCGTCAACGAATTTGGCGTAGGGACAGGAAAATCGCCAGAAAAATCTGGGGAAAGAAACCCCTTCTAGCGAGGTGTGCGTACTAGTTAGGGTCATGTTCCCCGAAAAGGCCTGAAGGAACCCGATTTACGCCCCCGAGGGTTGACTCCCGCGGCGGGATGGATAGTCTGGGGATTCTTGCAGACGCCGGAACACGGCTCGGCCCCGTTGGGCTCGAAAGAAGACCGGCGGTCTGGCAGGCAACCTTCCGCAAGTTCTGGAGAAAGGTCCATTCCATGGAATTCACGCTGATCGACGTCATCATCTTTCTGGTATTCGTCATCGCGGTCGTCTCCTTCGGCATCTCCAAGAGCCGCCACGAGAAGGATAGCGAGTCGTACTTCCTCGCCGGTCGCGGCCTGAGTTGGTGGCTGATCGGCTTCTCGCTGATCGCCGCGAACATCTCGGCCGAGCAATTCGTCGGCATGTCGGGACTGGCGGCCAAGGACTACGTGGGGCTGGCCGTGGCCAGCTACGAATGGATCGCGGCCATTACGCTGGTCGTCGTGGCTTTCTGCTTCCTGCCCAAGTTTCTGCGCAGCGGCATCTACACGATTCCCGAGTACCTCGAGTATCGATACAGCCACTCGGCACGCGCCATCATGTCGATGTTGATGGTGGCCACGCTCGTCTGTGTCAACATCACCACGGTCATCTACTTGGGGGCCAAGGCGCTGGAGCCGCTCTTCGCGGGGCACAATCTCCTGGGCATTGAAGGGATTCCGCTGGACATCCGCACGCTGTCCTGGATCGTCGGCATCGCGGCGGCCGGCTATGTCGCCGCCGGCGGGTTGAAAGCCTGTGCATGGACCGATCTGTTCTGGGGCTCGGCGCTGATCGTCGGCGGGTTGATCATCATGGTGCTGACGTTTCGGGCCTTGGACAAGCCCGAGGATTACGACATGGACCCGGCGGAGGTCTGCAAGTCGATCGGGGTCGAGGAAGATGCCAGCCTCGGGGAGAAATTCTCGAAGCTCAAAGGCGACAAGATGCACATGATCAAGCCGGCCGACAACCCGGAGATTCCGTGGACGGCGCTGATCCTGGGCATCTGGATTCCCAACTTCTACTATTGGGGGCTGAATCAGTACATTATGCAGCGCACCTTGGGGGCCAAGTCGCTGGCCGACGGCCAACGGGGTATCGTGTTTGCCGCCAGCTTGAAACTGATCATTCCCTTCATCGTCTGCATACCCGGCATCATCGCCTTTTCGTTCTACCATGCCCAGTTGCAGGCCAACGCGTCGGAGAAGACCAATAAGGAGACACTGGCCGCCTTCGAAGACGTGGAGAAGACACCCGAATCGGCGGGCAAGCTGTTCAAATTCGACCGCGATTTCGCCAACCTCTACCCCGAGCAGGCTAGGAGTGTCCTGGCATTCAACGCCGCGGTCATTGAGGGCGATGTTCTGGCGGGCGACGACCTCTCGAAACTCAACGCCGCGCTTTCCGGTGTCGACGTTCCCGAGGGCAAGGATCTGGCGAACCTCAACGGCGCTTTGGTGAAGGCGACGGGCAAAGTGGATGAAGACCTCAAAGTCCAAACGGAGTTGGCCGGATACGATTATGACTCCGCCTTCCCCACGCTTGTGGCCAATATCAGCCCCGAAGGTCTTCGCGGGTTCCTGATCGCCGCGTTGATGGGAGCGGTGGTCAGTTCGCTGGCGGCCATGCTCAACGCGGCCTCTACCATTTTCACGATGGATATCTACAAGGAGTACGTCAACCGCAATGCCTCGCAGGGCAATCTCGTGACGGTCGGCCGATGTTGCGTGCCGCTGGCCGTGTTGGTCGGATGCATTATCGCGCCCGAATTGGCCAAGCCCCAGTACCAGGGGGCGTTCCACTTCATCCAGGAGTTCCAAGGATACATCTCGCCGGGAATTCTCACGGTCTTCCTGTTCGGGCTGTTCGTACCCAAGACGCCGCGCATCGCCGGCGTGCTCGGGCTCGCCCTTTGCCCGGCGATTTACGGGCTGCTCCACATGTTCTGTGGCGACGTGGCGTTTCTCAACCGCATGGCCATCACCGTCGGCGCCCTGGCCGTCGTGTTGGCAGTGGTCACCGCGATCATGCCGCTGAAGGAACCGGTCAAGCTGCCCGAGCAGCAGGACTTCGACATGACGTCCTCCCGAGGCGCGAAGATCTGCGGTCTGGCCGTCGTCGCGGTAACGATCGCCCTGTACTGGGTCTTCCGGTGATTGCCGTGTCGGGGTACCATGGGCCCACTTGCCCGCGCTTGCCGAATACGCCGATTCGCACGACGTGCTTTCGGGGGCTGACCGGGCTTTCGGGGGCTGACCGGGCTTTCGGGGGCTGATCGGGCCCCAGACCACCCGGAAGCTACTCCGACGGACGTTTCACAACCCGATCGTACAACGCCCGCAGCAGTTGCCCGCGGGTTGTGGTGCCCGGTTTGTACTGCGGCGGACGCCCGACGCCGGCGCGGTCGATCCACCCGGCGGCGACGTCGGCCGGCACGGGTTTGTGCAACTGGGCCTGCCATTGCGATGGCCGGTAGAAACCGCGCAGGGCGAAGTACTGTAACGCTTCGTAGTCGTCGTCCCCCGGCTTGGCATCCTGGAAGTAGATCAGCACGGCCCCTTGATCGAGCAGCCGGCGTTGGATACGCGATACGTTTGCCTGCCGGGGCGACACGCCGTCCTCGATGCTGACACACGCGGCCACGCCGGCGGCCTGTCCCAGGGCCATCCAACACGGTTCCATCCGCAGGGTGCTGAAGCCGACGTGCGTGCCCGAGACGGGAACCGGCGTCAACAGGCCTTCGACCCGTTTGGGCAACATCACCCCGTAGGGCACCGTGTAGGGTCTGGTGCCGTGGCTGAAGAAGCCGTCGAGATGTACGCGGCCCGGCTCGCGCTTGCGCACCGCGTGCGAATCCAACGCGTAGTGGCTGGCCGTGATGCTGGTCGCGTGAATCGGCGGACGCGACCGAGCGGCTACCGGCAACGCGTCGTGGGCGGTAAACAGATAGTCGCCCGTGATTCGCCGTCCCTCGCGCACGTAGATCTGGCGAGGAAAATGCCCGTTGTCGGTATATTCGTCCTTGGCCAACCCCCAGGCCAGACACCGCCGACGAAATTCCTCGGGCAGTTGCTCGTCGTGTTGGGCAAACCAGAGCAGTCCCAGCGTGTAGTCGCGCAGTCGCTTCGCATATCGGTCGCGCCACTGCCACGAAGCGGTGGGCCAGGGCCAGTTTTCCTCGGGCAGGTCGGTCGAGATGAACGCGGCGTGCTGGTTGTTGGCGTCGGTCTTGCCGGCCGGCAGCAGGACCATGTTGGTCACGCGACCGATTCCGGCGAAATCCATCTCCCCGCCGAACGTATTATCGACCCGGGTGGTGCGCCCCAGACGAACGTCCTCGGCCAGCGACGCGTATTCCTCGCGGTGGTAGTTTTCCGGTTTGGGCACGGGCGCGAGGTTCTCTGGATTTCGCGTCAGACAGAGGCGGTAATTGTAGGCTTGCACGGCTTCGTCGGCCGCGCCGGTCGAACCGAGCCCGACCGGTCCACCCCAGTGCTTGTAAATCCGGCCGGCCATCGGCTCGTCGAATTCGTCAGCCCCTTCACGACCTAAGCGAAAGGGTGCTCCAGCCGCTGCCGCCAGATCGCCCTCGTACGTGGCGTCGATGAAGACCTTGCCCGAGTAACGTTCGATCCGGCCCGTGTCGCGATCGGTCACTCGGATCTCGACCAGCTTGCCGTCCGTGAGCGTTACGTTGCCCACGGCGGAGTCGAACTGCCGCCGCCGCAACACGGTGATCCGCGAAGGGTGTTCGGCGAGCATCTGCTCGAACACTCGCTCGGCCAGATGCGGCTCGAAGCGATAGCCGTCGCTGCAATCCTTGACGTGTTGCGAGTTCGCACCGTACTGCCGGACGTAGTGTCGGCGAACCTGGCCGACGAATTCGAGAAACAACCCGGCCGTTGCACCACGGGTGTGAATATCGGTCGCTCCCAGTCCGTTGGCCGGCAGACCGCCGATGTGCCGGTTGCGGTCGAGCACCACGGCCGAATGTCCGTCGCGGGCGGTGGCGATCGCGGCCATGATTCCGCCGGGCGTAGCGCCGACGATCACGACGTCGAATGACCGAGGCGTGTCGGCGGATTCGGCCCGCGCCGGTCCGTTTTCACCCTCCACAAAGGCCACGGCCAGGAGACATATGCCGAGAAGTTTTGCGGTTGTGTGCATTATGACCTCACTTGGGAATGTCGTACCGGCGTGTGGCAGTGTCTCTCACTATACCACGTTTCCCACCATACCACGGCAGGCACCGCCGTTGCATCGGATCAACGTCCGGCGCGATCGTGTCGAGTTGGCGCAACGTGGCCGTGCATCGAATCGGGACACGCGGAAAACCGGACAAGAACCTCTAAACCATTCTACAGTCATTGTTTACGACTGTTCAAGCGGGTCATTCCAGGGCACCGAACCCGCTCGGCACGGCAAATGCGGAAAGAGGCCCTCAGAGAATATCCTACCTGCGAAGCCGCCGTCCGGCGGCGAGTGAGTCCGACAGAAAGTCCCCCCTGTCCCAAGCGGATCGGCCTTCTCCTCCCAAGGCCGTCCTCCGCGGCCGGGCTCACCGACCAACGGCCCCATTCCCCCCCCCGGAATGGGGCCTTTTTCTTTCTTTGATCCGGGAATTCCGGGGAAGGTGCCGTGGGTGGCTCATCCGCCCTTGCCAAATCTCTCGCCGACAAGGGCGGGCAAGCCGCCTCGGGGCACCCCCGAACCTTTCCCGCCGCTCTTTCCTCCTACCTTACTCAGACGCACCGCTACCCGGCGTCGGCCCCCTTGGCGGGCAACTCCAGGCCGGGGTATACTGCCGGGTTGCCTATTTCTTGACGTTCGACCTGTTACCCCCCTACCCACTATTCGGCCATGACACGTATAGCTATTCTCGGTGCCACCGGATACACGGCGCTGGAGTTGATCAAGATCCTGGTGCGGCATCCCGATGCGGAGATCGTCGCCCTGACCAGCCGCCAAGAGGGCCGTCCTCATGTGGCCATGATCCACCCCTCGCTCACCGGACGGCTCGATCTGTGTCTGGAGAATCTCAGCCCGAGCGAAGTGGGAGCCCGGGCCGAATGCGTCTTCAGTTGCCTCCCGCACGGCGCCTCCGCCTCGCTCATCCCGTACGTTCTGGAGGCCGGCTGCCGGGTCGTCGACTTCAGTGCCGACTACCGCTTGGACCGCGAGGAGATTTTCTCCAAGTGGTACGGGCAGAAACACCCCGACGCCGACCGGCTGGGCAAGGTGCCCTACGGGCTGCCGGAGTTGTTTCGCTCGGAGATCGTCGACGCGCCGCTGGTAGCCAACCCGGGCTGTTATCCGACCTCGGTGATCTTGGCATTGGTCCCGTTACTTAAGGCCCGGTTGATCGAACCCCGGGGGATCATCGTCGACTCCAAGAGCGGCGTTTCCGGGGCCGGCCGCTCGCCCAAGTTGACCACCCATTACCCCGAGTGTAACGAGAGTATTTCCGCCTACAACATCGGCCGGCATCGCCATACGCCGGAGATCGAACAGTTTCTCGGCGACGCGGCGGGCAAACCGGTCGAAATAGTATTTACACCCCATCTTGTACCGATGGACCGGGGGATTCTCAGCACGACGTACTCCCGGCCGACGGCCGACGTCACCGAAGATTCGCTCTTGCAGGCACTGCGCGACTTCTACGACGACGAACCGTTCGTCCGCGTGGTTGACCACCTGCCGGCGACCAAGGATACCGCCGGCACGAATTTCTGCGACGTAACCGTTCGCATTGTTCGCGATCGGGTCATTACCATCAGTTGCATCGACAATCTCATCAAAGGCGCGTCCGGCGCGGCCGTGCAGAACTTCAATTTGATGTACGGGCATGAGGAAACGGCTGCGTTGTGAGGAAGTGGCGATTAGCGATTAGGGGGTAGCGATTAGGGCGAGTGTTGGGCGCCGCGATTACCGATAACTTCACTGCAGAGACATTGATCTTCATGCCGATTTCGATTCCCAAGGGTTTTCAGCTCACCGGCGTTCATTGCGGGATCAAGCGCGATCCGGGCAAGCCGGACTTGACATTGGTGGTGGCCGACGCTCCGGCGGTGGCCGCCGGAGTTTACACGCAAAACGTCGTGCATGCCGCGCCGGTCGCTCTGGACCGATCGCGCACGCCGAGCGGTTCGATCCGGGCCGTGGTGGTCAACTCGGGCAACGCCAATGCGTGTACCGGCAGCCGGGGCATGGACGACGCCCGGCGGATGGCCGAATTGGCCGCCGCGGCGTGCGGAACCGGCGAGGAACAGGCGCTGGTCATGTCGACGGGTATCATCGGCCAGTTTCTGCCGATGGAGAAAATCGCCGCGGGGATCGAGGCGGCCGCCGCCAACTTGGGAACCGACGAAGCCTCGCTCGTGGCCGCCGCTCGGGGAATTATGACCACCGACACGGTCCACAAGCTGGCGACGCGGACTCTGGAGTTGAGCGGCCGGGAAATTCGCATCACGGCCATGGCCAAAGGCGCCGGGATGATCGGCCCCAACATGGCCACCATGCTGGGGCTCGTATTGACCGACGCTCCGCTCGATCCGGAGACGGCCCAGTCGCTGCTTTCTTCGGCCGCCGGCAAGAGCTTCAACTGCATCAGCGTCGAAGGCCATACCAGCACCAACGACACCGTGCTACTGTTGGCCAGCGGTGCGGCCGGCGGAGCACCACTGGCCGGCGACGAGGCGGCGGCGCTGGGCGACGCGCTGGAGGAAACGTGCATCGAGTTGGCCCGGCTGATTCCCGCCGACGGCGAAGGGGCCACGCACCTGATCACGGTCGACGTGCTGGGAGCCGCCAACCGGGCCGATGCCGTGCAAATCGCTAGAACCATCGCAGATAGTCCCTTGGTCAAGACGGCGGTGGCCGGCGCCGATCCCAATTGGGGGAGAATTGTCTCGGCCGCCGGCTATTCCGGCATCCCCTTCGATCCCCGTGGGGTAAGTTTGCGTGTGAACGGAGTGTTGCTCTACCAGGGCGGAACTCCCACCGATTTCGACGCCCGGACCGTTTCCGAGTCGATCCGCGACAACCGCGACACGCTCGTCGAATTGCAGTTGACCGAGGGGGACGCGTCCGCGCGATTCTGGACCTCGGACCTCACTGCCGAATACGTCCGCATCAACGCCGATTATCACACATGAGCGTACCCCTACACCGACTCCGACTCGGACTGGCCACACTGGGCGCCATCTTCGTGGTGGCCGTGGCCGGATACTGCGTCGCGGGGTGGGATGTGGTCGACGCGATCTACATGACGGTGATCACGCTGTCGACGGTCGGCTTTCGGGAGGTGGCGCCGCTGGGGTGGGAGTTGAAGCTCTTTACGTCGCTGATTATCGTTTTCGGCGTGTCCGTTGCCGTCTATATCGGAGGAGGGTTCGTTCAAATGGTGGCCGAGGGAGAAATCGCCAAGGCGATGGGAGTGCGACGCGCGACGCGCGAAATCGAACGCCTCACCAATCACATCATCATCTGCGGATTCGGCCGGATGGGAGAAGTGCTGGCCGGCGAGTTGCACCGAATAGGAACGAAGTTCGTGGTGGTGGAAGGCGAATCCGAACGCATCGCCCATGCCACGTCGCTGGGCTATCTGGCCCTGTTGGGCGACGCGACCGAGGAGGACGCCCTGCTGGAGGCCCACGTGGGCGACGCCAAGACCGTCGTCACGACGCTGCCCAGCGATGCCGACAACGTGTTCATCACCCTCACCTCGCGCAATCTCAAGCCCGATCTGCAGATTATCGCCCGGGGCGAGTTCCCATCGACCGAGAAGAAATTGATCCAAGCGGGAGCCGATCGGGTGGTCCTTCCCGCCGCCACGGGGGCCATGCGCATGGCCGCGCTGATTACCCGGCCCTCGATCGTCGAACTGATCGAGGTCGTCGCCGGGCGGACCATTTCCGAAGTGGAAACCGACGAGTTGACCATCCCGTCGGGCAGCCCCCTGGTCGGCGTCTCGGTCCGCGATTCCGAGACCCGTAGCCGCCACGGCCTGTTGATCGTGGCCATCGGGCGACCCGACGGTGCCTTTCAGTTCAACCCCGATGCCGACACGATCTTCGAAGCCGGCCACCGAATCATCGTCATGGGCCGGTCCGAGAACCTCCGCAGTTTCTGTGGCGAATACGGAATTTGATCCTCCCCCTACTGTACGATGGGCCTCCGAGCCCGTCGATCGGGGGTATCGACTGCCTCGGAGGGCCATCGTACGGGATGGCGGAACGCATTCTCAGGCGGTTTCGACACATGCTCCCTATATTGTGAATTCGGGCCGTAATTGGTAATCTGGTCTGCATGAGTTTCGCCTCCCCGGAAAAAGAAGGGATAGGTCCCCTTTTTCCCGCCCCGCGCACGGGGCCGGGCCGGCGCCGACCACTCGTTCGCCCAGAGAGACAGCCGTGGCATTCGTCCTGCCATTCGAGGCCGAGATCAGGGCCCTCGATGACCAACTCGCTGAACTTCCGGAAACGGATCCGGAATATGCAGACCTTCGGGCGCGACTGGAAGCGTGCGAGCGCAGGCTCTATCCGCGCCTCAGCGCTTACGACGCCTTCCTGCTCTCCGGCAGTCCCCTGCGCCCCAAGACACTCGATTACGTTCGGCACATCTTCCAGGACGTCCGTCTCTACCAGAATCCGGACTGCCCCGAGGACCACCTCGTGGTTGCCGGCGAGGGCAAGATCAAACTCGACGGAAATTGCGTCGACGTGATGATCATCGGCCAGCAGACCGGGCCCTCCTCGCGCGCCGAAGATCTGGTCGGACTGCCGGCCGCGGAGTATCAGCGATGGAACCAGGGGATGAGCTTCCCGGACGGCTATCGCAAGGCCGTCTACGCCATGGATCTGGCCGAGCGGCGGGGATGGCCCGTCGTCGTGTTCGTTGATACGCCGGGCGCCGATCCCTCGGAGCGTTCCGAGGAGCAAGGCCAGGCGTTTGCGATCAACGAAGCCATCCACAAGACCACCGCGCTGAAGACGCCGAGCCTTTCGTACATCATCAGCCAGGGTGCCAGCGGCGGGGCGATCGCCGTCACGGCCACCAACCGGACGATCATCAACCAGTACGCGACCTACATGCTCATCAGTCCCGGCGGCTGTGCCTCGATCCTGTTTCGCAACCGCAATCCGGAGTCGATTCGCGAGGCAGCCCGTGGGCTCCATCTTACCTCGGCCGACGCGATGGCGCAACGCACCGTCGATGAGGTGATCCCCGAGGGACTGCATCCGGGCCATCGTTATCCCGAAGAACTTCTGAACAAAGGCAAACGGGCCGTCGAGAGAAATCTGTCGCTACTCCTGGACCTGCGCGGCGAGCAGGCCGAGCACGTTCGCCGGGCGAAATTCTCGACGATGGGCAAGTGGGGGGAGTCGGACGACGCGAGGAACCCCGACGACCTGGCCGAGCGCGCCAGCCAGCAGAAAGGAGCTTTCGACCGGCTGCTCGACGCACTGGCCGGCTACTTTGCCGATCGTGCGGGCAAGAACGGCCGATCACTCGATGATGATGCCGCAACGGACCACGCGGAGGCTCGCCGGGAAGTCGCGCAAATGATCTACGCGGCCCAGCACGCCGACGCGGCGTATATGCACGACATTCTGGACGTCGACGTCCGTGTTCTGAACAAGACCCAATGGGCCCGGGTCCACGACCATTTGCTCCAGCGCCGTTACGGGCATCCCGACGGAGCCGACTCCGTTCATCCCAACGGCGCACGGGCCGTCTATCGGCGGCAGCACCCGGTCTGCTGGATCCGCCAACTGACCAACGAAGGGTCGTTTCGCGAATTCACCGAGACGTTACGCTACTGCTCGATCGATCAACTCAAGTTTCCCGGCTACGAGAAGGCCCTGGCGCGCGGGATCGAAGAGACCGGGCTCGAAACAGGGTTGGTCACGGGCACGGCCCGGATCGGCGACTCTGAAGCCGTATTGGCAATCAACAACTTCGGTCTGGTGGGAAGCAGCTTGTGCGACGAAATCGGCGAGAAGTTTCGCTACGCCGCCGGACAGGCCCAGCGGACGCGTACACCGCTGGTCTCGGTCGTAATGGGTGGCGGCGCGCGGATGCAGGAAGGAACGCCGTCAATGCACTGTAACATCCCCAAGATCCACCACGCGCTGAACGAGTTGGAGGAGGCCGGCGTGCCGCACATCTCGGCCATCTGCGATCCGACGCTCGGCGGCACGGCGATCAGCTACGGTCTGCGCGGCGACTATATGATCGTCGTCGAAGGCTCGGCCAACATCGGCTTCTCCGGCAAACGCGTCGTCGAGCAATTCCAGCGGCACGCCGTCGCGCCCGACTTCCAAAACGCATCGTGGCTCTTGCATCGCGAGTTTGTCGACCAGTGCATCACCGCCGACCACCTGCGCGATCGGCTGGCGGAGTTGCTGGAGCACGTGGCCGCCGGCGGACGTCTTGCCGATCTGCAAACGCGCACCGCGCGCACCTGGTCGCCTGAGGAAGTCGTCCCGCTGGAATGCCCCGCCGTGGAGCATTGAGCCGCTCCGCGACGATCACTCCGGGGCGGCGTCAGCGTGGCCCCCGGCTCATCTCGTAGAGGAAGATCCCGGCCGCCACGCCCAGATTCAACGAATCGGTGCCCGGGTGCATGGGGATGGTGACTTGCCGGTCGCACAGCGCGAGCCACGGGTCGTCGAGTCCCTCGAACTCGCTCCCCAACAGCAGGGCGGTTCGCGGCGGCCATAAAAAGTTTCGAAGCGGTTCGGCCCGATCGTCCACCACCGTGGCTACCGGCCGCACGTTGCAGCGGTCTTTGAGGTGTTGCAGGTCGGCGGCCAGATCGGTCGAATGGACCGTCGGCACGCGGAGCACGCCGCCCATCGACAGTCGCAGGCAGCGGCGCGACAGCGGATCGGCACAGTGCGGGCCGAGCAACACGCCGTCGATGCCCAGCGCGGCGGCCGAGCGGAAGATCAGCCCCAGGTTCTCGCCGTTGGCCACGCGAGGGCAGACGACCAGATTCCATCGCCGCCGGTCGTCGAGCCGGGCGGTCAATCGCGCGAGTGTCATCGAGCGGTCGCGTCGTCCGGCGGCCAACACCCCCCGGTGAAACTTATAGCCGACGACCTCCCGCAACAACGCCTCCGGGGCCACGTAAAGCGGCACGTCGCCGGTCAATCGGGCCGCATACTCGGCCGCCAGCTCCTCCGAAGCGAACACCGACTCCACGGCAAACGGGCTGTCCAGCAACCGGTCGACCAGCAGCCGCCCCTCGGCCACGAACAGACTCTCCCCCCGCAACGCGCGGTCCCTCATCCCCCGATACGACGCCACGCGAGGATCGTCGATCAAGTCGATTGGCTGCAAAAGACAAGCCTCCTGGTTCCCAAACGGCGGCAAGCAGGGCCCAGTATGGCGTGTGGCGATCCGGCCGTCAATTTTCGGGCGGTTCGTTTTGATGGGGCAGTTTTTGCACATTTCTGGGAAGAATGTTCATCTTTGATTACAATGGATGAAGGAATCCACACGGTCGCCCATCCCCGGGAGAAACGTTCGGCATCCTGGCAATTTCGGTCCAAATTGCCGGCGGGAGCCCCAGACCGTCCGGTTTGCGGGCATTCGGCGCGCCGTTTGCTTTGAAGGAGTGTTTGCGGGGGACCGCTCGACGCCCCCCCTAGCGAGCCGTTCGTCCACTGCCCAGATATCTACACCCCCCGGTCCGCACCATGGCAAAACGACGTATGCGAATAAGTGCCGGTCGAAACGCCAGCAAACGCCCCGCTGGACCGAAACATGGACACCCGTATCGGCGACCGCGCGTCGAGGCGCTCGAGCCGAGACTGGTACTGGCCGCTCCCACGTTGGCGGGGCTGGACAGCGACGTCGTGCTCCTGGCCGGTTCTCCGTTGCATTTTGCGCTGGACGGGTTTGATACCGACGAAGGCGATATCTTGAGCTACACGGTCGACGTTTCATCGGCCACGCCCGGTTTGTCTCTGGAGACGCTTGTCCCCGACGGAAATCAGAGCCTGCGAATGTCGGTCGCCGATCACGGTGACATGGTGCTGGAGTTGTTCGAGGGCCGAGCTCCCGAGACGACGGCCCGGATCATTGAACTTGTCGAAGCCGGCTTCTACGACGGCCTGACCTTCCACCGGATCATCAAGGACTTCATGATCCAGGGCGGCGACCCGCTGGGCAACGGCACCGGCGGATCGGGGGTGACTTTTGACGACGAGTTTAACGACGAATTGCTGCACACCTCCGCGGGCGTGCTGTCGATGGCCAACAGCGGGCCCGATTCCAACGACTCGCAGTTCTTCATTACCGACGGTCCGACACGGCATCTCGACGGCAAGCACTCCGTTTTCGGTTTCTTGACCGAAGGCGAGTCGGTCCGGCAGAGCATTGAAAACGTAACGACCTATCACGATAGTGATGGCAATAATCTTGGGTGGCCGTTGATTCCCGTGGTGATCGACTCGATCGAGGTCTTCGACGATATCGAGAACGGCGTGCTGATGCTCTCGGCGCCGGTGGGAAGTTCCGGCGAAGCGGACGTCACCGTGACGGTCAACGACGGCAACGGCGGCACGGATTCCAAAACGTTCCACGTGACCGTTCTCGACCCACCCCAGTGGACCGCGATCGAACCGGTCGTCACCTCGGCCGACACGCCGGTCACCGTCGATGTTCCGTACGTCGGCGTGTCCGGGGAAGTCACCTACTTTCAGGGGACCGAAGCGCCGCAGAACGACGATCTCGACGTCAACACGAGCCTCTACAGCGGCACCACGATCGTCACACCGAGCAATGGACTGGTCGGCGTCGAGGGGATGTACGTCACGGCCAGCGCGATGGACGGCTATCTCTGGTACGAGCAACACGTGCCCGTCTACGTCCATCCAGGCGCGCCGCAAATCGTCCAACTGGCGGCCGGCTCCGATACGGGCGCCAGCGACAGCGACGGCGTTACGAAGTGGAACAACACGGCGAGCAACGCGCTTCAATTTGTCGTCGACGACGTCTTGCCCGGCAGTCGCGTGACGCTGTTTGCCGACGGCATTGTCGAGCCGATCGGAGAGGCGCTGGCCACGGGAACCACCGTAACGATCACCACCAATGGAACCGTTCCGCTGGCCGATGGGACGCACTCGATCACGGCCGTGCAGACGCTGGTGGATCAGGTGGTCGACATCGGCGACTATCAGGACGTGATCGATCTGGCCAGCGACCCGTCGACGGCGCTGACGATCACCGTCGACGCCACGGCACCGGCCTTCCTCGCGCCGCCGCCGGCCGTTGCGACCGAACACAGCCAATACGCGTACGACGTACAAACCGACGACGACCCGGGCGGTGTTTCTTACCTGTTGCTTGCCGGCCCCGACGGCATGACCGTCGATGGGCAGACGGGCGAGGTCGTTTGGACCCCCGGCGAGGATCAGGGCGGGCAGAGTTTCGTGGTCAACATTTGGGCGACCAACACGGCCGGACTGTCGGCGGTTTTGGGTTATGCGATCGAAGTCGAAGAGACCAATGACCCGCCGGTCGTCACCGAGATACCCCAGCAGTTTATCGTACCGGGCGAAACCTTCGAGCTGACGGTCGAGGCGGTCGATCCGGATGTGCCCGACGTGAAGCTCGATTTCAGCCTGGAAGCAGGGGCGCCGGCGGGTGCAATCATCGACGACGACACGGGCCAAATCACCTGGGCGGTTTCCGAGGATCAGCCGTACGGTCGCGTTGACATACCCGTTCGGATTACCGAACTAGCCGAGCCGGGACTGCCGGCGGCGAGCGTGGTCGTGGTGGTCGAGGTGCGGGTGGTCCAGTTCCGGACCACGACGCTCCAGGCGATCTTCGCGGCCATCGAGGCGAGTGATTTCGTCGCGCCGACGGAAAACGCGCTACCGACCGGCCTGCCAATCGCTACGCAGCCCATTGATGCCGCGCTGGCGGATGAACCCGCTCCCGGCAAGAAGACCTCGCTGGACGATTCGGAAGGCTCTCTGCACTGGGCGTATCTCTTCGACCAGTTTGCCTCCGGCACGTTCGACCTGGAAAATCTCTTCGGCACGACGATCGGATTCAGCGGCGGCAGTGTGGCGGCGGAGACCACCACACCCGAGGGACCGTCGGCCGAAGATGCTCCGTCGGGTCAAAGCGGAGCGGCGCGCACCACGGGCCAGCAAGCCGGGGCCGATCATGCGGCCCCCTCCGACACACGCGTCGCCGACGCCGCCCTGACGATGATGCTCGAAGAAGCGGCAATCGCCGAAGAAGAGGCGGCATAGAGCCGCGTCAACCAAGCCCCGGGGTAGTAGCCCCGGGGTCCGGAATGACGGACACCCCCGGCCGCACTCTCTCTTGCCGAGCGGCTGGATGCGGCCGGTGGGTCTGGTCGGATCTCTTCGGTCCGGTCATGGACATGTCGGGTAATCTCCAGCAGTTTTCGGTCAAGCTTTGCAGTGCCCGAATCGCGTGTTGGCGAAATCGTCACGGCAGGTACCGATGCGGAGGACGTTAGTGACGTGGATCCCATTTACATGCCCGTTGGCCGGATCGCCCCGAATCTGCTTTCCCGGTGAGGCGATGTCGCTTGAATGCAGGATCATTGGCGCAAGATACCCTAGAGGCAACTCTGAAAGACCTTTCTGAAATGATGCCCGTATATGGCATAGGTGATGGCCTGGGGTAGCAGGCTGGGCCGTCGGAAAAGAGACCAGAGAAGGAGCCTCCAGAAATGGACGCGTTCCTTGTCTCTTATGCCCAGCGACCAGATCGATTTGAAAAGGGCACCGGCATAGCCGAAATGAAACCGGATATGGCCCGGATGTATGTGAAAAGGCTTCTTTGTCAACGGCCTGTGCTCTCTCAGGAAACACTTCACCCGGTCATAATATGGCTTGGCCGAATAGATTCCGTCGATGATCTTCCGGTAGCCCATGGCGAGTGTCTTGCGTCCCATTTTCGGGACAATGTTCGTTGTGAAATCGGTGTTGTCCCCCGAATCCGCCTCCAACAAGCGGCCCTCTTCCGCCATACGCCGATAGAGTCTGGTTCCCCGCGGCGCATTCAGTATTCCGACCATCGCGGTAATGATGCGGCTTCTCTGGATGAAATCGATTTGTCTCTGGAAAATCGAGTGGGAATCATGGTCGAACCCTACGATGAAGCCTCCGCGCACCTCCAGGCCGGACTTCTGAATCTTCTTGACACAGGCAACCAGATCACGATCCTTGTTCTGGGATTTGCCGCACTCGGCAAGGCATTCCTCGTCCGGCGTCTCGATCCCGACAAAGACCCCGTCGAACCCGGCCCTAACCATCAGTTCCATCAACTCTTCGTGGTCGGAGATATTGATAGAGACCTCGGTGGAGAAGACAAAGGGGTGTTTTCGCTGCTCCATCCAGTCCACGAGCGCCGGGAGGATGTCCCGCCGGAGTTTCTCCTTGTTCCCAATAAAATTGTCATCAACAAAGAACACGCAGCCCCGCCACCCGGTGGCGTAAAGGCCGTCAAGTTCTTTCAGTATTTGTTCCTTCGTCTTGGTCCGTACCTTTTGGCCATAGAGGACGGCGATGTCACAAAACTCGCAGTCGAACGGACAGCCGCGGGAATACTGAATGTTCATGGAAACATATTTGCTCATGGGCGCGAGGTCCCAGCGAGGAATCGGCGTCTCCCGCAGGTCGGTGAATTCCTCGGAGGCATAAACCTTCCTGGCGCCGCCTCTCTTGACGTCAGCCAGAAAAGGAGGAAGCGTTACCTCCGCTTCATTGAGCACGAAATGGTCGATTCCCTCGAAATCTTCGTGGGCGGTCGTGAAGAGCGGGCCCCCGGCCACGATCTTGACGCCCATTTTCTTGCACCGGCTGACGATCTTCTTGACAGACTCCTTCTGGACCACCATGGCGCTGAGGAATACGTAATCGGCCCACTCGAGGTCCTTGTCCGCCAATGCCTCCACATTCATGTCCTTGAATCTCTTCTCCCACTCTGGGGGAAGCATGGCCGCTACGGTCAGCAATCCAAGCGGCGGATGCATGGCCTTCTTGGAAATGAACTTCAACGCGTGCTTGAAACTCCAGAACGTGTCCGGGCATTCGGGGTATACAAGAAGAGCTCTCATGTTGTTCTCCTTCTTGGTTCTTGTTTCCATACGGCATGGTCCACGGAGCCGTATCGCTGCATGCCTTGGGCCATCAGCAGACCCTCCCGCGTCTTCACGGGTTTCCGCGCATCGTCCCAGACAAGAACAACGGCCAGATCCCCGCCATACAACGTATGCCGCAAGACCAGGGCTTCGGAAACGCCCGCCACCTTGCCAAGTTCCCTGGTCTCTTCGGCAAGGAGTGGCGCCGCCGCGTCTGCCGACCCCGCGGAAGACCGTACTCGAATCATCTCCATCCATTTCATTGGCAGGGGCTCCTTTGGCTTCATGTGCCCCTTGCTTTCGCAAAACCCGTGCCAACTGCATTTGAGCCGATTTCCACCCATTTTCCGGTTGTGAGAGCGCGGTCGACACCATATACTGGCATCAGCGACACAACATACGACGTCACATGCAACATATTGCTTCATCCGGGAAGGGCCTCTGAGCTATGAAGATCCATGAGCGAGAGTTCTTCAAAGAGGTGACACTCAGGATCAGCAGCAGTCTCGATATCGAGGAGGCGCTTACGAGTACCCTTGATTGCTTGCGGCAGTTTGTACCGGCCGATGCGATGGGACTGCACTATTTCGACGCGGAGAGAAGGTGTATCTACCCGGTTGCCCGCGTGGCTTGGGAGAGCTCTGTCTCTCTCTGGGATGAGACAACGTCCGAGATCCCTGTAGACGACGAGTTCCTCAGGCTCGTACAGGAGCGGGAGGCCAAGCGGCTGCCTGTCGATGTCTTCAACCGTGCCGAATTCCTGCCCGAGCCGATTCTCAAGTGTTTCCCGCAACTCGCGTCATGCTCAACGATTGGTCTGACGTTGAACATCAAGGGGGAACCCGTCGGCGGTCTTTCCGTTTCCGCCGAAGGTCGCGACCGATACACGGAAGCCCATGCAGCTCTACTGGGGTCCGTGAGGGATCCGATCGCGCTGGCGACGAGCAATGCGCGGCGTTATGCGGAGCTGGAGCATCTCAAAGATCTGTTGGCGGAGGACAATCGGGCACTGTCGAAGGATATTGCGAGAATGACCGGCACGGAAGTCATCGGGGCGGACTTTGGGCTGCAAGAGGTCATGGAGATGGTTCGCCGTGTTGCGCCCTCCCTCAGCCCGGCTCTCCTGCTCGGGGAAACCGGTACAGGCAAGGAGGTGGTCGCCACGGCGATCCACATGGCGTCGCCGCGCCGTGACGGGCCGATGATTCGCATGCAGTGCGGCGCCATACCTGAAACCCTTCTCGACAGCGAACTCTTCGGCCACGAGAAGGGCGCCTTTACGGGGGCTTCGGAACGAAAACGGGGGCGATTCGAGCGAGCCGACGGCGGCACGCTCTTCCTCGACGAAATCGGGGAACTCAGCCCCGAGGCGCAGGTCAAGCTGCTTCGCGTGCTGCAGGAGAAGCAATTCGAGCGCGTGGGCGGTACGCAGACGTTGACGGCAAATGTCCGCGTGATCGCCGCCACCCACCGTGACCTTGAGCAGATGGTGCGTAACGGGCGGTTTCGAGAGGATCTGTGGTATCGGCTCAACGTGCTGCCCATCCGCATTCCGCCTCTGCGACTGCGGCGGGACGATATTCCGTCGCTCGTTCAGCACTTCGTCGAGCGAAAAGCGCAGGAGATGAACCTCTCGGAAATCCCGCGGATCAGTGCCGAGTCGTTTGCTCGCCTTGAAGATTATGATTGGCCCGGGAATGTCCGCGAACTTCAAAACGTTGTGGAACGGGCACTGATTCTCAGCCGCGGGGACAGGCTGATCATTCCCGCCTTGGGCTCCCGTACCGCCGGTTCTCGAACAACCGTCGAGACGCCGACAACCATCCCAACAATGGACGAGGCGATTGCCGACCATATTCGCCTGGTGCTGGAACACACCGGCGGGCGGATCGCTGGAAGAGGAGGGGCCGCCGATTTGCTGGGTATGCACCCCAGTACCCTGCGGTTTAGAATGAAGAAACTCGGGGTCCGGCTTTCACATGCGCGCCGCTCGTTGGCGTGATCCCCGCTTGCGAGAAGCCGCGGGTGGCCCCGACACTTTTCCGCGATAGGGGCAGCTACTTCTAGGCTCTGTCTCAAAACCCGTACGATGCCTTCCCTGGTGTCTAGCTGTCGGAGGCCTGCGTCCACTCGTTACCGAAGAAGAGCGGCAGTTCGGCGGCGCAGATGGGGCCGATCTCGACGTTGCGGTCGAGCCTCTCGGACACGCCGCCGGCCAATCCCTCGGCCAGTCCGGGGAGGATGATTCGCCCGGTGAAGCCCGGTTCGGTTGAGGTGCCGGCCTCCAGGGCGGCGGCAATCGCCCGGGGCGTGAACGTCTTGAAGACCAGCGACATGTCCAGCGTGTGGCCGGCCGTGTCGACCGAAATCATCCACAGCGGCGCCGTCGTGGTCGAGAGGACGGCCATCAGCACCTCGTGCGTCAGCTTCGAGTTGCCGGTCACGAGCACCGGCGAGTCGGCGGTCGGCCCGTTGAACTCCAGCCGGCCGACTTCCGCCGGGCGGGGGACGTCCAACGACGGAATCACCGGCAGAATCTGGCCGGCGTCGATGGCCGTGCGAAACGCCTCGACTCGCTCGCTGGGCCAGTGAACGCACTGCCCACCGCAAACCTGGCCCAAGCGCAGACGGTCCAGCAGTTCGGCCAACGAATCGACGTGGCAGACTTGGCACGTTTGGTGACCGGCGTGGCGGCTCAGGTCGATGCGGTCGAGATACAGATCGGCGTGTAGCGGCATGGGGTATCGTCCCGGGGGCTAATGATCGGCCGGTCCATCCACGCGCCGGGTCATTTCCAGCACATAGGGCATCGTGCCCGTGCCGGACAATTCCAGTGTCAGGCGATTGATACCGGGGCGCAGGTGTGCTTCGAGGCCGCCGAGAACGATCGGGCCGCGGTGCTCGGGGGTGATGGTCTGTTGGGCGATGACCTTGCCTTGGTAGCGGATCACCAGGGTCCCGTCGACCGGCACCGGTGGTTCGTCGGCGTATCGCTGGGCCAGGGCCAGCAGCGCCAGGGCGGTTGTCTGGGGCGGGCCGAAATGTCCGCCCGGCTGGCGATGCCTGAGAAGCCAGTCGATCGCCCGCTCGGCCTGAGACGTGAAGTTGCCACTTTTCAACCATCCCAGCGCGGCGATGGCTGTGGTTTGAACGATGGCCGGACCGCCGTCATCCGGGATGATGGGTGCCGCGGTTCCTTTGGGCATACCGCCCGGGGGCAGCGATCCGTCGTCGGTCTGGAGATCGGCCAGCTTCTGCAGCAGCGGCCGTGCTTGGGACTTCCGGCCGCCGTTGATCAGGGCCGTGGCGGCCAGGGCCATGGTGAGCGGATCTTCGGCGGAGGCCGCCAGATCTTCGATGCGATCCAACTCCGCTTCCAGCCCGGCGGTGCTGGCTTCCGACATGGCCCAGACCACGTAGGCATCGAGCGTTTGCGCGGACGATTGGACGGGTGACATGCCGGGCACGCCCGTGGAGAGAAAGACGCCCTCGTCGTCCTTCTGGTCCAGCAGCCACGTTCCCGTACGGAAGACCAGGCGCGGCTCGACGTCGACCACCTCGGCCATTTGTCGCAGCAGCATTAGTATCAAAGCGGTCCGGTCGATGTCGGCAGACTCCTTCTTGAAAGCCGAGAACCCGCCGCCGCCACACTCCGTCTCGGCAAGTTGCCGACGGGCTTCGCGCAACGAATGTTTAGCCTCTCGGGTCAGGGCCGGATCGACAATACCGTGGTCCCGCATGTGTTTCCACAACAGAACATCGCAGAGTGCCGAGACGAGGATCGGTCCCGAAGGAGTGCGCGTAGCGCCGCCGGGCATGGACGCTGGTAGGTTCTTTCTCGCCAATTGCAGTTCGGCCGGCCAACTCGGCAGTCCGCGAATCGCGACATTGACCGAACCTTCACGCGGATCCGAAGGTACGTCGACCTCCAACTCGACTCCAGCCCCGTCGCCCGCCTCGATCACGCCGCTGGTTCCGCTCCCGTCGAGATACTTGGTCAACGGTTCGTCCGGCGGCGTGGCATCTCCGGGGCTTTCCGTCTCCAGAGCGGGCGCCGAAGGAACCCACGCCGGACGGTAACCGGGATCGGCGAGGATCTTGATGACTTCGCCCCGAAGCGAGGGATCGTAGCTACCGCTGGCCGGTGCCGATCGAGCCAGATCGTCCAGCGCGGCGCCGACCTCTCGCTGCCGGTCGGCCGCGGTCGCACTGCCCGCCGGTCGAGCGTAAAACGTCTCGAAGATCGCCATCTTCCCCGCCGGGTCGTCGGCATCGGGTGGAACCATCTGTACCACGCCGATGATCGGACACAGCACGGCCGAGCAGGCCGTGGGAGCCCAGATCCACGGCCCCGAGACAACGTTCATCAACACCAACAAGCCGACGAACATCAGCAAACCGAGCGAAGCCACGGAACTCAACGTGGTTATGGCGTCGAGAAAGCCGGACCGATAGGCGCCGTCATTTTGCAGAGAATCGTCGTACCGGCTCCGGATCGACCCCAGGTTGTCGAACACCACAGGCGACCGATACAATCCAGCGGCGAGCATCGAACGGTCGGCCGCCGTCCCGTCGCTCTCCCGCCGCAGAAGATCGTCGAAGGCGCCGGCAACCAGGCGCCGCCATCCCTGGGTACCCAGGAGAAGATCCAATGCCGCATCGGCCTCGCTATCGCCGCCCAGGTAGCCCTGGAGTTGGGCCGCATCGCCTGCGTTTTCCAAGGCTTCGCATTGCAGAAAGCGGATCGCCGGCACCGAACTCCCCTGCCCCGGGTGACGGTAAACGAGCCGCTGGGCCACCGCAACCGGCGGACTCTTACCGTAGTCATAGACCGTCAAGCGGATGACGCCGCTGATCCGGTCGTCCAGGGGAAAGGTGATCGGATGAGCTCCCGTACCGGTCTCGTCGACCGAGGTGACAATCATCTGGTGTCTGGCCGACGCACCGCGACAAGTCGCTGCCACGACCAGCGGTATCCCGGCACGGGCCGCGCGAACGTTGAACTGCAGCGGTTCGCCCGCGGCAAAAACAGCGGCTCCGGCGGTCAATACGATTTTCCGCGACGACAAGGCCTCCGGCAACGCCGGCTCGAGCAGTTCATCGGCGGGCTCGACGATCCGCATACGGTATTGCTCTCCCGCTTGGGGAGCAAACGTGAATACCCCGCGCCCGTCGCGAACCGTCTCGCACCGCGCGGTCACGGGCCTTCCCTGGGGATCGACGATCACGCCTTTCAGGTCGACCGGCTCGCCGTGCCCATCGCGAGCCATGAAATAAACGCGGTTCTCCAGCCCCGCGGCCAACTGCCCCCCCTCGGGATAGAAGCTGACCTGGAGGTGCCCGAGGTCCAGCGGAATCTCACGCACGAGCGTTCGCGACGTTCCCTGGCGATCGAAAGTAATCGCCAGCGTGGCGTCGGCGCGATGAATCTCCTTGGGCAGGGTAAACGCGATCCGCAAGGTGCCGTCGGCGGACGTCTCGGCGGTCTGCTCGTCAACCACCTCGCCGGCCAGCCGGACGGTGGTTCGCACCGCGACGCCGGCCGCCGGAATTCCCTCGACGGGGCCAAGCGAAAAATCGGCCGTGACCTCCTGACCGGGACGAAAACGCTCCCGGCGGAATTCCACGTCGGCCCCCGCCTCACCGTCCAGCGCATCCCGAACCCAGAAGATACAACTCCGCTGGGGCAGCGCGGCGTCGGCGCTGGTCACCGACAGGCGATATGGCCCTGCCGGAGCGTCGCCACGCAATCGTGTCTTGCCGCGGGCCACTCCGGCTTCGGTCGTGGTCTGCTGGCGCGATACGTCGTTTCCCCGCGGATCGATGATCGCGAAAGTCACGGGAAACTCGCGCGAGGCGGTCAAGGTGAGCCGCGAGTCCGTTGAGGATTGGTAAGTGACCTCTTCCCCGGGTCGATACGAGGATTTGCCTGGCGACAGGTCGGTCTGGTAGCCGAGGGGCTCCCACCTCAGCAGGCCCTCGCATTGCGCGCGGCGGTCGCCGGAGACGGCCAGGACGGTCAACGACGCGCCGGACGGGCTCCCGGAAGAAGCTTCGCGAACATCCGCGGCCGGGATAACCACGTCGAGCCGGCCCTCCTCGTCGGTCGACTCGTGATGGGCGAATATCCGCTGGCCGCCGGGTCCTTCGAGCAGAAACTCGATCTCCGTCGCCATTGGCTCCCCGGTCGCACCGCTGGTGGTGATCGAGAACCGGCTGTCCGTTTCGACGCCGATGTGGGGCGGTCCGGTGACCAACAGCCGCGGATGCGCGGCGGCGATCGTGCTCATCCGGCTGCGATGGGAGAGATAACCGCCCAGCGAAACGAGAAGAAGGACGGCGGCCGTAATCCCCACGGTCCAATGGGCCGCGCGCGCGGGGGGCGGAGCCTCGGATACGCGGCGCTTGCCGGTGCCCGGCGGAAGGCTCTCGCCGACGGCCGGGTCGCGATCCTCCGGACGGCGCAGTTCGATGGACGGTGCTTCGACCCGGGCGGCTTCGCTCATCGCGTCGGCCGTTGCCCGAACCTCCTCGTACGCCCGGGCGAGTTGGGGATCACGATCGATCCGCTCGCGCAACTCGGCCTCTTCGTCCTCCGGCAGCAGGTCGTGGATCAGTTCCAACAACCGCTGTCGCATCTCCGGACCGATGGTCATCGTGTCTCACTCCAGCCCTTCGCGAATTCTGCGCAGCGCGGTCCGCATCCTCTTCTTGACGGCTGACGGAGAAACGAGCATTATCCGGGCAATTTCCTCATAGGTCAGGCGGGCGTTGATTCGCAGCAGAAAGACCTCCCGTTCTTCCCGTCGCAGCCGGCTCAGCATACACCGAATGATCCCCAACCGGTCGCGGCGAGCGGGGTTGGTTTGGTGATCGGCCGGCACGGCAACCAACGTCAGATTGGCGGCCCCCAGCGGTCTGCGGCGCCGTCGCCAAGCGGATCCGCGCATGTCGCGACCCACGGCAAGCGCCGTCCGGAAGACCGACGCCTTGAGGTTATCCTCCGTCGCCATCCTGTCGCGGGCGCGCCAGCAGACGGCAAACGTTTCTTGGAGCCCCAGGCGCGCATCCTCCACGTCGCCCACGAGGAAGTGCAGCGTACCCAACAACTCGTCTTGGTAGCGTACGAAAACCCGCTCTAACCGACGTGTCCGCAAATCAATAGGCACATCGGCGGCCGATTGCCGTACCGCGCTTGATTGTATCATGCCTCTGCCAACAAAGAAGCCACGCCAATCCCCGTGTCCGAGGAGGCAAGGTATATGCATGCGCCGCGAGACGGGCGCGGATTTGTCCCATTCGATTTCATTGAAGCTACCCGAACGAACGCTCCAGAACAAGAGAGGGGGCCTGCCTTTTGTGAAGAGTTGCCCAAAAACCCCCTGAAAGTACTAGCTTCTTCCGTTTGGGAGGCCGCTGCGGAACTTGCAGTCAATCTGATCGGAACAATTTGCTCAATCCGATCCTGCCGCATAACCGACACAACCGTTATAGGCGCTCGATCCCCCCTCGAGTGTATCTACGGGTAGAGAACGTCGCGGAGAAATCGGCCGACGCGCCGATTGTCCCGGCGGGCAATATACAACGAGGGGAGATGAGTCCATGCCGAGACGATTCGCAGCGACGATCTGCACCGCGGTGGCCTGCTTGGCATTCGGCGAGCCGGTATGGGCGTGGGATCCGGTGCATGTCTTGCCGGCTCCGCCGTCGAACCGGCCGACCGGCGGAGTGGTTGCCATGAGCCAGGCCGTGGAGCCCCCGCGGCCGGCTCTACCGTCGCCCATCGCGCCTCCGCGCCCGGCGCCGGCGCAACCGCCGCGAGCCCCGTTGCCGCCCCCCATGCCACCCGACACCGCCTACGCCGCCCCTGCCGCGCCGGCAATGGGCCAGAACCAGACTCTGGCCGAATTCGAGACGTTGGCTCTGGGCAACAATCCGACGCTTGCCCAGGCAGCCGCTCGGGTTCGGGCGATTCGCGGAAAGTATACGCAAGCGGGACTCCATCCCAATCCGGTACTTGGCTACTCGGGCGAAGACATTGGCGAGGACGGATCGGCCGGCAAACACGGCCTGTTCATCTCGCAGGAAGTCGTCACCGCCGGCAAGCTCCGTCTGGCTCAGGCCACGGTGTCACACGAGATTCGCAAGGCCATGCGGGCGGAGGAAACGCAGCGATTTCGGGTGTTGAACGACACGCGAACCACATTCTACGAGGTACTGATTGCCCAGCGCACGGTCTCCCTGTACAAGGAATTGGTTGACTTCGCCAACGAGGGTCTGAATGCGAAAATCGCCCTCGAACAGGCCGACCAAGGGAGTCCCGTCGACGTGCTCCAAGCGAAAGTCCAGGCCGAAACCACCATGCTCGAACGCGACGACGCGAGGTACCGGTTGCTGGCCGCTTGGCGCCGACTGGCTACCGTGGTGGGCGTTCCGAATATGCCGCCGCGGGAATTGCCCGACATGCTGGCTCGCCCGCCGGCGCAATGGACTTGGGACGAAGCTCTGGTAAGATTGCTGGCCGAGAGCCCCGAATTGGCCGAGGCCCAAGCGGCCGTCTCGCAAGCCCGCTGCCAAGTACAGAGAGAGTGTGCCGGGCGCGTGCCCAATCTCGATCTTCAGGCAGGCGTGCAATACGATACCGGCGGTCAACGTACCGTGACTGGTATCGAAGTGGGCCTGCCGCTGACGCTATTCAATCGGAATCAAGGGAACATTCGGCAAGCCCAAGCCGAGCTTGCGGCGGCCCACAAAGAAGTGGCGCGGGTCGAACTCGACTTGCGGCACAGGCTCGCGACGGCTTTCCGGGAGTACGACGACGCCCGTAATCGAGTGGACCGATATGCTCAAGTCGTCGTCCAAACCGCCGAGAAGGCGCGTGATTTGGTTCAGATAAGCCACGAAGGAGGCCAGGTGAGCCAAGTCACGCTGCTGTTGGCCCAGGAAACCTACGCCCGTGTCCGGCTGGCCGAAGTCGAGAGCCTCCGCCGGCTTTGGACCAGTAGCGCGCGGATCGAAGGCATGTTGCTCGACGGGGGACTCTAAAGATCACTCACTCGCCGACGCCGGCAACGCATCAATCGGCAACACGACGACATTGTCGAACCAGGCCGATACGTTGTGCGTGCGAACGCCGATATTGCCGGTGAGGATGGGGGCTTTCTCGTCGGTATAGTCGATCCGCAGACCGTCGTCATGGTGCATGCGGTTGAGCCAGACGCGGATGCGATTGCCCTCGGCGGCGACGCGAATTTGGTTCCACACGCCGGGCACGATGCGACACTCCAGTTCTTCCAGATCGAACTCGGCCAGCGGCTGCCAGTTGTTTTGCATCTTGCCCAGATACAGTTTCTTCGTGTCCAGGCCGACGTAGTAGCCGTGCAACTCGTCGTGGCCGGGGCCCGGTTTGTTGACGCGGAAAAGCAGCCCCGCGTTGCTGGTGGTGTCCTGGAGCATGACAACGGCCTCGAGCACGTAGTCGTCCCACTGGGGATCGCCGGCGATCATTTTCATGCCCGGCCGCAACGTTAACACACCGCTGCCGCCGGCGCCGATGCTCCCATACTGCGTCCATCCCGGCCGGCGGGGGAGCGGTGGGTTGTCTTGGAAATCGTCGAACAGGAGGGCCCGCCGCTGGCCGGTCGTGTAACGGCGGATCGCTTCGGCCTCGGCCAGCGAGACGGGCGTGGCGTCGGGCCACATCAGTCCACACCAGGGGATCGTCGGCTCGGGCGTGCCGTCCTTGGTACCCCAATACCAACGGCAGTTCGAGTTGCCGACCATCAACTCCCAGCACAAATAGACCCCCGGCACGGATTTCTTCTCCGCCCGGCGGGATTGGAGCCAGTGGATCACTTCGACCGGCTCGCCGTTACTGCGCCGCGGCGCATACCAGCGTGCGCCGGCCTCGGTGAAGACGGTGCCCTTGGCCGGGTTCAAGTCGGCCTGCCGGGTCCAGGCGGCGAAGTTGTTGCCGTAATTGTGCGCGTTGACGATATCCGTTTCGGGGCTGTCGTCCCAACAGCAAATGACCGGCTGGGTCGGTTTGAGTTCCTTGATCCAACGGTAGCCCGATTTGCGCAACTGGACGGAATACTCGGATCGCATCTTCGGCTCGTTGAACACTTCCCACCAGAGCACCCGGCCGTCGTCGCGATGCGCCCGGACGACGTCTTGTACGTAAGCTTGGATGCGGGGCAACTTCTCCTCGGTTCGATCGACGTCTTGCGGGCAGGCGGCCCAACGACCGTTATGCCGTCCCTTAACCGGCGGCGGCGACTCCAGGGTAACGCCTTTGTGGTTCCAGCAATCGTCGAAGAACGTGAACCCGGGCCGAATACCGTGGGCGTCGCAGATCTTCAAGAATGCCTCGATGTTGGCCAGGAACGTTTCCCGCTCGGCCTCGTAGGGGATGTTGTGCAGATAGACCCGAAGCGAGGTGATGCCGTAGTATTTCTTGGCCGCGGCCAACTCTCGCTCGATCACCTCGGGACGAAAATCGTGCCAAAGCTGCACCGCGTTGACGGCATACGCCGGCGTGTAATTGGCCCCCACCCAGGACGACGTATCGACCGGCTCGGCCGAAAGCGGGCGGCAAAGCAGCAGGATGGTCGCAAGTAGAGAACCGAGCACGTATCGGCCGCGGAAGAGGTGGTGTGTCGTTTGCATTGCCAGATCCTTGGTGAGTCTTGATCCCGTGGCTGAATTCTCACGAATCCAGCTACGTCTTCTTCTCCCGAGCCGCTTTTTCGGCCAGCCCCGAGGTGCCGAAGCGGCGGGCCAACTCGGCTTCGACGTCGGCCAGCGAAACGTCGCAATGAGCCAGCATGACCAACAGATGGTAGATCAAGTCGGCCGCCTCGTTGACGACGTGTTGCTTGTCGGGCGGTTGCCATCGGGCCGCGTCGACCAGCTCGCCGGTCTCTTCGCGGAGTTTCTCCCCGATCGCCCCAACGCCGGCTTTCAGCAGCGACGTCGTGTAGGACCCCGGCGGACGTTTCGCCCGGCGATCAACGATCACGCCCATGAGCTGAGCGAGGATGTCCTGGGTTTCATGCATGATCCGTTCCTTGTGACAACGCGCGGGATGAAAACGCGCGGGCAAGCCCCGCCGCTCAATGATACAATACTATTCCACCGGGATCATGTCCACGCGCGGATGGTCCAGCATCTTCTGGCGCCCTTGCCGGACGGCCTGGAGCATGGTGCGGTAGTCGGCGTCTTCGATCGTGCTGAACAGAGGTGTGCCCTTGCCCTGGGGTTCGGTCCCCAACCCTCGTCCGCCGGCCGATTTGGCCAGATGGGCCGCCAGGGCCGGACTCCACTCGGGATGGGTGAAGTTGAGCCACGTGTAGCGGCCGTCCCAGATACGGCCGTGGTCGTTGGGATGGGGGAACGGCCCGTGGCACGACTTGCAGCGGCGGTCGTGTACCGCCAGAAACTCTTGTCGGTACCATGCCGATTCGGCACCCGTCTCCACGTCGGTATACAGATCGCGATAGCCGGGCGAACGAGGCCGGCTATGGGCATACGTGCCGTAGTAGGGCACGTTGGCATCGATCCACGCGTAAATCTTCTCCCGATCCTTCCGGGGAATCGTCTTGCCGCAGTGATCCGTTTCCAGGTACTCCGGCAGCCGGCTGGCGTGCGAACCGGTCCACAGCGGCCGGTTCACCGCCGTGGGAGTGCGCAGGAGCCAGTAGAAATGGACCAGCGGCTTTTCCCGAGCGGCTTCGCCGGCGGTCATCCCCCCGGCGGCCATGTCGTGTTGACGGTAGGAACGGCTGCGGCCCAAGAGGTTGTCGTAGGCCATGTTGAACAGCCGCGTCTTGTCGCCCGACAGATCGTAGCCCCCGTCGGGCGTCGGCCCACGGTGACACTCGACGCAGTACCGATCGAGCACGGGCTGCACGACCGAAACGAAATCGATCACCCCGTCGCGAGTCCAAGCGTACTTTTCCGGCCGGTTCGCCCGCTTCCCGAAGGCGGCCGGTGTTTGCGCCGAGGGGACCGGCGGGGTTGTGTTACGCGGTTCGTGGCAACCGACGCACCCTTGGGTTTCGCCGGGCATGAGTTGCAGGGCCGAGGTCATCCGCTGCAGCTCGCGGCCCTCGGCATCGAGCACCTGGAGGTAGATCTCCCGCAACGGGGGCACCTGGAAATGGGCCGAGCCGTCGGCCTCGACCGGCACGCGTCCCCAGCAGCGCTTCGCGTAATAAGTGGCGTAACTCATCACGGGCGACTGATCGTAGGCACGATGCGACAGATCGGCCGTCTTGCGCATCTGCTCCATCACCTGGATATACTTCACCCGCCCCCGTTCGATGCCCGGCAGTCCGCGATAGACGTCGGCCACCAGGAGCGTTCCCCAGGCGGCCGGTTCGTCGACGTTGCCGTCGGGCTCCAGCGGCGCGAGTTGCGGGGGCACTTCTTGCCGGCGCAGCAACAGCGGGCCGTAGCAGCCCATTTCAGCGTCGGCGTACACCGGCGTCGTGTTGTCGCACAGATCGAGCAGGCAGATGCCGAACCGCCCCGATTGCCCGCCGCCGCCGTAGGCGACCAGAAACTGGTAATCGTTGATCGGCAGCGGATCGCGATACGACCAGCGAAACGAACGGTCTTCGATCTGGGGGAAGTCCTGCGTGATCCAGGCGAACCCTTGATCGCGAGGCGCCTCCAGGCCCGTGCGATTTTGGATCAAACCGATCGCCCCGTGCGGCCAACCGTGGTGCGGAGCAAACGTGGCCACGACGATGTTCCCGTGCCCGGGCAGCGGCCGCGCCTGCCAGAACATGCCCACGTCGCGGATCGTGTTGCCGAAGAACAACTGATAGCGCCGCCCGTCGGGGTTCTGCGTCCAAAGGCTCTGCCGGTAGGTCAGATCGCGGTCGATGTACTCCCAGCGGGTGAACAACACGCGACCGTCATGCAGCAGTTGCGGCGAGAAGTCGGAGAGCGTGTTCTGGCTCACGCAACGCACGTCGTCGCCGTCGCGCCGCATCACGTGCAGATTGGAGGACGGCCCCGGCTGGCAAAGCGTGTAGCCGCCGCGACGCGTCGAAATGAACAGCAGTTTGCCGTCGGGCAGTTCCAACGGACTGACTTCGTGAAAAGCCTCATCGCGGCTGATTCTCTTCAACCCCGATCCGTCGATGCCGATTTCACAAATTTGCCAGTTCGGCCGGTCCTTGCTCTTGTGGGAGAAGAAGATCGTGCGGCCGTCCAACGACAGATTCATGTCGAAAATCGAACCCTCGAGGTCGTCGAAGATCACTTCGGCCGGCTTGTCACCTCGGGCCGGGTCGACCATGCGGATGCTGCATCCCCACCGCTCGGGAACGCTCTGCCAGATGTAGCAGTTGGCCGCGTTGGGACGTGCCAACGGGTAGCGAGTGAAGAAAACGATCGGGCCGATGCCGCGCACCTGCTCGGCGAGAAAACGGTCGACCGAGACACGGAGCGCGTCGATCGATCGCTGGCCGTCGAGCATGCCGGCGCCCAAGCCGGCCCGGAGCTGCTTGGCCCGCTGTTGGAACTCGGCGAGTTGGGCCAAATAAACTTGCGCCTCGGGCGAAAGGCCTTCGGTCCGCTCGATCAGTTGCAAGAGCGCCGAGGGGTGCGGTTCGAAGTGCAACCGATCGAGTACGGCCAAGATTCGTCCAGCCTGGCGGCGACGCGTGACCTCGGCGTTGTCGCGAACGTCCCACTCCATAATCCCACTGCCGCAACCCGGGCGCGATTTCACCTCGATCCGCAAGGCCGTCGTCTCGACCGGCTCAAACGTCACCCGATTGAACACGCCCTTCTCGACACCCAACGGGCTTGTGTTGGTGACCGGTATCCAGCGATCGGTGCTGCGGTAGAACAGCCGCCACGACTCGGGCACGGGGCACCCGCCGCCGGGCGTGTCGTCGAGCCAGTAGATCTCCGTGGCCGACAGTTTCCGCGGGCCGTCGAAGTGAACCTCGGCCCACTCCTCGGTCCCCTTGTGCGGCCAGAACGAATGGTGCGGCTTCTCGGCCGGATTTTTCGGCTCGACGCCGTCGTTGATCGAGGCCACCGTGTCGCCGGAGTAGCAATGCGAAACCCGCAGTTCATCGGCCCAACCGGCCCGGGCGAAAAGAGCGACGATTAGCAGGCTGATGACGAGCAAGCTTGGTGGTCTTCGCATGGTTCCTCTCGGACTCCCTCAGTCAGATTCGTGTGCCACTGCTTGCTTGCAAGCAGTGCCTCAGAAGGGGGGTGAACCCCCGGCCACAAGCACTGCTTGCAAGCAAGCAGTGGCACACGACTCAGGCAAAGTCACCTTTCTCAACGACCCTCTACGTCCCCCAATCGCGGGCGTAGCGGAAATCGCGGTCCACCGTGCGGTGGGTCAGTTTGGCGATGACCGGCAGGCGGCGTTTGAAGTGGTTGCGGCGGATCATCGTCGAGACGCGGTCGACGAACTCGCCGTCGAAACCGGCCTCGATCAACTCGGCCCGGTGCCAGCGACGATCGACCAGCAGCACCAGCAGGCGGTCGACGTCGGCGTAGCTGAAGCCTAGTTCTTCTTCGTCGGTTTGGCCGATCCACAGGTCGCCGGTGGGCCGTTTCGTGCGGATGGCTTCCGGCACGCCCAGGTGCTCGGCCAGTGGGTAGAGTTGCATCTTGTAGAGATCGCCGATGGGATTGATCGCCGAGGCCATGTCGCCGTATTGCGTGCCGTAGCCCAGTAGCAACTCCGACTTGTTGCTCGTGCCCACCACCAGCGCCTCGAAGGCGGCGCTTTGGTCGTAGAGAATGGTCATCCGCTCGCGGGCGCATTTGTTCGCCCGGCGCATCTGCGAGGCGTCGGGGAATTGAGCGAAATAGGCGTCGATCTGATCGGTGATGGGTACGTCGACGGTGCGGATCCCGAGCTGCTCGACGACCACCTGGCTGTCGCTTCGCGTGGCGTCGCTCGATGTCTTGTACGGCATGGTCACGGCGAGCACGTTTTCCGGGCCCAACGCGCGGGCGGCCAGGAACGTGACCACACTGGAGTCGATCCCCCCGGAGAGCCCGACCACGGCATGTCGAAACCCGGCCCGATGAATCTCGTTGCGGATGAACCGGCAAAGGATATCGGTCACCAGCGGGCGGTTCATCGGCAACTCGCTTGGGCAGGGATCAGGATTCATAGCGTCGCCGCTTGATGCGTTGGAGTTCTTCGATGGTCAGCAGGAGCCGTTCGTCGCGTGCCAAAGGAGTGATCACCCGTTGACGGCGCAATTCGGCCGGGTCGTAGTCGGCCGATGTGAGCGACGGGTCCAGAACGGGCGCTTCGGCGATCGGCCGGCCGTCGGGTCCCACGACCATGCTCCCGCCGGTAAAGCACAATCCGTCCTCGAATCCCACCCGATTGACCAGCACGACCATCGCGCCGAGCAGTTGGGCAAACGTCTTGACCAGCCGCTGCGCCGTTTCGGTCGAGCGGATATCCGGGCCGTCGACACCCCGGGCGGGTGAGTTGGACAGGCAAATGAGCAGGTCGACCTCCTCGGCCTGCATGACGGTGGCGGCCGAGAGGTGCCAGAAATCCTCGCAGATGAGGATGCCCACGCGTCCGAACCGGGCCGTGTCGAACGCGCGGATTCGATCGCCGGCGGCGAAGTATCGCTGCTCGTCGAACAGCCCGTAGGTGGGCAGATACACTTTGCGATGCAGATGCACAAGCCGGCCGTCTTGGGCAAAGAGGGCCGAGTTGTGGAAGCGATGTTGGGGCGTTTGCTCGACGAACCCGGCCACCACGGCCGCCGGACCCGCCGCCTCGATCAACGCGGCGATCTCCTCCGAATCGGGCTCCACGGCCACGTCGGGGACCATGTCCCGGAGAAAATAGCCGGTGAGCGAAAGCTCGGGAAAGACGATCAACTCGGCGCCCTGCTCCCGGGCGGCCGCGATTTGCTCTAGGTGCAACTGCAAATTGCGGCGCCGATCCCCCAGGATCGGCGCGATCTGCGCCAGGGCCACGCGGCGAACGTCATGCCCTCGCGGGGGATTCGTGTCTCCGGGTGTGGTGGAGTTGTCAGAAGCCACGCGTTTCCTCTCTCACTCTCCCCGAAACGTTACGCCGAAGGCGTTTCACATCAAAGCCCAGGGTCGCGCAGCGCACCCTGGGTAGCATTCACCCGAAACACAATCAACCCCAACGGGGTTGTACAACCTTGCCACGCCCTGTGGAACGCCTTCGGCGTTCGTTCGACCGTTATGGCCTTCCGACCCAGGGTGCGCTTCGCGACCCTGGGCTATGTTGTTGGACCCCCTTGGGGTCAATGTCACCTCACGACTCGGCCAGCAGCACGCGAACCGCCGCTTTCACATCGCGATGCGTGCTGACGGCGTACTCCAGGTCGAGGTAACGAATTCGACCTTCGGGATCGAGCACGTAGGTTCGGGATAATTGTTCGGTGGCAACCGCGGCGAAAAACGCGCCGTCGGGATCCAGCAGGTTGACGAAACCGACCCCCGCGTCGATTTGCTTGCGAGCCTCTTCGGCCGTCTCGCCCGTGTTGATGCCGATAATGGCGATGCCCTCGGTATCTTCGGGCTTGCCCACGTCATCGCGAATGAACGTCAACTCTTCCAACGACCGTTTACTCTTGCTACTCCAAAAGAAAACGACCGTGCCCTTGGCGCCGAGGTGGTCTTTCAGTGTCACCGGATTGCCCGACAGATCGACCAGCGGGGCCATCGGCATCAGGTCGCCGTCCAGCACGCGGCAGGTCGACCTATGTTCGTCGCTCAGATTCGTCTTGGGCATCTCGGCGGCCGGGGGAACGGGGGCGTCCGGCCACGGTTCCTTGGGCGGGAGCGGGCGGGGGTCGCCTTGACCGGCTCTCTTGCTCTCCGCCGGTTCGCCGGACGAAGACGACTCGCTGGAATCGCCACCACAGCCGAGACACGCCACAGTGAGGCTGATGGCGACCGCGAGAATCCAATATCGAGAAGGTTGCCGCATGGGATTTCGTGCTCCTTAATACGCTAACCGAGGAATAAGCCCCTACAGTTTCCCGCTTGCCGCCGCGGGGGTCAAGTCTTGGCCTTGATTCCCAGTTCCTGCAACTGCCGCGAGCCCACCTGGCCGGGAGCGCCGGTCATCAGGTCGGTCGCTCGTTGGGTCTTGGGGAAGGCGATGCAATCGCGAATGCTGTCCAAACGGGCAAAGAGCATCACCCAGCGGTCGATCCCCAGGGCAATCCCCGCGTGCGGCGGGGCTCCATACTGGAGGGCTTCCAAGAGAAACCCGAACCGCTCGGCGGCCGTTTGCTCGTCGATTCCCAGCAATGTGAACACTTCCCGCTGCAACTTCTGGTCGTGGATTCGGACCGTGCCGCCACCGGCTTCGGCGCCGTTGATCACCAGATCGTAGGCCTGAGCCCTAACCTTACCCGGCTCGGCGGCCAGCAGGTCCAGGTCTTGCGGCCGGGGGGCGGTGAAGGGGTGGTGCATCGCCGCCCAGCCGTCGGACTCTTCGTCCGGGGCAAACATGGGGAATTCCACAACCCAGGAGAAGTTCATCTCCTTGGGGTCGTAAAGCTCCAACTCCGCGGCCAACCGGCGACGCAAGCCCGAGAGGACCCGGCAGGTCGTGTCGAAATCGGCCGAGGCAAACAGCAGCAGATCGCCCGGCGCCGCATCCATCCGCTGGGCAATGCTCTGGAGTGTCTCGGGGGTGAAATTCTTCGCAATCGGCGAGGCCAGTGTGCCGGACTCATCGACCTTGAACCAGGCCAATCCCTTGGCCCCGAAGTCCTGCACGACGAAGTCGGTCAGTTCGTCGATACCCTTTCGGGAATACTTCGACGCGGCCCCTTTGGCGTTGATGCCGCGAACCCGGCCGCCCGAGGTGGCCGGACCGCTGAACACGCGAAACTTGCACTCGGCGGCCAGATCGGTCAGATCGACCAGCTCCATACCGTATCGCAGATCGGGTGCGTCGTGGCCGAATCGTTCCATGGCTTCGTCGTAAGTCATCCGCGGCAGGGGCAAGGAAACCTCGAGCCCCAGCACGTCCTTGGCCAATCGGGCGACCAGACCGTCGATCACCCCGATGATGTCGTCGCCGTCGACCATGGCCATTTCCACGTCCAACTGTGTGAACTCCGGCTGCCGGTCGGCGCGGAGATCCTCGTCGCGGAAACACCGGGCGACCTGCACGTAGCGGTCGTAGCCGGCAATCATCAGAATCTGCTTGTAGAGTTGCGGCGACTGAGGCAGTGCGTAAAACGTACCCGGCTGCACCCGGCTGGGCACCAGATAATCGCGGGCGCCTTCCGGCGTGCTACGGCCCAGCACGGGGGTCTCCACCTCGATGAAATCCAGCGCGTCGAAGTAGTCGCGCATCCCCTTGATTATGCGATGACGCAGGACCATGGTCTCCTGCATCTGGGGACGGCGCAGATCGAGATAGCGGTATTTCAACCGCAAGTCCTCGCCGGGGAGATCCGCCCCCGTCGGCTGAAATGGCGGCGTGACGCAGGCGTTGAGCACCTCGACCCCGTTGGCCCGGACTTCAACCCCCCCAGTCGCGAGCTTCGGGTTGACCGTACCCTCGGGCCGTGCAGCCACGGTGCCCGTGACGGCCACGACATACTCCGAGCGGAGCGAACGGCCCGTTTCCCGAGTCTTCTCGTCGGTTTGGGGGGAAAAAACGACCTGCACCTTGCCGTACCGATCGCGGAGGTCGACGAACAGCCCCCCGCCGTGATCCCGGTAGGTATCGACCCACCCGCAGACGGTAACCTGTTGGCCAATGTGTTCGGGGCGAAGCTGCCCACATGTGTGCGTCCGGAGCAATGGATGGTCCTCAATTTAGGCCGCCGGTGTTCTCTATTCGCAAAACTCTTTATTCTAGACGACATTTCCCCCGGCGCATAGGTTGGCCGGGATCGCCGCTTAGCCACTCGTACGGGGGGGTTCGTGGCTTACGGCATGGCATATCGATCCACTTCGAGTTCCTCTGGACACGTGCCCGGCAAGTTGGTACGCTCCTGCCCCATTTTCAAAATACCTCGGCTGCGGCCGGGGTGGTGAACTCGAAGGAGATCGAGCCGATGAACGTCAATTTCTTTTCGTGGATGCGCGAGGGAGTCAAGCAGTCTGTCCTGTTGGGGGTTTCTGACGCTGTGGAGCAGATCGGTGTCCCCGCCGAAGAGGGTGACGGCAATCAGAGATTGCTCGAGGTACTTCGCACGGGCAATACGGACGCGCCGGCCAAGAAGATAACCGGCACGACGAAACGGAAGAAACTCGGCCGCTCGCTGAAACAGATCCAGGGCGGTTTGCCCAAAGCCGCCTGAGTATCGTCCACGTCCGTCTCCATCCGCCCCTTCTCTCGATCAGCCGAGAGAAGGGGTTTTTTTGTTGCCCGTGCGGTCTGCTCCGCCGATCGCCCCATGACGCTGGCGGACTGGGTGGAAATCAGGGTAAAACCTTGACAAGCGGTAACCCGTCGCGTAAGTTCAGCGGCCAGACGGGGATTGGAATCGCTTGCATGCGTTACCATTCGCATATTCCTCGCAAATTGCCGAGAGACCCGTCCATGACCATACAACTGACCTTTTTCCGCTCGCTGCTGCTTTTCGTGATCTACACGCGCTATGCGGATCTGGCGTTTTTCCACGGCAAGACGTTGCGGCCGGTCATGGCCCGCAACAAGACCTTTCTCGACCATCAGGCTATCCGCAACGTCAAGGGGATCGGGTTGAAGAAACTGGGGCAAATCGATCCCTACCTGGTTCCCATGCTCCAGGTCAACGCCCTGGCCGGCGGTGACTGACACTCGATTTGTCGCCCCATTTCTCGGAGAGCCTAGCCATGAATTCGCTTGTCCGCCTCGTTCTGCTCGGTATTGGTCTGATGCTGGGCCTGTCGAGCGTCACGGAGGCCGATGAGGTCGTGGGCCGAGTCGTCGATTTTAGGAACGCCGGCTACATTGGCGTGCTGGGAAAGCAGGACGGCCGGACGGTTTTACTCTACGCGCGGCTGAAGGAGGTGGCTTGTCCCAGCACGGAGCAGAAACGGAAACGGGACACGATGATGCAAGGCGACGACGACCAGCGGCAGGGCAGGGCGGCAAACGATTTTACCCGGGGGCTCATCGGCGAGCAGACCGTTACCGTCCATTTCGACCGGCTTGAGCCGGACGGCATTTCTTGCTTCGCCCGGGTGACGCTCGAAGACGGCCGCGACGTCGGCCGTGAGCTTCTCAAGGCGGGCTTGGGATGGCTTCGGGACCCACACAATGCCGACGCCGAACTCGTTGCCCTGCAGTCCGAGGCCCGCCGCGGCGGCGAAGGTATCTGGTCCGAAAAGTGGTACAGGGACCTAGGCCCGTTATGGTGGAGAATTCTCTGCGGTATCGGCATCCTCTTCTTGCTGCTCTTGGCATTGGTGTTGCTGCCGATGCTGGGAGAGTTGCTGCTCCTCGCCGTAGTCTGGCCAATTTCGCTTATCTCTGGCGGGAAAGAGGGCGAGTCAGCCAGTTCGCCAGCGGCCGAGCCGGTGCGTCAGGCGCCGGCCAGAGACTCCAAGCGGGAAATCGAGAGATTGAAAATGGCGGCGCTGGCCGACGCCCAGGAGTACAAAGGGAGCCAGTCCGCCGAGGAGGTCCAGTCGGCGCTGGCATCCTATCAGCAGGCGGTAAAGCACTATGCCGAGCGGATTATGGCAAGCAATGCGTCCGACGACGATCTCGATGTAGTCTGGCGCGAGCTGATTTCCGCCGTCGAGACGGCCCCCGGCAACGCATGGCTCTTCGACCGCTGTTTGCAGTTGCTCGGGCAGGTCGGCGGCAGCGTGCAGGAGAGCCACCCCGAGTGGTCCCAACAGTGCCAGAGTGAGTTGGGCCAGCGCTGGCCGGAAATGCTCGACTCTTTCGAGAAGTGTCGCTCGGCACGGAAGGGCGGGAGGATCGGTCTCCTGGACCACATCGGCCGCCAGTCGGGCGGACACCTGCCGACGTTGCCGCAGGGCCAAGTGGAGCGAGCCCGCCAAGCGGCACGCCAAAAGGCGTTGGCGGCCGTGCAAGCCTGCCGGACGAACCCCGAGGCGTGGTTCCAGTTGAGCTATCAGTTCTTCGCCTCCGGCGAAGAGGCGTATTCCAAAGAGTTGGACGAGGTTGTCGACGCACTGAAAGAAGCGCAAGGCGCCTCGCTTGGCACCGTGGACGATTCCGGCGAGGAGGCGTAACCCATGCCAGACTGCGGCATCTGCGAGAAATCGTTCGACTCATCCTCCTCCAAGATCCGGCAATGGACTCCCCGGGAGTTGTCGGCTCGGGCTCCGATCGTGCGCGACATGAACGTGGCGGCAATGTACGCCATGGCCGTCAGCGTCATTCGATTCAATAATCCGCCCGGCGCCGCCGACCAGCCGGTGGAATGGATTTGCGCGTCGTGCATGAAACGGTGCTTCACGGGCGCCGCGAAACCGACCCGACGCGCCGCCGCCGAATCGGGAGGGTTCGAGGCCCGGAAGACTTCGGGTAAGTCGAGAATGAAGCTCGTGATCGTGGCCTGCCTGAGTGCGCTGGCCCTGTTGTTGATCTATTTCCTTCGGCCGTCCGCGACGGATCGCGATACCTTCTCAGAGCTTTTGGAGGAGATGCCCGACGCGGCCGGTCCCGTCGAGCACGTCGAGGTCACCAAGCTCCAATGGGAGGTGCAACGCCCCTCGGATCTTCCCCTGGGGCTGGTGCCGAGTATCGTTGACGTCGGCGATGCCCCGCCGGTCGTTCCCGCGGGGAGTCGAGTCAGGCTGATCGTGGAGATGGAACCTAGCTACGGGTGTGTTTACTTGGTGGAGTCCGAAGGTAAGCTGTCCTCGGCCGATTGGATCGACGGACCAGGCTCCGGTCCTTACCGCCACCTTGTTCTCGAAAAACCGGGGGACTGGTCGTGGGACCTGCTCTTGAGCCCCGGGCGTCTCGACCATTCGCACTTCGAAAAACGCGGGGACGCGAGCCGGTACGAAAGTGAATATAGCCAGGCACATCGCCAGGGATTCACGCTCCGGCGAGTGTCCCTGAAAGTGGTTCCCGTCAAGCAAGCCACGCCGGCTAACCATCCACTTTGATCGTCAACCCAGTGGAGCCATGTCCATGACCATACAACCGCCCTTTTTCCGCGCGCTGCTGCTTTTCGCGATCGGGCTCTTTTCCGCCGGCTCGCTGGGTGCCGGGGAGCCGATGTTCGATCCGTCGATTGACGGCGATGGGGAAGAATGGTGCTATGCGGCGCAGTCGACCACGGTGATCGGCCGGCCGTTTGTCCCCGAGCCGGTGCAGATCACGTATGACGGCGCCATCCACACGCGTTACGCGGAGCTGGCGTTTTTCCACGGCAAGACGCTCAAACCGGTCATGGCCCGCAATAAGACCTTTTTCGATGGCTGGATTCCCGTGGTTGGTTACGGCTGGAAAGAGGACGGCGTCGAGCATCGTCTGGAGATCTTCAGCGCGGAGTTGCCCGAACTCGGCACGGCGAATCTGGTGCAATTTGCCCGGCTGACGATGACCAACCCGGGCCAGTCGCCGGTCGAGGGCGTCGTGGCGGCGGGTGTCAGAGGTTCGGCCGGACATTTCCGCCTGGGCGGGGTTCGCCGGCCGGTAACTCCGGCAACGCGCTTCGCGATGCGCAATGACTGCGTGACGCGCGACGGGAAATTGGTCTACGCGTTTTCGCCGGGGGCGGAAACCTATGCCGTGCCGGACGTGCTTTGCCGGGGCGAGTACCGCGCGATGGATCATCACGTCACCGATCGCGCCGCGACCGGACTGGCCGTTTACCGTCGAACGCTGGGGCCGGGGGAAACGTTCGACGCCGTGTTCAAGATGCCACGCGTGCCCGTGCAAGATCCCCAGCACGTCGCCGCGGTGGCGGCCGCCGATTATCAGCCGGCCAGAGACGAAACCGTCCGGTACTGGAACGACCTGTTCGGCGATTTTGAATTCGAGATCCCGGAAAAACGGGTCAACGATTCCTATCGGGCGTCGCTGGTACACTTGATCCTGGCCACCCGGATGCAGGGCGGCGGCAAGCGCCAGGGCAGCGGGCTTCCCTACGATGCGTTGTTTCTCAACGACTACATCGACATGCTCCTGGCCTACGATACGGCCGGCCTCTTCTCGCTGAGCGAGCCGAACGTCGACTGGTTGATCGGCAAGCAGCACGCATCGGGCATGTTTATCGACGTCCACAACCGGGGCAACGACACGATCGTCACCTCGCACGGACAGGGACTTTTCGCCCTGGCCTACCACTTGGTCATGACCCGCGACCTGAAGTACGGCCGCAAGGTCTATCCGGCGATCCGCAAGGGCGCCCGGTTTATCGTCGACGACCACAAGACCAACAACGAGCACGGCCTGATTCGCTCCTCCGTTCCCTACGACGCGCCGATGGTGACCGGCTACCATACGTGCCACAATCTGTTCGCCCTGTTGGCACTTCGCACGTCGATCCGCGCGGCTCGCTTGCTCGGCGAAACCGAAGACGCCGACGCATGGGCCGAAGCCGAGGGCACGTACCGCCAGGCGATCATCCGGGCGATCGATCATACGTATCGCAAAGAGGGCTATATTCGCTCGGGGCTTTATGACTGGACCGCGGGAAGGGTGCAAGGCCACGGCCCGCCCAACAAATTCCCCAATCAAGACTGGGAAAACAATCTGCTCGTCTACCCGACGGAACTCTTAAGCGCGGATGATCCGCGAGTGGCCCGCACGCTGGCAACGATTCGGGCGCGCAAGTATCGCGAAGGCTGCATGAGTTACCGCAACGGCATGCACGTTCACCAGTACGTGACCCTGAATCAGGCCAATCAGTATCGGGCGATCGGCGATCAGAAACATGCCCTGCTGGACCTTTACCACGTGCTGCTGCACAACGGCTCGACGCACGAAGGGTTCGAAAATCTGGTCGTGCCGTGGTCCAATCGCACGCCTTCGGCGAATTGCCCACCGCCACACGCCTGGGCCGCGGCCAAGACGGCCCTGTTTATCCGCAATATGATGGTCTGCGAATACGGTGGACAGACCGGGCTGGATGAGCAGAGGCGAGACCTTTACCTCTACTCGCTGATTTCACCGGCCTGGATGCAACCGGGCAAGAAGGTGGCGATCCGCAACGCGCCGACCGAGATGGGTCGAGTCTCCAGCGCGCTGAAATTCACCGAGAACGGCGCGGAGTTGGCGTTCGAGACCGATTTTCACCGGCCGCCCCGCTATCTTGTCTTCCGCATCCCGTATTCGGTCGAACTCGACGCGTTCCACTCCGACGCGACCCGAGCGTTTGAGAAGGACGGGCTGCTATTCTTCACACCGGACGTCAACCGCGCATCGATCGAGTGGCACGCGAAAGCCGGCGCCGGTGACGGCAACTACCAGGACATCCTGAAGAGCTATCGCAGCGAGTTCGACTTGGTCGTCGCCGACGGCAACTACGATCCGGCCCGTGCCGGCAAGCCGTTTCTGCTGGCCGACGAGAAGGATCATCCGGCCGAGCCGTTGAGCTTCGATCTGGTGCGTCGCGCGTTCCTGAAGGAATACGGCCGGCGATTCGACGAGTACGTCGAGAAAGGCGGGACACCGTATCCGGTCGCACCACCGCGGCTCTACAGCGCCGCCGAGCGACAAGCCGAATTCGTCAAGCGTTTCGGGGACATTCGCCCGGGCCCCCCCGGAATCGCCGCCGGCCGCCCGACCACCGCCTCGGCGTCGCTCCCAGCGCATCCGCCCGCCCTGGCCACCGACGGCAACGCCTGGGACCTGCAATCGAGTTGGCAGACCGATCCCTACCCGGCCTCATTGACCGTCGACCTCGAAGAGGTGCATACCCTGAACGGCGTTCATGTCTGGCCCTACTGGGGTATGGAGCGATATTACCGGTACACGGTTGAGGTTTCCCCGGACGGCCAAACCTGGAAGCAGGTGGGCGACATGAGCAAGAACAGCACCCCTTCAACGCCCAAAGGCGACCGCTTCGAATTCGACGCGATCGAGGCGCGTTACATCCGCGTGAATATGCTGTACCATAACCTCAACAAGGGCGTACACGTCGTCGAAGTCAAGGCATACGCGCATCGACCTCGTGGTCGCGTTGATCCGTAGCTGAATCCGCAAGAATCGATCTGGTTCCCAGATTCGGGCGGCAAGCGGCTTGAATTCTATCTTCTGAAGATTTTGACCTTCACTTGGATTTTCACAACCTGCCACAACCGTGGGATAGCCCGCAAAACGTAGGATATCGAATCGAAAAGAAATCGGTAGACCCGAAACGTCGTACCACTAGTTATGAAGCCGCCGTTAATGTATTGGCCACAATGTATACACTGCGGCAATTCTTCATCTGTGAGCATCCCGCAAGATGGGCATTCGGTCATAATCTCGTCCCATGCAAAGGTCGCAGACTTCCATCGGCAGACCAACACGAAGCCGAATACGCCCCGGCGGCAGCGGCGTAAAACGAGCCCTCCCCGGAGTCCGCCAGTCCTGGGCCATCGCACCGCAGGCTGAACTGATACCAGCGGAGTTTCGGTTTGGGTCGATCGGAATCGCTCATACCCACGACGCTACCCACTTGGGGAGCCCTTGTCAACTACTTGGGGGAGATCCATTTCTGTCAATTCCTCTTGGAGTAAATACCCACTCACCTCTGGCCCGGAGCTTTCGCGAAACGGCTTGTGCTGTGGGCGTGGGAAGTTTGGGGTCAGGGAAGTTTGGGCTCAGGGGAGCGCGTGGTCGCCTTGTCCGCCGGATGTCACGAAAGCTCAGGCAGCGACGCGTCACTTGCCGGCACGGTGGCACGGTTGGTTCCGTTTGAGTAGAATCAGGGGAGAGGACTGGCCAGTGTGTTCTCTGTCGGCTACCGCGAAGACCCCCGACGAACGCGCCGATAGCAGGCCGGACCTGATCCAAGATGCACGGAAAGGCAACGGATGAAACGGCAATTCTCTCTCGCTCTGTTAATCGTGGCATGCCTCCTCACGGCTCAATCGCGGGCCGGCGACTGGCCGCAGTTCCGATACGACGCGGGGCGCACCGCGGCATCATCGCACGAACTGCCGTCGGACCTTCAGCTTCGCTGGACGCGGGCATTACCAGCCCCCAGGCCGGCATTTCCCCGCGACAGCCGGCTCGCGTACGACGCTTCCTACGAACCGGTGGTGCTTGGCGGCACCATGTTCGTTCCCTCGATGGTTACCGACAGCGTCACGGCGTTGGATACCGAGACGGGAAAGCAGCGCTGGCGGTTCTTCGCCGAGGGGCCGGTCCGGTTCGCTCCCGCGGCCTGGGAGGGCAAGGTCTATTTCGTTTCCGACGACGGCTATCTGTATTGCCTGGACGCCAACGACGGGGCGCTGTGCTGGAAGTTCCGCGCTCTTCCCGAGGGGAAGTCTGACCGCAAGGTCATCGGTCATGGGCGATTGGTTTCGCTTTTTCCGGCTCGTGGTGGTCCGGTCTTGGCCGATGGCGTGATCTACTTCGCCGCGGGCCTGTGGCCCACCGAAGGCGTGTTCGTTCACGCAGTGGACGCGGAGTCGGGGCAAGCCGTCTGGTCGAACATCGATAGCGGTCACATCCCAAAGAGCAACTGGGACCACGGCATCGGACACTACTCCGGCCTGACGCCCCAGGGCTATCTGGCGATCGTCGGCGACCGGCTGATCGTTCCCTGCGGGGCACAACTACCGGCCTTCTTGGACGTGAAAACTGGCGCGCTGCAAACCTACACCATGGGCTGGGGCGGGCGACTGGGGCTGCCCAAGGGCTGCTGGTTCGTAGCCGGGATCGGCAAGTATCTCAGCCACTCAGGCGATCTGTACGACATCACCCGTCCCAACGAGGAGCGGCTTGCCAAGACCAAGCCTGGCCAGACGGATTACAAGCCCATGCTCTATCCGGGCGGCTGGACCAGACTGGACATCGAGCGCGCGAACCAGCGAGAACTCGACCGCTTTCGTCAGCCGGTGATGACGCCCGAAGTGATGTATGAAAGCGACCAAAGCATTGTGGCCCGAGACTTGACGACTTATACACTTCAGCCGCGGACCGAGGGCAACATCCCGTCCCACCGCGCCAAGGACGAGGTTCCAGACAACGTTGGCGGTGTATTTCGTCAAATCTGGGAGCTGCCATCAAAGCTTGACGTCCATCTCAAGGCGGGCAGCAGACTCTATGCCGGTGGACCAGGCGTCGTGGAAGCCATTGACACGGCCGGCCGGGAACCCAAGGTCGTGTGGCGTGCGGAAATCGAGGGTACTCCACAACGGATGTTGGCGGCCGACCAAAAGCTGTTCATCGTAACGGCCGAGGGAAGCATCCTGGCTTTTGCGACTCCGCAGTCTGGCGGCGCGACGACACACACCGTGTCCACCATTCCCGCCTCCGCCCCCGACACGTGGACCGAGCGGGCCACCGCGGTCCTTGAGGCCACGGGCGCTGGCGACGGTTACGCCCTGGTGCTGGGGATCGACCGTGGCCGCTTGATCGAGGAACTCGTCCGACAGTCGAACCTCTACGTGATTGCCGTGGATGACGATCCAAGCAAGGTCGCCGCAGTTCGCCAGCGGCTGTATGACATGGGGTTGTACGGAACGCGGGCAAGCGTGGTGGTCGGCAACCCCGCGAGTTACCCGTTTTCGCCGTATATGGCGAGTCTCGTCGTTTCGGAGACGCCCGACGCTTTGAGTCGCGGGGGAGAACGAGCATTGGCCCACGCTGTATTCCATACGCTACGTCCCTACGGCGGTGTCGCCGTTGCTTGGGGCTCGCTGGCCGATGGCGACCGGATCGAGGAGATCGTCCAAGACGAGGCCTTTGCTGGTGCAAGCGTTCGAGAGGCTGGCAACTTCGTGCTGCTGGCCCGTTCGGGGCCGCTACCCGGTGCGGCCGACTGGTCCCACGCGGAGGCCAACGCCGCCAGTACCGGGGCATCGCAGGACGAGTTCATCCGCTCACCCATGGCCGTTCTCTGGTTCGACGCGGCCGGGCGGTGGCACAAGTTCCCGGGCCAAGACCAGGTCCGCGTGGCCGGGGGACGTGTTGTGCTGTTGGAGGAAGGCCTGCTGCGGGCATCGGACGTCTACACGGGCCGAGAATTGTGGGAAGTCGAGGTGCCCCTCGGCGCCAGGCCCCTTGCCGACCCGGATGCCCGCGAGGATGTGCGCTACGCGAGACACCGGATATGGGGCCCCCCGCCAAGCCTCGCGCCGACAACGCAAATGGTGGTGATCGAGGACGCGATCTACCTGAGTGCCGGCGCGAGTTGCCTGGTGTTCGATCCGGCCACGGGGCGGCGGGTTGGACGCATCGACGTTCCCGACGGCCTCAAAACACCCTGGGCGAACCTTCGTGTTTACGGCGACTACTTGGTGGGCAGCAGCGGGGCCAATGTGCTGTGCGTGCATCGGCTCTCGGGTAAACTGCTGTGGCGGGTTGAGACAACCCGCGACGCGCTTGGCCTTGCAGTGGGGCGAGACAAGGTGTTCTGTGCCGAACTGACCACTGCACGCCGCGGCGAAGACGAGCTGCGCGAAGGCAGCATGTTTGCGTTGGACGTCGCCACGGGTCAGCGAGTGTGGCAGAGGGCGGGCGGCGCCCGATTGCGATACAGCCCTTCGCTCGACATCGTCGTCACTCCCACGGGCTTTTATTGCGGCGGCGACGGTGAACCTCTGCCGTGGAAGTCGGATTCGCCACGGAGACGGCTTGTCATCCAGGGAAGAGGGTTGCCCAAGGAAGGACTGCCCGGATGGATCGCCGGCAGTACGCTACTCACCGGCAACGAAGAAAACCTGGTGGTCTACGAACTTCCCTCGGGAAATCCGCTCGGCAAACCGTTGCATTGGGCTCGCCGCGGATGCACGGGCACGCGAGCCAGTACGCATCTGCTGACCACACGCTATCGCGGCAATTCGGCATGGATCGATCTCGACAGTCGCCAGATCACGCCACTGCTGGGAGTGCGTCCCGGTTGCGGGGTGAACAACAACCTCTACCCAGCCAACGGCGTGCTGAACATCCCAAATCTCACCGGCGGATGCACCTGCAACTACGCGCCCGTCTCGGTAGCCTGCGTGCGGGCTGATGTTATCGAGCGTGGTGGGGAATGACGCGTGGTCTTGAGGGGCGTGGTCCTTAGGGGCGGTGGCTCGCTCCGAAGAATGCGTGGTCCCTGTAAGCGGTTGTCTCGTTCGGCCTCGACGATGTGGGCTAAACCCGGAGCATGTCGAACATGGCTTGGGTGAGTGCCCGGGGATCGATCACCACCACGGCGATCAGCACCAGCAGAATGCTGATCGCCGGGATGAGAAAGACCAGCCCCTGCCACCGGCGAATGCTCCGCACGTCGCCCAGCGCCGCGGCCAGCGCCAACTCCAACCGCCGCCAGCCGAGATAGTTCTGGTGCCAGCCGCTGGCCACGAGCGAGATGTTTCGCATCCAGGGGATGCTGTCGACGTGGAGTTGGACGTTGAGCCCGGGCAGCGTGAGGTTATCGCCCGCCCATCGCGCGTCGGCGTCCAATTCGGCGACCAGATCGGCCAAGACGGGACGCAGTTCGTCGGTCGCCATATTGTAGATGACCAGCCGCGGGCGGAGTTGCAGCAGCACCAAGACAAGGCATAGACCGTAGAAGGCGGTCAACAAGGCCCAGACGAAGGGTCCGATGCGGGCGACCGAGGCGTCAGGCAAAAACAGCTCGAAGGGGCCGATCAACACGAACCCCGCCAGGGCCAATCCCAGAGCGGCCGCGTCGCGAGTTCCAGAAACCAGCAACGGCCGGCGCGATAGGTTGATCAGTCCCAGCAGCAGCACGTAGATCGCCAGCGGTCCGAAGGCCAGGCAGGCACGAAACGGGTCCATGTGCGGGTCCCGAGGGTTGGTGTTGCATCAAGCTCCCTCTCTTCCACTGGAGAGGGCCGGGGTGAGGGCGTCCGAACCGCCAATCGTCTCACCACACCTTCATTAGACACCAAAAAACGCCGCCCAGCAAGCGTGTTGGACCAGCAAGCGAAGGCTGCTATCTTCCCGCCTCGCTGCCGCCTTTGTCGCTGCTTCCCGATGGGTGGCGGCCGTGGCGCGAAGTTCCGTTGCGGCGCATGCCCTGAATCCGTCGCATTTCGGCCTGTAGCTTGGCCTGCTCGATGAGGCAGTCATGCCGCAAGCGGCCGAAATGCTGCTTGGTGGCCACGACGTCGGCCAGCGCCAACAGGCCCACCCAGAAGATCACCAACACCAGGGCGCCAACGTAGGCCCCGGTGATCAGCGGCCGCGGAGGCAGAAACTGAGCGAAGAACAGGGCAACGGCCAAGATCGCCAGCATCGTCGTCGACTGTGTCCGGCGGCGGAACTGGCGGCGACGATAGTCGAAGTCGGCCGGCCGGGGATCCTGCCGCTGGACCTGGCGCCACGAGCGTATATGCCAAACCAACAGCCCCGCGGAAACGGTCAAAAGAAATCCCGACACCAGGAGTGAAGACAAAATATTCACCGGATTGCCGTGCTCCTCGTCTTCCCGTGTTACTCGCGTGCCTCTACTCGACGACCTTGAGCCATTCGCGCAGAACCCAACCGACCTTGGCCAGACTCAGTGCCGAGCACTGCTCGGGCGTGTCGTTACGGGTATGCCAGGCCGGATAATCAAAATCGATAAGATCGATCGTCGTGATCCGGGCGATCTTGTTCAACGGAACGTGATCGTCCTTGATTTCGATGCCCGGACGCATGACAAATTCCCGCACGCCCAACCGCCGGGCCGTCTCCCAGATCTGTCGAACCAGCTTCCTCCCCTTCAGCGTCTTCAGACCGATCCGCTCCTGCGGAATCCGCAGATCCTTGTCCCCGATCATGTCCAGCAAAACGCCCCAGCGATAGCGGTACGGTGGCGGGTGGTCTCGGTATTGCCGGGCGAAATACTCCGACCCGACGAAGAACTCGCCCGTCATCTTGCCATCGGGGTCGCTCGCCGTGCCATGCTCGTCGAACATGAACTCTTCGGCGTCGAAGAAGACGAAGTCGACCCCGTACGGCAGATCCGGCTCAAGGTCGCGCATCTCGCGGCCCAGTTCCATGAGCACCGCCACGCCGCTTCCGCCATCGTTGGCGCCGACGAATCGCCCCTTCGGATCGACCGGGTCGAGCACCGGAAAGGGCAACGTATCGTAGTGGGTACACAGCAAAATCCGCTCTTCGCTCTGGGGTCGCCAGTGGACGATCATATTGACGATCGGCACCGGCTCGCCCGTCAGCGGATGCGGATTCTCGAACTGCTGCAACTCGACCCGCCCCCCGCACTTTTCGAAATGCGCCTTGAGCATGGCCTGCTGCCGGGTCATGCCCACCGATCCGGTGCATCGCGGGCCGATCTCGTCGCAGAGTTGCTTCAAGTCCTCGTACGCCCGGGCGCCGTTGAAGGGGATGTTTTCCAGGGTCAATCGAGGGTTCGCCGCCCGGGCGTTCGTCAGGCCCTCGTAGGCCAGGTAGCCGGCGACGAGGCATCCCAGTACGATAGCGGCCGCCAGGAGCATCTTCCGCGCGGATATCCGACGGAGATCCCGCGGCGCGGGCCGTTTCTGCTTCTCGGTTCTCTTCTTCTCGGCAACCTTCATAGCACTCATTTTAACACGCCAGACGCTTTGCGGGGAGCCGAAGACGGAGGCCTTCGCCGGAAGAAGTTCATATTGTCGCCGAGGCAAGAAAGGAGTATTCTCTCACATACGGCTCCTCTTGGGGGGGTAGGTTGTGCCGTCCCCTCGACTTTTTCCTCTTTTTCACCCGCCAGAGGCCCTGATGATCGACATCAAAACGATTACCGATTTGCACCGGGAAACCGTCGCTCGATGGCACGGCCTCGAAGCGCCCGACAACCCGTACGAGGGCTTTCTCGAATTGGTCTGTCGGCAGCACACGCGCAACTACCTGCTCTGGCACGAGGAGGACATCGCCCGAAGCCCCAACGTGGCCGATGCCGAGCTGGCGAGGGTCAAACGAAATATCGACGGCTACAATCAGCAGCGTAACGACCTGATCGAGTCGCTGGACGCCTGCCTGATTCAAGGCCTCCAGTCCCAAGGCATCACGCCCGCCGCCGGTGCCCGGCTGAACACCGAAACGCCCGGCAGCGCGATCGACCGGCTTTCGATCCTCTCGCTGCGGATCTTCCACATGATCGAGCAGACCCAGCGCGAAGACGCCGACGACGAGCACTGCGAAAAGGCCGGCAAGCGTCTGGCCACCTGTTATCAACAGCACGAGGATCTATCGACCTCGCTGGCCGAACTGCTGGAAGACATCTTTGCCGGCCGGAAGTGCCTGAAGCTGTATCGGCAGATGAAAATGTACAACGACCCGAAGATGAACCCCTGGCTATACGATCCGGATCGCCAGAAGCCCGCGGCGTAAGTTCCGTACGATGGCCCTCCGAGGCCGTCGCTGTACGATGGGCTTCCCAGCCCGTCGCTTTCGGAGTTGTGTACGATGGGCCTCCCAGCCCGTCGCTTTCGGGCTATCGACGGCCTCGGAGGGCCATCGTACAGAAACCGACGGGCTCGGAAGCCCATCGTACACGCCTCAAGCCGCCGCTTTCCACGCCTGGCGGCCGAGGATTTCATCGCACGCGTCGCATGCGTGCTCGATACGGATGGCTTCCATCAACTCGGCCGACGCGCTTCGCCGCTGACGGCTGGTCCCCTCGAACGTGCGTTTTTGCAGGGCCACGTGTTGCGGTCCGTACGGCCCGTTGCGCTGGGCCGACATCGGGCCATACAACCCCAAACAGGGGGTGCCCACGGCCGTGGCGATATGCAACGGTCCGGTATCGGAACCAACAAACAGCCGCCCGCGCCTGGCCAAAGCGGCCAGTTCGGTCAGGGAAGTGGGTGGAGCCAACTGGGCCCATCCGCGCGAGCCGGCCACGATCTGTTCGGCACTGGCCCGTTCTTCTTTCCCCGCCCAAACCACGATCGAAGGCAGCCGATAGACCCGGCCCAGATGGGCGCCCACGGCGGCAAACCGCTCCGGCGGCCATAACTTCGATGGCCATCCCGCCCCCGGATTCAACACCGCGAAGCCCTCCCGAAGGTTGGCCGCGCCGATCATCCGCTCGACCCGGGTACGGTCTTCCCGTCGCTCGGGCACCAAAAAACGCGCCTGCGGACGCTCGATTCCCAGCGGCCGGAGCAGCTCGAGGTTCATGTCGATCACATGCCGGGCGGTCGTATTCACCGGTCGGTTGTTCAGCAGTTTGCTCAATTCCCGGCCGTTGCGGTCGCCGAAACCGATCCGCCAGCGAGCGCCCGACAATCGGGCCGCAACGGCGCTCTTCGTGAGCCCTTGGAGATCGATCGTTACGTCGAACCGCAACTCGCGAAGATGCCGCCGCAGGTTCCAGACGGTTCGCGGCGATTTGAGCCAACCCCGGGGAAGCGTGATCAGCTCGTCCAACGCCTCGTGACCCCGCAGCAAGGCCGACGCCCGATCTTCCACCACCCACCCCAGCAGCGACTCGGGAAAAGCCTGTCGCAACGCACAGAGCACGGGCAAGCCGTGAACCACGTCGCCAATGGAACTGAGCCGGGAGATCAGCACTCGGGGCGCACTTCCCACGGGAACTCTCTGGGCCGTCATTTGCCACCTTCGATGATAGATATCACTTGGTCATGTCGCCGCAAGACGCTCGATTCCGGGCGATTATAGGCCCAAAGTGCAATATCTCCCAATAGAGCTTTTTTGGAGTGCGGTGACTCGTCGCCGCTTTCTTTTTCCCTCGGATTGGCTCCTTGTGGGAACCCAATGTCCGCTCGGCTGGCTAAGATCCGTTGCCGACGGCGCGATTGACGAGATGGCCGACTGTGCTTACCATGCCAATCTCACCTTCCATCACACTGGCTCTCTGGTAGACTGCCATTTCTGGGACACGCCGGGGCGTTCTGAAGACGCCACGACTTGCCTACTTCCGTAGCGAGGACCAGTCATGAGAAGAACCATCACCCCCCTTCTCCTACCGGCGGCGATTCTCTTTTTCTCGATGGGATGCAGCCCATCTCTCTTGGCCGCGCCGCCGGATGCCGAACAGGAGGAGAAAGCGACGATCCCCGAGGAGCGGATTTCATCGCCGCTGAACATGTGGGTACACGTTTGGTCAGGGTCGTCGGAGCCCGCTTACGATCTCCTTGAAGATACCCCTGGCGAAATCACGGTACCCGCATGTCGGCATCGTTATTTCCATCTGTACGACTGCATGGAGACGACGGTCGATGCCTACGCCGCCGAACTGAATCGGCTCGGGGTCGTGCGCGTCTTGCTTCCAGAAGGAGTGTCGGCACACACCGTCTCGCGGCTGTTGACGGAGTGCCCTCGGATTATCGAACTGCAACTGCGGATGTGCGCGTGTTCCAATGCGGAGTTCAAGAAGCTTGCCAGCCAATGGACGAATCTCCGATCTCTTACGCTGAGGGAGTGCGAGGGTCTGACGGACCTTTCCTCGCTGTCGGAGTTGAACGGTCTCCAATCACTTTCCGTGACGGGCTGCCGCAACCTCACGGATGTCTCTGGACTGTCGGGGCTGAAGAGCCTCCGGTCGCTCGTTCTAAGCGGAATCGGAGCGAGGGAAACGGAGAGCGACGGCGGACAAGTCAAGGGGTTTTCCGCGATATCGACGTTGGAGAATCTCCAGACCCTCGACGTGGGTTGGTGCAACGGCGTCACGAAACTGCCCCCGATGCGGCGACTGAAGAACCTCCGATCGCTTGAACTGTCGCGTTGGCCCAACCTTACGGACATTTCCGCGATTTCGGAGTTGGAGAATCTCCAGACGCTCGACGTGAGTGACTGCGATGGCCTCACGAAACTGCCGCCGATGTCGGGGCTAAAGAACCTCCGGTTGCTCGATTTGTGGGGCTGCTCTAACATGACGGACCTTTCCTCGCTATCGGCGTTGGAAAACCTCCAGACGCTCAAGCTGTCTGCGTACAAAGGTCTCACGAAACTGCCGCCGATGTCCGGGCTGAAGAAGCTCCGGTCGCTCAATTTGGCCTCCTCCTACGAATTGACGGATATTTCCGCGATATCGGAGTTGGAAAACCTCCAGATACTCGAGGTGACAGGCTGCGCGGCTCTCACGGAAATGCCGTCACTGTCGGGGCTGCGGAATCTCCAGACGCTTGACGTGGGGGCCTGCCATCGCCTCAGGAAACTGCCCGAGGTGTCGGGGCTGAAAAATCTCCAGACGATTAGGGTGTGCTACGGCAATCCGCGGGAACTGCCCGCGCTGTCGGGGCTGGACAGTCTCCGGACACTTGAAGTGAGTTCATGCTATAACCTCACGAACCTGCACGTGCTGTCGGAACTGAAGAATCTCCGCTCCCTCAACCTGAGCGCGTGCGGCGGGATCACGAGTCTGGCGCATATATCTCACCTGAAACACCTCCAATCGCTTGACCTGCGCGGCTGCGACAATCTGGCCGACTTGTCCGGTCTGTCGAAACTTCGGAAAATCCAGTCACTCAAACTGGGCGCATGCGAGAAACTTACCGACCTGACCGCGATATCCCATCTGGAACACCTCCAGTCGCTCGACCTGAACTACTGCTACAACGTCGACTGGTCTACTTTGCCGCATTTGAAAGAACTCCGGTCGCTCGACTTGGCCGGCTGCAAGAACCTTACCAGCCTGGCGCCGCTCTCGGGCATGGAGAACCTCCAACGGCTCGATGCCAAAAGTTGTGAAAACCTGATCGACCTCTCCGGGTTGTCCGGTTTGAAAGATCTTCAAACGCTCGATCTGTCCTGGTGCGGCAGTATCGCCGACCTCTCCCCGTTATCCGGCCTGAAGAATCTTCAATCGCTCGATCTGTCAAGTTGTATGTGCATCATCGACCTGTCGCCGCTGGCGCAACTGAAAAAACTTCATTCGCTCAAACTGCACAAGTGCCCGGGGCTCACCGACCTGTCGACGCTATCGGCGAGAGAAGGCCTACAGTCACTGAACTTGGACTCATGGAAGTGGCTTCGTTGTTGGGATGGGAGCTTCGCGGAAGATCGAGACGCGATGTTTAACCCGAACCGACCCGGTTCACTGCAAATCGATTTCGGCGAGAGACTCGCGTATCCTTCCGGGCTGCCGACGCTGACGGGGCTTCGTTCGCTGGTCGGGGTCGATTGCGGAGGAGACACGGATCTGTCATCACTCGCGGCAATGAAGAGTCTTGAGACGCTCCGGTTCTCGGATTGCCGGGCTCTTTCGGATCTCTCGGCGCTTTCGGGTCTGACGAATCTCCAAGGGTTGAGCCTGTACGGATGCGAGAAACTCACCGACTTGGCTCCCCTGTCGAAATTGGAGAAATTGAAGTGGCTTAACCTGTCGGAGTGCCGGAATCTTTCGGACCTCTCCGCATTGTCGACGCTTAGGAATCTCCGGATGTTGACGCTCGATGGCGGAGCGAAACTCACCAACCTGTCTGGGCTGTCGGAGCTGAAGAGCCTGGAAGTACTCAATCTGAACCGCTGCGAGAATCTCGAAGACATCTCCGAGCTACACGGTCTGGCCAACCTCCGATTTGTCGGCCTCCTGGGGTGTCGTCAGCTTTCCGATTCGCAAGTGCGTGCGCTGCAAACGGAACTGCCCAACTGCGCGATACGCATCGACAACCCGAGTGCCCGGCCTGAAGGTGAACCGTGAACCGCCATCGTGGACCACGCACGCGTAGGATGGGAACCCTGTGTGGGGGGGTGCCAAGGGTGGCTTGCCCGCAATTGCCCAATCCCCTGAAGACAAGGGCGGGGAAGCCGCGCACGGCATGCCTTTTTCGTGCGGGTACCACTTTTTCAACGGGCTGTTTGGGACCAACAATTGCGAGGTTATCATGAATTGCTCCTCTCTTGTCTGTATGACGGTCGCCTTCTGTTGCCCGGCGGTTGCCGCCGCGGAAAACCCGGAAAGGGGGTTTGCACTCGCCGACAAAACGCTGGTCGCCTGGGTCTATCCGGCCAATCTGGCTCAGCGCGGGGCGGGCGTGATCTCGCTGTTCGACTCCGGCGAGCACTTCGACGCCATCGTGCTCGGCGAGAAACAGCCCGGCAAATGGATGGCCGGCAGCGATTTCTTCCGTCGAACCGAGGAAAACCAGTCGCGATACCCGGCGGAAACGGCCGACTCCAAGACCCTGGTGCAGGTGGCGATCGTCTATCGGGGGCCAGAGATTCGCATCTATCGAAACGGCCAACCGTATGCGAGATACAAAACTTCGTCCCCGCGGCAAACGTTCGACCAACGGGCGGTCGTGCTCTTCGGACTGCGCTACTTGGGCGCGATGGGTGCCGTCGGATATTTCGCCGGCGATGTCGAAGAAGCCCGGCTCTACGACGTGGCGCTGGAGGCCGAGACGATCGCCAAGCTGGCGCCGGGCAAACCGTCCGATCCGCAACCGCTGGCCCAGTGGACGTTCGAAGACGGTACGCCCGACGATGCGATGGGCACTTATCGGGAGAACCGACTGGCCGGTGGTGCGAAGATCGTCGACGGCCGGCTCCGGCTCGATGGTCGCAGCGGCTACATGGTCGCCATGACCCGCAAGCCGGCCGACGTCGTACAGACGATGTTTTACACGCCCGCCGCCCCGGCCTCCGGTTTGATCTGGGACACCTGGCTCTACCGGCACGCCGACACCTATTACCTCTTCTATCTGGCCGGATCGATGGGGCGTTGGACCCATTTCGGTTTGGCTACTTCGCCCGACGGCGTCCACTGGAAAGAGCACGGACCGATTTTGCAGTGCGGTCCCGGTGTCAAGTGGATGGGCACCGGGCACGTGTGGAAATCGCCCGACTTCGACACCTCGGGCAAGTTCATCATCAACTACTCCGAATGGCACCTTGCCGACGACCGCCAGGACATCATGTTCGCTACGTCGACCGACCTGATCCACTGGACCAAGGTGGACGAGCCGCTGCGATTCCGTCAAGACACGCGCTGGTATCGCCCCAAGGGTCGCTGGGATTGCATCGACGTAACGCCCGATCCCGGCACGGGTGGCTATTACGGTTATTGGACGGCCGACCCGGACCCGGCCAAGGTGGACCATCCGGCCGGCTTCGGCTTCGGGCAAAGCGCCGACGGCATCACGTGGCGGGCGCTGGAGCCGGTCGTCTCCGACAGCCGCGGCGAAGTGGGCGGTATCCAACGGATCGGCGACGTGGTTTACCTGATGCTCAGCGAGGGGCGCATTTCCACGGCCGGCAAGCCCGAGGGGCCGTTTGTCGCCCAGAAGATCAACCACAATGTGCTCGGCGGCGATACGTATTTCCCCCGTTTCTTTCACGACGACAACGGCCATGTGCTGGTCAATCACCATGTAACTCGCGGGCCGGTCTACTTCGCGCCGCTGAAGGGCGTGCAGATCGACTCCCAGGGCATCCTTCGGCTCGTCTGGTGGCCGGGCAACGAGAAAATGAAACACGCCCCGGTCGAGGTCAACATGGCCCGCTCCGATGGTGAAGGTGGAAAAACGATGATCGCGATGCTCGAAAACCGGTTTGACACGGACGAGGGGATTATTCTCGAAGGCACGGTCGGACTACCCGGCAACGCGGCATCAGGTCCGACGGGCATCTACCTCGAACAGGCCGACGGTCAGGGGACGGCCGTGTTGCTTTCGGGCAAGAATTCTCCGCTGGGCAAGATCCGCGCCGATGGCACCGGCCCGAGCGTTGCCCACACGGTCGACCGCGGCGTGACGTTTGGCCCGGAGGTCCGTTTCCGCCTTTTGCTGAAAAAGGGGATGATGGAATTCTACGCCGACGACTACTTGCTCCACGTCCGCCGCGTCGCCACCAACGGACGGATCGGCCTGATCGGAGGGAAAGGCCAGCGATTCAAGAATCTGCAAGCATGGAGCGCGGCGCCGGAGTGAGTCCGTACGGTGGGCCGGCGCAATTGACGATCGGTTTGGGCAAGCTGTTTTCGGTAAGACTCCAATCGTTCCAAAAGATGCTCCGTCTCGAAACGGTCGCTCTCGCTCACCCTACGGCTTTTCTCGACGTCAGTTGCATGGTAGGATGGCGGCGGAACCCAATAAGGAGTTTGCTCTCATGCCCCGATGGAAACTCGCGGTGGGTCTCTGCTTCTGTTGGCTCGGCGCGGCAGGCAGTGCCATCGCCGCCGATTTTCAGGCCGATCGACAGGCGGAGGTCAAGGCCCGGTTCGATGAACTCCAGCGGCAGCTTCGCACGACGAACCGGAAGAACCAGAAACAGCAGCAGACGTTTCGCGCCGAGTCGCTGCTGACCGAAACCGACCGCGATCCGGTCGACGTCCTGTTGCGGCGAACCGTCGCGCTGGCCACCGCGGTAACATGCCTGCCCGGCGCTGGGGATCTGGCGAACGAGCGATCGCAACTCGACCGGCTGGCGGCTGAGGCCGCGCGGGTCGACGTGCAGGATTCCAAGGCTCGTTATGAGTTGTTCGAGCAGACGATGCGGCTGCGGCGGAAGATCGCGTTTGCCAATCCGCTCTTGAATTTCGACCGCGTCCTCTTCATCAAGCGGCATTTCAACCCGGGCGGCGAGCGGACGGGCAACCACATGTGCGACCAGTATTTCGGTTTCCACGCGCGACCCGGCGGTGGACTGTTTGTGCTGGAGAATCCGTTCTCCGAGAAGCCCTCGGTGACGAACCTGCTGGAAAATTCCGTGGTCGAAAGCGGGCGACTTAAAGGAACCCGGATGACCGCCGACGGCGCGTACCTGGCCCCCGACGTTTCCTTCGACGGCCGACAGATTCTCTTCGCCTACACCGACACGACCAAAGAGCCGCGCCATACGTACCAGTGGAACGAAGACAACACGTGGCACATCTTCAAAATGAACGCCGACGGCTCGGGCCTGACGCAATTGACCGACGGCCCGGTCAGCGACTTCGATCCCTGCTGGTTACCCAACGGGCGGATCGTTTTCATCTCCGAGCGGCGGGGTGGCTACGGCCGGTGTCACGCGCGGCCCGTGCCCAGCTACACGCTTCACTCGATGAACGCCGACGGCAGCGATATCACCGTGCTCAGCCCGCATGAAACCAACGAATGGCACCCCAGCGTCGACCGCAACGGGATGATCGTCTACACGCGGTGGGATTACGTCGATCGCGGCTTCCATCAGGCCCATCACCCGTGGATCACCACGCCCGACGGCCGCGACTCGCGATCCGTTCACGGCAACTTCAACCTCGTACAGGGTTGCCTGCCGCTGATGGAAATGGACGTTCGAGCGATCCCCGGCTCACGACGGTACGTGTCCACCACCGCGGCGCACCACGGCCAGGCGTACGGCTCGCTAATTCTGATCGATCCGACGGTCGCGGACGACAACGCAATGGCCCCGGTCAAGCGGCTTACGCCGGAGATTCCTTTTCCCGAGGCCGAAGGCGGCGGACGGCAAGTCTATGCCACCGCTTGGCCTTTGGATGAAGACTTCTATCTGTGTGTGTACGATGCCGATGGCAACGCCGGCCGCGGCACGAACAACCGCTTCGGCATCTATCTAGTCGACTCGTTGGGGAATCGGGAACTGTTGTACCGCGATGCGGAAATTTCGTGTCTCAGCCCGATCCCGCTTTCACCGCGTCCATGTCCCCCGGTCGTCCCGCACCAGACGCTGACCGGTATCCCCGGCGGTCCGGTCACGCCACCGGCGGAGTTGCCCAAGACGGCCCCGGTGCGGGTGGTCAACGTCTACCGAAGCAGCCGGCCATGGCCCGAGGGGACGGAGATCGTGGCGCTTCGGATCATCCAACTGCTGCCCAAGAGCACGTGGCATCACCACAAGCCGCGCATCGGATACGGCCTGGAAAAGGGCGCCCGGATGGTGCTCGGCACGGTGCCCGTCGAGCCGGACGGCAGCGCACACTTTGATCTGCCGGTGAAAAAACCGGTCTACTTCCAGGCGATCGACCGTCGGGGACTTGCCGTGCAGTCGATGCGCTCGGCCACGTACGTTCACCCGGGCCAAACGCTCACTTGCCAGGGCTGTCACGAACCGCGCCATCGGGCGCCGATCTCGCCGGAGCAGCCTCCGCTGGCTTTTCGTCGCGAGGCCTCGACAATTCAGGCCGAGGCGACCGGCTCCAATCCGTTCGGTTTCGCCCGCCTGGTCCAGCCGGTGTTGGATCGCCATTGCGTGGCATGTCATGCGAAGGAACCCAAGGCGATGGCTCTGGACGCCGGCGAGCCCGATGCGGGCCACTGGACCACGTCGTACAAGAACCTCTCACCGTTCGCGTTTTTCTACGGATCGCCCGGCGGCGGCTACGATCGATGGACCCCGCCATCGACCATCCCCGGCCAGTTCGGTGCCCGGGCGTCGAAATTGTTCGCCCTGTTGGAGAAGGGTCATTACGACGTGAAGTTGCCCGCGGAGGACCTGCGGCGGATTACGCTCTGGCTGGATTGCAACTCCGATTTCTTCGGTTCGTACGAAAACACCGAGGCGCAGGCGCGGGGTGAAATCGTCCACCCGACACTGGAATAACCAAATGAAACACGCGAAATGTTTCCTGCGGTTGGTGGTCGTTTGCTCAGCGATCATCGGGTCGGCGGTGGCCACGGCGACGGCGGACGACGATCCGCTCGCCGCGGTCGGGCGATTGCGCGATCGGCGGCAATACGAGAAGGCGCTGAAGTACATCGAGCGGCTGCGCGCCGACCGCTCCACGGCCGATGACGTGCGGCAAGGGCTCGATTTCGAGGCGGGCAAGACGCTTAACGACCAGGCGATGAACCTCTCCGATGCGGCGCGCCGGGAAGAGTTGTTTCTGCTCGCCGAAGAGCATCTCCGGCAGTTCCTCGATGAACACCCGGATGACCGCCGGGTTCTGTTGGCCAAAAGCTTCCTTGCCAATGCGCTCGCCCAGCGCGCGCGGATGCGCAAGACGCATGCCGCCGAGCCCGACGTGGATCCGGCCGAGAAGAAGCGTTTGACCCGCGAAGCCGCGGAGTTGGTGGTTCGGGCCAACGCCGCTTACTCGCCCGTGTTGATCGGCCGCGCACAGAATTGCATGGCGCGCGCCGCGGAGCCGAATGCGGACCCGGCCCAAAAGCAACGGCTGGCCGAGGAAGCGCGCAAACTGCTCGGCGAAGCGCGGAAGAACCTGGCGCACTCCGGGGAGTTGACCCGGGCGATTCTTAAGGCACTGCCCCCAGTGATTGCAGCGGAAGAGACAGAACGGATCGAGCGGCGAAACGAGATGCGATCGCTGTTGCTCCAGGCGGATCTGACCACCGGAATGATCGCCGTGGAGATGGCCAAGACTTTCCCCGACGGGAGCGAAGAAGCCCGGCGCCATCTGACCGAGGCGGCCGAGTTATTCGGCACGCTCCGCGAGAAGTACGGCACCCGATTGGCAGGTCAGTACGCCGGCTTGCAGAAGGCCCGCTGCTATCATCAACTGGGCGACGACGAGCGGGCGCTGGCTATCTGTGCCGAATTGCTGGAGGCGCTGCCTGAGGACGTGGCGGCTTTCCGCGATATTCGGGAGCAAGCGGCGAGCCTCGCTCGGGAAATTCGCCCGATTCCGAAGTGAATCGCCAAGCCCAGAGGTAGCATTCCCTGAGTCAAGGTGCCACCCACCACGGCCGGAGGCAAAAAGAGCGGCCAATCGAGTGGTGGGGCGTTGTCGGAATCACGGATTCGAGCATTTCGACGGCCTTTTCTTCATCTGGTCGGGGCGGAGCGGCCCATGGTGCTAACGCTATCATACTCAACACGTTAAGCCACATCGAACGATCCTCCCCAGAGGTCCTCTTGCCCGGGCGACCCCATATCGAGAGGGGTTCCCCCCACCGGGCGGCACGAAACAATTACGAAGCTTTATGACAGCTATGGCTGTTATATTGTTTCGTAATCCGTTTCGTTTCTTCTGGACGCGCAACACGCTCCAAAAATGGAGGCACGCATCATGGCCCGGCGGCTTCGCAATCTCTCTTGGTGGACTCCAATGCGCGATGCCCGGTGCGGATCGTGCCGCCTCGGGCAACTGGCGGTGGTCGTTGCCCTGGTGGTGATTGTCTGCCACGGAGAGGCAAAGGCCGTCCTTAACGGGTTTGAAAATGTCGACGGGTATTCGCCCCCGTTTCCGCTCGACGTGTGGGCGTACGACGCGGGGCAAACCGGCGCGTCGTTTCTTCCCGCCCAATACAATACGGGCCGGTGGCAGGAACTCTTCGGTTCGTCCATCGCGGGGTCCGGGTCGCAGTACATCAGCCAACACGGTTATGGAACCGGCGGTGCCAACGTCCCGCCGTCGGCTTTGGCCGTGCGCGCGACCCAGCCCAGTACCGATGGTTCCTTCGACATGACCCTGCTTTACTCGCTGGGGGTCGATGACCTTGGTGTTTCGCCCGGCACGCCGCTGCAGTCGGCCACGATCTTCTTCGATATTTGTCCCGGCCTCACGTTTAAGAACAACAGCGGGGGACTCGATAACGTCTTCAACGACGTACCCGTGTTCTCGCTGAGTTTCGGCGGTACGAACACCGCCCCCGGTGTCACGCTCGGCTTCACCGACCACGACCCGGGAAACGCCAATAAACAGGAATTCGTCCACTACGACGGCGCCGCGTATCAGAGCCAGCCAGTGACGTGGAGCGGGCATTTCGATCGTGTCCAGTTGGATCTCGATTTCCTCACACAGACCTTCGACGCCTCGGTGACCACCGATGCCGTCTTCTCGACCACCGAATTCGACGCGGGCAACGCACCGCAGGTGATCGCGACGGGGGCGTCGTTTACCTCCGCCATTTCCGCGCTCGATTTCCTCTATTTCCGCGCCCACACCGATCCGAGCGACCCGAGCGACGGTACGATCATAGCGGGCTTGGAAAAGTCGTATCTCGACAACTTCAGATTCTCCGTGAAACCGCGATCGGACACCGACCCGCAGGCATCGGTGCCCGAACCGGGGACACTCGTGCTGGCCGTTTTCGGGCTGCTGGGGCTGGCCGTCTTCGGCCGGCGATGCAAGGGCAACCGCGCGGCGTCTGGCCGGGATACTTGACGCCGGCACATCGGTCGGGCTAACCTGGGTGCTTGCCGCAGTCGTATTCGTGCCGCAATCACCCACGGGTCGCCCCACCATGCCAAACTTCTCCCAGCGGAGCGAAACGTTCCGCATTGCCATTCGCACCTTCGGTCCCTTCGAGCAAGCGATCGATCGGGAATGGGCGTCCTTCCGCGAGGCGTCCGGATGCACGCTCGCCTTGGATGCGGTATCCATGGACCATCACGCGGTGTATGAGAGCCTGCTGGCGAACCAGGGCCTGCGGGACGGTACGTGGGACGTGGCGCTGATCAACACGGATTGGATCGCCGAGGCGCGCGAGTCGGCGTCGTTGCTCGACCTGGGCCCGCGGGTCGAGAACGATCCGCCGGAAGATTTTCCCGACGGCTGGACACCCTCGCTGTTGCGGTTGCAGCAATACGGCGACGTGGTGTTGGGCTTGCCCTATCACAACGGCCCCGAGTGTCTGATTTACCGCACGGATCTCTTCGAGGATGCGGATCGGCGGCGCGCGTACGAGGAACTCCACGGCGAGCCGCTTCGACTTCCGGAGACCTGGGACGAGTTCGTGCGAGTCGCCCGGTTCCTTCACCGCCCCGAAGAAGACCTTTACGGCACGGTCTTCGCCGCCTTTGCCGACGGCCACAACACGGTCTACGACATCTGCCTGCAGCTCTGGACCCGGGGAGGTGAGTTATTCGATCCCCAGGGGCGGATGCGGCTCGACACGGCCGAGATGGAAGAGGCTTTGGCCTTCTATCGCGCGATGCTCAACGACACGAGGTCGATTCATCCCCAGTCGCGGCAGTTCGACTCGGTTGCATCGGGCGGGGCGTTCGCGCGGGGTGAGGTGGCGATGATGATCAACTGGTTCGGGTTCGCCGCCGTGTGCGACGCCACCGACGAGTCCTCGGTCAAGGGCCGCGTGGCGATCGGGCCGATCCCCCACGCCGACCGGTGTGCCAGTGCGTCGTTGAATAGCTATTGGATGCTCTCGGTCGCCGCGGGCAGCCCGCACCGGGACATCGCCTATCGGTTCGTCAAATACTGCATGAGCCGCACGGCCGACCGGCGGCGAACGCTTGAGGGAGTGATCGGCTGCCGCAAGTCGACCTGGAGCGATGAGGAAGTCAACGCCCGCATTCCCTACTACCACCGTTTGGAAGACCTGCACCAAGACGCCCGCGAGTTGCCCCGGCTGACCGACTGGGTCGAGCTTTCGGCGGTGATCGACCGCATGGTGCTGGAGGCGATCAACACACAACGGCCGATCGAGTCGATCGTCGCCGCGGCGCAGCAGGAGGCCGCCGAACTACAGATCTAGCGGACCGTTAACAGAATAGAGCGGACTCAACAACTACCGGTTTCAGCCGGTAGTTGTTGAGTTACCGGCCGCCCCTTAACCCCGAATCCGCTGCCGCAATTTGCTCACGACCGCGGCAAACTCTTTTCTCGCCGCGATCAGCCCTGCCACGGTCTTCTCGCCGGAACCTTGGGCATAGCCGATCACAATCTTCTCGGCAGCGACGAACTCGGGTGTCGCGTCGGCCACCGCGTCGGCGATCTCGATGGGGATGCTTGTTACCCCGTTGGCATCGCCGTGCAGCAGGTCGCCCTGGTCGACGACCAACGAGCCGACGTGGACCGGTAGTCCCAGGTGCAGCAGATGGCACCAGGCGTGCGCGCAGATCGTCGAGCCGGTGAAGACCGGGTAGCCCAGCGCGCGAACTTCGTGCAAATCGCGGCCGCCGCCCGAGGTAATCAGGCCCGTCGAACCGAACGCCTTATAGACGCTGCACATCACCTCGCCGAACGTGGCCCCCACGGGCGGGCTGTCAAGATCCTCAAACACCATCACCGCCGGGCCGGGTAACTCGGGAAACATCTCCACCTGCTTCTCGAAGCTTCCATACGCATCGCCACCGGCCGGTGGAGCGCTGCTGCGGAAAGCGGCCGTGCAGGCAAACCCGACCATCGGCGGCATCTCCGGAAAGCAGGCTCCGATCCGCGCGTCCATGTAGCCAACGTGCCGCGGCCGAACGTCGAACAGTTCGATCACGTTGCAGACGGTCGGCGTGTCGATCGCCGCCAGACGGTCCAATGTTTGGCGAGTTACGGTCATGCGATAAGTCCTCCGGTGTTTGGGCGTCGGTCCGTCCAGCATAAGGTTCCAGCGGATCGAGGGCAAGCCCATGCGTTGTGAGTGGGTAGCGTTAGCGATTAGCGATTCAATCTCTTCCACTCGCGGGAAAATCGATACATAGGTATCGTCGTCTGCTATACTACTTGGCATGACCAAAGACGGTTCTTGGCAACAGGAGATCGCTCACCATGAGTTGGAAGTTCCCGATTGTCGCGTTGTTTCTGGCCAGCGTTCTGACCCATTCCACGGCGCTGGGTGAGGAGCCGCCGCCCAACTTCGTGATCATCTTTGCCGACGACCTCGGTTACGGCGACCTGGGCTGTTATGGCTCGAAGGAGATCCGCACACCCCGCCTCGACCGCATGGCCGGCGAGGGGGTTCGGTTTACCGACCTCTACGTTCCGGCCAATATTTGCACGCCGTCGCGCGCGGCCCTTCTGACCGGGAGTTACCCGCAACGGTGCGGCCTGTACATGGGCATCAGTCCCAAACGGCCCGAACATGCCCGATTGGGCCTCCACCCGGACGAGATCACGCTGGCCGAATTGCTCAAGACGCGCGGTTACGCGACGATGTGCGTGGGCAAGTGGCATTTGGGCTTCACGCCCATGTTCCATCCCATGCGGCACGGCTTCGACGACTATTTCGGTATGCCCTGCAACTTCCATCACGACCCGCGAATGTGGCGTGGCACCGAGGTCATCGCCGAGCGGGCCGACTTGACGACACTCACCGGGCAATACACCGAGGCGGCCCTTTCGTTCATCCGCGCCAACAAGGACCGGCCGTTCTTCCTCTATATGCCGCACACCTATCCGCACACGCCGATCCGGCCCAACCCGAAGTTCGCGGGCCGCTCCAACGCCGGGGCGTACGGCGACGTGATCGAGGAGATCGACTGGTCGGTTGGCCGGATTCTCGATACGCTCGCCCAGCTCGATATCGACGATCGGACCTTGGTTGTGTTCACCTCCGACAACGGCCCGACACCCCAGGCAGCCACGCGGCATCGTTCGGCCGGTGGGCTTCGCGGCAGCAAGTACGTAACCGAGGAAGGCGGCCACCGCGAGCCGATGATCGCCCGCTGGCCGGGAGAGATTCCCGCCGGGCGCGTGTGCCGAGAGTTGGCCACGACGATGGACCTGTTCCCGACGTTTGCGCATCTGGCCTCGGTGCCGCTGCCGGCCGATCACGTTATCGACGGCCGTGACATCTGGCCGCTGATGGCCGATCATCCGGGCGCCGCTTCACCGCACGAAGTGCTCTTCTACTACAATTGCGACAACCTCCAGGCCGTTCGCTTCAAACACTGGAAGCTCCATCTGCCTCGCACCCCGGACATGACCCCCTGGTGGCAGCGAGGCAAAGGCATCGAGCGGTTGGATCAGCCGCTGCTGTACGACCTCCGGAACGACCGCGGCGAGCGGCAAGACGTCGCCTCGCAACACCCGGATGTCGTAAAAGAAATCCTCGCCCTGGCCGAGTCGTGCCGCGCCGAACTCGGCCGGCATGGTCGACGCGGCGAAGCGCAACGCGCGACGGGCGAAGATAAGCGGTAGCAGCCTGTTGAAAAGTGGGGATTTGTAGCGGGTGCCTGGGGTCGAGCTGCGAGGAACGAGCGAC
>CAYUIQ010000012.1:0-37583 GCA_964444795.1 uncultured Planctomycetaceae bacterium
GTGACGTCTAGCTGTACAGACGGATTGCCTTGATGATTTCGTCCAGATCGTTGGCCACGCTGACCGCGCGGTTGGCGAATCCGGCGCGAAGTACACCGCGGCTGCCGAGGGTTCGGTCGAACAGTTCCTGGTCGGTCGTGTGATAGGCGACCGTGGCGGTGGGGTCTTTGAGTTGATGGCCGGTGAGGATGCAGACGACGCGTTGGTCGGAACCGATCACCCCTTCGGCCACCAGGTTTCGGACGCCGGCCACGCTGGCGGCGCTGGCCGGTTCGCAACCCAATCCGCCGGCGCCGACCTGCGCCTTGGCGTCCATAATCTCCTGGTCGGATACCTCGTGGACCACGCCGTCGCAGACCTCCAAGGCGCGGAGGCATTTGTGGAAGTTGACCGGACGGTTGATCTCGATCGCGCTGGCAATGGTCGACGCCCGACGGCCGGTCTCGTCCATTTGCTGATAGTAACCGTTGGTCTGGGCGACGTCGGGCGAACCCCCGTTCCAGCGAACTCCTTGCCGATGGTAAAGCTCGTAGAGCGTGTTGGCGCCGGCCGCGTTGATTACCGCCAGTCGGGGGATTCGATCGATGAGACCCAACTGCTGCATCTCGAAGAAGGCTTTTCCGAAGGCGCTGGAATTGCCCAAATTGCCGCCGGGTACGACGATCCAGTCGGGAACTTCCCAGCGCAGGGCCTCAAGGACGCGGAACATGATCGTCTTTTGCCCCTCCAGCCGGAAGGGGTTGACGCTGTTGACCAGATAGATCCCCAATTGCTGGCTGACCTCTTTGACCCGGGCCATGGCATCGTCGAAATCGCCGGCGATTTGCACGGTCAGGGCGCCGTAGTCCAGCGCTTGGGACAACTTGCCGTAGGCGATTTTTCCGGAGCCGACGAAAATCACCGCCTTCATTAGTTTCGTCACCGAGCAGTAAAGGGCCAGCGACGCGCTGGTGTTGCCGGTCGAAGCACAGGCCGCGCGGGTAGCGCCCACGCTTCGGGCATGGGTAAAGGCGGCCGACATGCCGTTGTCTTTGAAGCTTCCCGAGGGGTTCATTCCCTCGTACTGCAAGAACAGCCGCCCGCGGTCGATACCGGCGTAGTCGGCCACGCCGTCGGAAGGCATCAGTAGGGTTTGCCCCTCCCCCACGGTAACGCACTGCCGTAGGGGCACGAAGGGCAACAAATCGTGGAAGCGCCAGACCCCGCTGAAACAGAGTGGATCGGCCCTGCGGGTCCATTTCTCTTCAAACGCCTTGAGCGATTTCGGCGGCTTGAGGCGGTCCCAATCGTAACGCACGTCGAGAAGCTCACCGCACCGGTCGCAGGCGACGCGAATCTCGTCGATGCCGTACGTCGCCCCGCAGGCGGGCGAAATGCACTGTTGAACGGCCGTTTCGGTGGTGGAAATGGTCGCGCTCTTTTCTTCTGATGGGCTGGAGGAGCCCATTGAAATAGTTGATTCCGCCGTTTGGGATGCCATGGGCGGCTTGTCCGTCCCCGGCCGGCGCCATCCGAGGACAAGGGCGGGCAAGCCCCAAAGCACCCGTTCCCACGCCTTCCCTAATCTAAATATAAAGCGGGAAAAGGAAAAGTGCCGGACGATTATTCCTGACGCGACCATTATTCCTGACGCGACCATCGGCTCGCCATGACTGCGGCTATACCCCCCGTCCGAGTTGGCACTTCGTTGTCCATTGGGAACCGCGAATAGGCGCAAATGGTTCGAGCGAAGACAATTGCCGTATGTTCGCGTCCATTCGCGGTTCCCTATCCTGTGCTGTTGCCTCCGGCGGCGGTCCTGGGCGGCGAACGCCCCTGCGTATTGTGACGTTAGTTATTTTTATACAACAAGTTACGCATTGTTCGGCCAATGGGTGTTCTACCGGGTTTCCGTTTTGCGGGGCGATCAGAACAGGGGGAACTAACCCCTCCGCCACGGCGTCTGCCACGGCTGTTAGATGCCCAACGTTTGACAAGACCAGCGGTGCCCCTTAAAATGAGGAGTCTCGGAACATCGCGATGCAAGTAAATCGTGATGGTAGAGCCTGTTTCCGGAGACCATTCGATGAAGAAGGCAGAAGTACAAGTCTACAAAGAGCGGCTTCTCATGCTGCGAGCCCGGCTCCGGGGCGACGTGCATCAGATGGCCGATGCGGCACTGAAGAAAAGCCGAAGCGAGGCCAGCGGCGATCTCTCGAGCATGCCGATCCACATGGCCGACATCGGTACCGATAACTTCGATCAGGAATTCACGCTGAGCCTGATGGAAACCGAAGAAAGCACCCTCCAACAGATCGAAACCGCTCTGGAGCGTGCCGAGGAAGGAACCTTCGGCGCGTGCGAGGAGTGTGGCGTCAAGATTCCCAAGACCCGACTCAACGCAATCCCCTATGCCTCGCTCTGCGTGAAGTGCGCCTCCCTGCTCGAACAATAGTAGGGGAGCGGCAATGAAGACGGTTCCCGCCAATCGGTACGTGGTCTTCTTCTCGATTGCCGTCGTCGGATGCCTGGCCGATCTGGCTACCAAGAGTTGGGTATTCGGCCGCCTGGGCATGCCCGGTGAGCAGCCCATTTTTTGGCTCTGGCCGGACGTTTTCGGGCTGCAGACCAACCTCAACGAAGGGGGACTCTTCGGCATGGGGCAGGGTCGGGTCGTCCAGTTTGCCATCGTGTCGGTGATTGCCGCGATGGGGGTCCTCTATTGGCTTTTTTGGGTCGGGGCAGCTCGCGACCGGCTGCTCAACGTCGCGCTGGGATGTGTTACCGCCGGGATCTTCGGCAATCTCTTCGACCGGCTCGGGCTGCCCGGGCTGTCTTGGAACTACGCCAACTCGCTCCACGAGGTCGGCGAACCGGTATATGCGGTACGCGACTGGATCTTGGTCATGATCGGCCGGTTGCCCTGGCCCACCTTCAACATCGCCGACAGCCTGCTCGTTTGTGGGGCATGCCTGCTGGGAATCCATGCCCTGATGGATTGGCGGAGAGAGCGGGCGGCGGCACGCAACAGCGAGACAGTCCAGAGCTAGCAGCCTGTTGAAAAAGGAGACTGGCTCCGAGCGTGAGTCCGCCTTTCCCGACGAATACCGCTCGTAGGCATTGTTTACCGCCGTTGCCAGACGGACACCTTGCAGGCTGGCCGGTCGGATCGTAAACTGAAGAGTTGTCGATCCGTGGGCATCGCGCCAGGGAGCGTCCTCTCCAGGTTCTCGCGCCCGGAACCTCGCCCAACTTTGCTCACGGTGGTCGCTTCTGGATTATCGCACCGAGTCGAAAAGCGGCCGTTTTGGTCGCCCACGCCCGCAATCCGGGTAGAGACGCTCCGAACCATCATGTCGCCACCACGGAAGCAATGGTCCCCGGGCCGATTCCTCGATTCGCTGATCCAACGCGTTCGGCACCACGGAGTGCCAGCCATTCTCACCACCATTGTGCTGGCCTGCGCGATCGGCGTTTTGGGTGGATACGGCGCAGTGGTCTTCACGTTTCTCATCGACTTCGTCAGCCGTTGGTCGATCGAGCCGTTCTTGGCCCGAAGCAAGGACGACCCGAGGTGGCTGTTGATGCTTTGGGTCGTCCCGGCCCTGGGCCTTCTGATCGTTTCCTGGTTTACCCGGCGTTTTGCGCCGGAGGCCCAAGGCCACGGTGTGCCCGAGGTGATTACGGCAGTCGCGCGGCACGACGGGGGAATTCGTCCCCGGGTGTCGCTGGTGAAGATTTTGGCCAGCGGCGTGTGCATCGGCACCGGTGGGTCGATCGGTCGCGAGGGCCCGATTGTACAGATCGGCTCTTCACTGGGGAGTGTGGCCGGCCAGTGGTTCAGGCTGTCGCCGCGTCACATCAAGGTGCTGGTTGCCGCCGGAGCCGCCGCGGGCATTAGTGCGACGTTCAACGCTCCGCTGGCAGGCGTGATCTTTGCCAGCGAGATTATCCTGGGAAGCTTCGCGGTGGAAAGTCTCACGCCGATCGTCGTGGCCAGCGTCTTGGCCAACGTCGTACAGGAGCACGTGGGCGAGCACGGATTCGAGCGGGCATTTTCCGCCCTGCATCACAGCTTCGAGGGCGCATGGCAGCAGTTGCCGTCTTACTTCCTGCTCGGCCTGCTTTGCGGGTTGGCGGCGGTCGCGTTCACGAAAATGCTCTATTGGGTCGAGGACATTAGCCATCACCGGCTACCCAAGTGGTGGATCCGCGCGTTGGTCTTGGGGTTGCTGGTGGGGATGGCCGGCGTCTTGTACCCGAGCAAGCCACCGGTCCTCTCGACGGCCGCCGAAGAGGAGAATCGCCAACCGGGACGTCCGCTGCCGCCGTTATTTGGCGTGGGATATGGCGTGGTCGACCATGCGTTGCATCTGGAACGAACCGGCGACCGGGCCCCAGACACGGGCCCCCCCGCCGAGGGCGCCCCGATCAAAGTTCTCCATCCCGACGCAGCGGTCAAAATGGTCCATCTGGAAGACGCGGCGAGTATGTTGGCCGAGTTTTGGTGGCTGTTGCCGCTGGCTTTCCTCAAGCCGCTGGTCACGAGTCTGACGCTCGGCGGCGGCGGATCGGGAGGGATCTTTGCGCCTTCGCTGTTCATGGGCGCCACGCTTGGCGCGGCGTTCGGCATCCTCTGCAACTGGCTGATGCCCGGCTACAGTGCCAACCCGGGCCTCTACGCGATCGTCGGCATGGGGGCCGTCGTGGCCGGCACGACCCACGGTACGCTCAGCGCCATCCTCATCGTCTACGAGATGACCGGCGATTACAATATCATCCTCCCCATCATGATAACCGCCGGGCTTGCCGGCGTGGTCGCCCGAATGATTGACCCGGATAGTATCTACACCAAGAAACTCAGCCGGCGTCATGAGTCGATCTCTCGCGGACACGACATGCACCGCGTTGAACACATCATGGTCCGAAACGTCATGATTCGCCATTTCCCCACGGTCCGCCATACCGACAATCTGACGGAGATCATCCGCGTCGCCCGGATCAACTCGCATATCGAAAGCCTTCCGGTGATGAACGAACAGGGGGAACTCATGGGGATCATCAGCCCGGGGGATTTACTCCGTGTGTTGGATACCGACCTGGATCCGCACTTGGTCAACGCCGAGGACATTGCCCTGACCACGAAGGTAACCGTCTCGGCCGACGCCAACCTGCTCGAAGCGATTCGCGACTTCGGCGCCACCGACAGCGAAAGCCTGCCGGTGGAAGCCACCCACGGCGACACCCGCCGCGTCGTCGGTTTGCTCCTGCGCACCGATGTCATGCGCCACTATCGTGAAGAGATGCTGCGAATGCGGTAGCGGGTGGCGACTAGCGACTAGCGACTAGCGGGTGGCGATTAGGTCATTGGTCATTGGTCATTGGGATTTGGTCATTGCAAACTTGCGTCCTGCTCCCTGCGCGACTACGATTGAAGAATCCCCACTCGCTGCGGAGTCCTGCAATGAACGTGTTCCCCAAAACGCACCTGCCCGTATTGCTGGTTTTGTCGCTCTGTCTCGGCATCGACACCACGGCCGGCGCCCAGGTTCAATCGCCCCCCATCGGGCTGGTCTCCTACTGGAACTTCGACGACTCGACCGCCGACCGGGCGTGGCTTTACACGGCCAACTCGGGCGTGGCGGAAGACAACTTCAAATCGATTGGCGGTCCGGCTCGATACGCGCCGGGTAAAGTCGGTCGCGCGCTGGTCGTCGACGGCTCTCATCTGGCGGCCCGATTCTCGGCCGACGTCACGCTGCCGGCCAGCTATACGATCGAGGCCTGGATTCGGCCGGCAAAGATCACCGCTTCCTGGCAGCGGTTTCTGCTCCATTGGGGCGGCGAGAAAGGCTATCACTTCGCGTTGCAGGGCGAGACGGTCAGTCTTTACCATAAACAAACCGACGGCTTGGAGCCGCATCCCGAGGGCGGGAAGGTCGTCGCCGGCCGGTGGCAACACATCGCCGCGGTCGCCGATGCCGAGGCCAAGCTGCTGACCGTCTACCTGGATGGCCAGCCCACCGCCAGCGAACCCTACGACGGCACGATCGCCGAAACCCGCCGCGAAGGGCTCGGACTGGGCGACTCAGCCGGCGGACCCAGCGTGGAAAACGGCTTCACCGGGCTGGTCGATGAGCTGGCCGTCTGGAACGTCGCCCTATCGCCCGAGCAAATCGCCTCGCATTTCCAACACCCGGGCAGGCGGCTCGGATTGGTCACGCGGACGTATCGGCAGGTCGTACGGCAATCCGAGCCGGAAGGCTACTGGCCGCTGGGGGAAACCGACGGCACGACCGTCGCCGACGCTTCGGGCAACGGTCACACGGGCACGGTCCGTGGCGGCGCCCAACTCGGACAGCCGGGTGTATCCACCATCGCCACAAGCAAAGCGATCGCGCTGGACGGCTCCAGCGGCTGCGTCGACCTGGGCGACGTCGATGCGTGCGACGGTCTGCAGGCGATCACCGTCGAAGCCTGGGTTCGCTGGCAAGGAGCGGAAAACCACCGCGGCGTGGCCGTTTTCCTGCGCAAGGAAGGGGTCCTCGCCTTCGGCACCGGCTGGATCGGTACCAACAGCGCTAGCCAGACCGTGCGCAACGCCCGATTCTGGGTCCACTCGGACGCCCGAAGTTGGCAACATTCCGAAAACGGCACCACACGAATCGACGACGGCCGCTGGCACCACGTGGCCGGCGTATACGACGGCAAGTTCGCCCGAATCTATGTCGACGGGATCGAAGAGAGTTCGCAAGAGATCGGCTCGGTCACGCTGAGTTCCACCGACAGCCCGCTGTGCATCGGCTCCAGCGGCGGCGGCGAATTCTTCCCCGGTCTGATCACCGAAGCCATGCTCCACACGCGGGCCCTTTCGGCCAGGGAAATTTACGAGCACTACGTCTTCGGCGTGGATCCGCCGTAGCTGAATTCGCAAGAGTTCACCTCCCGTTCTGACACCATAATGGCGGCTGTTGGGGAATGGTTGTCCACGATCGCCGGAGCGGGAACAGTGCCAAGACGTTTCGCCGTGGGCCGTCCCATGGTGGGAGTGCCCTGCCCTTCCCTATGCCCCCTAGATTCTCCACACTATCCGTGTTGAGTTCCTGAATCCATTGTGATTATCGTAGCTTCTTGCGTGGAAGGGCTTTGCGGATAGAATGGCGCTTGCTAAGGACACAAGGGTAAGAAAAGGGCTTGTTCAGCATCTGCATCTTTCGCCGTTGCGACGTCTTTCGTTATCCGCACCTGTCTCAGGAGAATTCCGATGACCAGGGCGCCCATTTGGTTCTTTGGCGACGCGGTTCAGGACATCACGGTCGAAATCGACCTCGATCGGCTCGCCCGTGAGCATGGTTACGTTGCGGACCGAATCCGCATGGCCGAGCAGGGAGTGCAAATACTCGACGGCCTTGAACTCAAGACACGGATTGGACTTCATGAATACTCCGTTAAGCTGAGGCTAAAGGAAGACGGGCCTCTTTCGAACGGTTTCTATCTCCTTAAGCCGGGCGACAAATACACTTTGCAGGGCCAAATAGCCTCCTCTCTTGATGAAGCAACGGATTCTGGTCTTTTCGTCCCTTGCGAGAACGTGTCCTGGGGTGGCGGAGGCATAAATGCCGTCACTTTCTTGCGAGCGATTGCTCCCGACCCAAAGGTAGTTCCGATTCGGTACAGTGACATCGCTATGAGTCGTGGGCTGCCGATACTCTTGGGCAGGTTCGACAAATTACGTGATGAACTTACGAAGCGTCAGCAAGGTTCAACCCAAGAGTCGATTGCGGCGTACTTGGATACACTATACGGCGAGGAGCCCGCCTACGCCGAGTTGATAACAAGCCGAATTGCCACTACCGCTGCGGAATACTCTGCGGATCGTTCCCTCGAAGTCTATCTTGCGTCGCTCCAGGTGGAGCCGCTTCTGTACCGCCCGGTTGAGCCCTCATTTCGCCGCAACTGGATTATCAGCAGGATCAAGCATGGGAACCGTGAGATTGACAACAAGATCATTTTCAGGGGTATCTACACCGCCGCGAGTAATCAACCCGATATCGCCAAGATGTTCGAGCCACATGTAGACAATGTCGGGGCAATGGTCTTGAACTCCCTGAAGAACGAGGCGATGTTTCAAGCAGCCTATTCACTCTATCAAAAGGCGTACGCGAAGAACCCGAATGTTGTTGCGATCCTTGTAATGACGGAGGGAATGCAGCGATTTGTGAACTGGCTTCTGGAGAACCGACCCGAGGACCGTTTTCCTCCGTTCATTTTGGTTTTCAACGAGGTCGAGGCGTGGAAATTCGCACAGAAGTTCTCAAACGATATTGAGCCGTTCATGAGTAGTGCGGACGATTTTCCCGATGTGCGGAAATTCGGGAAACTGGCGGCAACATTGATAGAGCAGTTTCCGGTGCATAACGTTCCCAGAATCTACGTAACGCTTGGCTCTCGGGGCAGCTTGGGAATAGACGGCATTGGACCGGTTGTTTACGTTGGGAGTTTCGGCAAGTCCGGGGCAACGGTATACGACACCAACGCGTGCGGCGATGCTTATTGTAGCACAATCACTCTCTTGGAATGGGCCAAACGCAATGCGGGCTTAGAGAACATTGCAGAGTTGGATCAAAGGGGAGATCAACTCCACAGTGCAAAGGAAATGATTTACTTCATGGCGGTTGCTACTGCCGTTGCGTATTCCAAAGCAACCAATCCCCGTGGGAAGGTATACTCCACCGACGTGAAAGACTTGCTCGACCACGTTCACCTGGCAAGCGAAATACTCCCGAACGCCTTCGACCTCGACCGCGCTGGGACCCAACTCCCGATCTCCGTGCAGGATAATCGACTCACCAGTCCGGCGAAGGCGGAACTCATGCATGTGAAGAAGGATCTGAACCGGCTGATGGGCAATCTGAAAGCAAGTCAATCGGCCGCGGGTGGCACCGATGATTCTCCGGGGTAGGCGTTGCCGGGCGTGAAGCCTTGTTCGGAGAACCGTCGGTGTTGCCTTCGCAACAAGAGGATTGCGCTGATCGTTGATTCGGAGAAGAAGGCAAGCGGGAAGCTCGCCTACGTGCATGTTACGTTACTGGGGACATGGCTTGAATGGTGGTTAGTGGACCTTTCGCACCAGCAAGGAAAGAGACAGACCAAGAACCGCATAATCCGAACGGGCCTATGATGGCCCCGACCCGGACTGCCCCCTGGGAATCTCCACGATTGACACCCCCCCCTCCTGATGCCATAATGGCACTTGTCGAGAAATCGTTGCCCACGATCACTCAAGCAGGGGTAGTGCCATGACGTTTCGTCGTCCATCGTTCCATGGTCAGTGGGCCCTTCTGGCCGCCGTGATCGCCTTGGGCGGTCTGACACCCGTTTTTGCCCAGGACGCCGGCGAGAAAGCCCCCGTTCCCGATGCCGCGGCCCAGGCCGAGGCGTTGAAGATCATCGCGGAGATCTTCGAAGAGCAGTGGTCCGGGGCCAAGACGAGCGCCCAGAAGACGGCCCTGGCGGAGAAGATGGTCGAACAGGCGGCGAAGACGGGCAACGATCCAACCGGACAGTTCGTGTTGTTGCGGGTAGCGCGAGATGTGGCCACGCAGGCCGGGGACGTGACGACGGCGTTTGCGGCAATCGAGATGCTCGACCGGGGCTTTGTGGTCGATGCGGTGAAGATGAAGACCGACGCGCTCTTCACGGCCGCCAACTCGATCGTCAGAACCGAACACGCCAAGGCGGCGGCCAGTGAGTCGATCGCTCTGGTGCGTGCCGCGATGGCCCAGGACGATTACCCCGTGGCCGAACAACTGCTCCGCGTCGGACAGGCCGCCGCCCGCAAGAGTCGCGACGGCGAACTGATCCGCGGCTTGACCGATCTGGGCCGCGAGATGGCGCGAATCGTCAAGGCGTACGATGCGCTTCAGCCGGCGCTGAAAGTGCTGGACGAAAAGCCGACCGACCCGGCCGCCAATCTGGCCGTGGGCAAGTTCTACTGTCTTGTCAAAGGCGACTGGGCAACGGGGGTGGACATGCTGGCCTTGGGTAACGACTCCCCGTATCAGGCCCCCGCCCAAAAGGAACTCGAAGAAATCTCCTCGCCCGAAGAACAGGTGGCCCTGGGTGATGCCTGGTGGGAACTGGGACAGACGAGCGAAGAAAGGGAAAAGGAATTGCTGTTGGCTCGTGCGTGCTACTGGTACCGGCAGGCGGAACCGCAACTACCCCCCGGCCTGCTGAAACGCAAAGTCTGTATGCGTCTGGAAAAGCTCCTAGAGGTTGTTGTCGGGCCTTCGTCGTCGGCCCGTGCGGACTCGACGTGGACGTTCAGTGGCGTCTTCAGTTGCCTGGCCGATCTTGAGGCGCCCCCTGCTCGGCACCCGGCGATTCCGTCGGAACTGGAGGCGACTTTTAGGAGCGGCCAGGGAAGAGTGTGGGGCATCGGTCGCATCGGCACGACAAAGATAGATGGCAGGCTCCACGGTTGGTTTGGCAAAGCGCTGGTTTGGTCGGTACCCAAGCCCGCCGTGCTGGATGCCGAATTCAGATTGCAGTCGAAACATCTCAGCCCCAATCCAAATCGCGGCCCTACGGCAAAACTAGCCATCTTCACGACGGAAGGACGGCGACTCGGTCATCTGTCCGAACGACTCACCAGAAAGGACGTGACGTTCAATCTAGCCTACGATCGCCAGACCAATACACTGACCGTCGAATCACTCGGAACCACCAGCAAGGCATCGATCGTGGTGCCCGATGATTCCGCCCTCCAGGTTGTTCTGGTGATCGTGGTTCGGTATCCGGGCCAGATGTGTGACACGGCGATAGCTCTGACAAGGCAAGAGGCGGAGTAGAATCGTCGATCATGCCACAAGAAAGTCAACCTTCACGCAAACAACAGCTGGTCGACGCCCACGTACACGTCTTCTGCTGGGGCGAGAACCCGAGCGATGGATTCCTTTCCGAACGGACGCGGACGTCGTGGCGGACGCGGATCTTGCTGCGGTTGATCGGTATTGGGAAGGAGAAGGGTGAGACACTCAGCGAGAAGTTTCGCTCGCGGCTGTTGCGACACATCGACACCTCGAAACTCGACTTCGTGGTCGTGCTGGCCGAAGATGCCGTCTATCGCGACGACGGCTCGCGCGACGATCCGGCGACGCATTTCTATGTGTCCAACGATTACGTGCTCGACTTGGCCCGGCGGTCGAAGAAGATCATCCCGGGCTGTTCGATCAACCCGATTCGCCGCGACGCGCTGGCCGAATTGGATCGTGTGTACGAGGCCGGGGGCCGGCTGGTGAAGATCCACACGGCCATTCAGGGGGTGGATCCGGCACTGGCGCGGTTCGACCCGTTCTATCGGCGTGCAGCGGATCTCGGTGTCGTGTTGATGTTTCACACGGGCTACGAGCATTCATGCACGGTCGTATCGCAGCAGTTCACCGATCCGGCCCGTCTGGCGCGACCGCTGGACCACGGCGGGGTGATCATTGCGGCCCATTGCGGCGTGTGCGCGACATTCGACCCGGAGGACTACTACCCCAACTTCGTGAGCATGATGCACGCCCACGACAACCTCTACGGCGATACGTCGATCATGGCCGTCTGGAATCGCTGGCGGTCGCTCGGCCGGCTCAGCCGCGAGGATCCGGCGATTACCGCCCGCGTCGTTCACGGCAGCGATTACCCGTTCCCCCCCGCCCGTCCGCCGTTCATATTGCGAACCGGTCCGTTCCCCGCGGAACGTCGCAACTCGCTGGACATGGACCTGCGGATCAAGCAATCTTTCGACTTCGGCCCGGGATACGCGAGCCAGTTGCTGGAACTGCTGGGGCACGAGGCGGCGGAACAGGGTGTATGAAAAACGGAGCCCCCAAGAAATGCACAATCCGGGTGGGCCCATGATGGACCCGACCCGGACTGTTTCCCCCCCTGGGAATTTCCGCGGTCGGCAAGATGCCGTGCCGGCTGTGTTTGTCTGCCGTCGGGCGAGCCGATGCGGCGATGAGAAACCTTATCGGTTGGCTCGACCGTAACACTTTGGCAAACTTTACTAACTGTGCCGATTTCAAGGGTTGGGGCTCTGGGGGAAGATTGCCGAGTCGATTCACATGCCCCCCGCAAGGCGTGGCTTCGGCCCTTTTCACGGATTCCTTTCATAACATGTAACGATTACGTCGATTATGAGGGCAGGATTCCCTGCGGCGGCCGGTCCGCGCGCTGCTTCATGATGCCCGAGAGAGGATGCGATCCGTGACCGATTCGAGATCCATGACGGCCAGCCTGACGAGATCCCCATTCGTGTGGGGGGGTATGGCAACCGCGGTCTTTTATGGCCTGGTCCATGGCAAGCTGCTCTCGGGCTGGTTGATCGACGCCTATTTCGTCGGCCATCCGGTCTTCTACGTGGCGACCGCGCTGTTCTTCGTCGGCATTGCCGCCCTGGCGATCAAGGCGGTGGACGTCGCCCGGCAAAGGGGCGATCTGGTCGAGCCGCTGTTGGGGCCCATCGGCAGCGAACGTCAAACGGCCGGCGACTGCGGGGCATTGCTGGAACGGCTGGATCGTCTGTCGCCGGTTCGGCAAGGAGACTATATCGTCGCACGTCTGCGCGATGCGTTGCGATACGTGGGCCGTAGCGGCACGGCCGACACGATGGAAGACCACGTAAAGTACCTGGCCGATCTCGACGTCGGACGCATGCACGCCGGCTACGGGCTGGTGCGGCTGATCGTATGGGCCATCCCCATCCTCGGGTTCCTGGGCACCGTCATCGGCATCGCCCTGGCCATTGCCAACCTATCGCCCCAGGCCCTGGAAGACTCGCTGCCGCAAGTCGTGGCCGGGTTGGGGGTTGCGTTCAACACGACCACGCTAGCCTTGGTTCTGTCGATCGTGCTGATGTTCGCCCAGTTTCGCATCGGCCAGTCGGAATCGGGCCTGTTGGACATGGTCGACCGGCGGACCGAGGCCGAACTGATCGGCCGGTTCGAGCAGTCCACCTCCCACGACGACGGCCAGCAGGCGGCGATCCGCCGGATGACCGAGACCCTGCTGAAGGCCAACGACCGGCTTGTCTCGCGGCAAATCGAACTGTGGCGGGGGTCGATGGAAACCGCCCAGAAGCGTTGGGCCGAGACGACCGGCGCCTCGGCCGGGCAACTGAAAGCGGCACTTTCCGGCGCGCTGGCCGATAGTCTCAAGACGCACGCCGGGCACTTGGCCGCCGCCGAACGCGAATCCGCGGAGCAGAACCGCCAGCACTGGGACCGTGTGCAACGGGCCCTGGTCCAATCCGGCGAGACCAGCGGCGCCATGCAACGGACCGTGGTCCGCCAGAGCGAGGCGCTGGCCCGGGCGATCGAGGCAACCGGGCAGGTCGTCAAGCTGGAAGAGGCGCTCAACCGCAATCTCTCGGCGCTGTCCGGTGCGGCCAATTTCGAGCAGACCGTGATGAGTCTGGCCGCCGCGATTCACCTGCTCAACGGGCGGCTGGCGCAAACGCCGGTTGATCCGTCCCAGATTTCGCTCGAAGGGCAACCACGCAAGGGCCATGCGGCATGAGACGGCCGGGTGCAGCACGAATTGGCGACAACCAGGCCGCGAGCGTTTCCCTGTTCCCGTTCCTGGCGGTCTTGATCTGTACGATGGGCGCGCTCATCGTGCTGCTGATCGTCATTACCCGGCTTGCGCGGGCCCAGGTGATCGAAACGGCCCGGGAAACGGCCGCCGCCGATGTCGATGACCCGAAACCGCAACAGCCGACCGCGGAACCTTCTCCGAGCGACCTCCAGGAATCTTTCCAGCGAACGGCTCGGCAGATCGAATTGATCGCCCGGCGCCGGCAGGCCGAAACACGGATCGCCCAATGGGAACACGCGTTGCGGACGGCCCAAGAGGAACTCTCCGCGGCGCGAGATCGGGCCGACGATGCGGGGGGGCGTCTGGAGCAACTCCGCCGCGAACTGGCCGCCTTGGAAGCGGCGTGGAACGAACTGCAGCAAACCGGTGCCGGCGACGACCAACAGCGGCGGGAGTTGGAAACCGAGTTGCAGCGTCTGGCGTTCGAAATCGAGGAGGCTCAGGAAGAACTTGACGAAGCCCGCCAAGAGGCGGCCGACCGGCCTCGCTCGTATGCGATTCTCCCCTTCGACGCGGTTCTTGGCACCTACCGCCGGCCTGTCTACATCGAATGCCGGGCCGACGAAGTCGTCATTCAACCGGAGGGAATACGGCTGGGTGAGGACGATTTTCCCCCGGGAATGCGGCCGGGCAACCCGCTCGACGCGGCCGTCCATGCGGTCAGGGAGTATTACCGCGGACAACGAACCGACGAGGGACAGTCGGTCCTGGCGTATCCGCTGCTGCTGATTCGTCCCGAGGGGATCGCCGCCCACGGGCGAACGCGGCAGGCTTTGCGTGGATGGCAAGCGGATTTTGGCTACGAGTATATCGGGAGCGATTGGAACATGGCCTACCCGGCGCCCGATCCGGTGTTGGCCGAAAGGCTTCGCCTGGTCGTCGAGGAGGCGCGACGGCGTCAGCGGGCGTACCAAGAGGAACTGAAGTTGGCGGCTCCGTCGCTCGACCGCGCCCAAAACGGCGGGAGAGAGCGACGCGATACGGTGACGGGGGCCGCGGGAGGTAATATCGGAAGCGGCTCTGGCACCGGTCGGGGCATGCACGGCGGAGGATCGATGTCCGCCGGCCCCCGTGGAACGGTCATGGCCCCGCGCGATGCCGGTTTGCCGGGTGGTGGTCAGCCCGGTGGCGGTATGCCCGGTGGCGATATGCCCGGTGGTACTTTGCCCGGCGGTACTTTGCCCGGCGGTACTTTGCCCGGTGGTGGCGTACCCGGTGGTGGTTCGCCTGGTGGTGGTTCGCCCAGTGGTGGAACGCCCAGTGGTGGAACGCCCAGCGGCGGTATGCCCGGTGGTGGTTCGCCGGCGGGTGGAATGGGTGCCACGTCAGCGCAATCCGGCCAGCCTCGTCGCCCGGGCGAGTGGCAGCCCGGCGAGTCGTCGGCCAACCCATCCGGCAGCCAGTCCTGCGACACGGCCGGCCCGAACGTCAAGAGTCTGGCCGAGACGCGCGGTCGCAACTGGGGACTGCCCCAGAACGAACAAGGCTCGATCGGCAGCAGCCGCCCGATCCGCATCGACTGTCACGAGGACCGCTTGGTCCTGGGCCCGTCGTCCGACCCGACGGCCCGTCGTACGATTCGCCTGCCGTCGCGGACCGAAGATGCCGTCGACCCGTTCGTCTCCGCCGTGTGGAAACACGTCGACACTTGGGGAATTGCCGGCCGCGACATGTACTGGCGGCCGATCCTCAATATCTACGTCGCCCCCAACGGAGCGCAGCGTTTTGCCGAACTCGAAGCACTCCTTTCCGGCAGCGGGTTGCCGGTGGTGAGGAAGAGGTAGGGACTAGGGATTTCGTCATTGGTCATTGGGATTTGTGATTTCTAGTTGGTGCCATGCCGCGTATCCATCGAAACGCTGAAGAGATGCCGGGCCAGGATTCGTTCCTGGATATCGTCGCCAATATCGTGGGTATCCTCATCATTCTGGTGATGGTCGTGGGGGTGCGGGTCAAGCACGCGCCGTTGGAGGCCGCGATCTCCGCGCCGGTGGCCCAACCGGAAGTCAAACCCGAGCCCGAAATCCGGCCCGAAGTCGCGCCACCCGACCCGGCGCCGACGGATTGGGAGATTGCTGCCCTGGAAGCGGCATTGCAGGGCGATCTGGCCACCGAGGCATCGTTACGGGCCGACGTATCGAATACGGCCGAGCAAGCCGCCGCCGCCGAACGGGAAGCCGCGATTCGGGCCGAGCAACGCGACCAAATGGCGGCTCAGGCCGAAGCCTGGCAACAACAGATCGACGCCCAGCGCGGCCAACTCGACGTCCAGTCGCGGGCGAGTTTCGACCTCCGCCACTCCCTGACCGAAGCAGGGGCTCGCCTGGAACAGCTCCGGCAACAGCGCCGACAGGTGGCAAGCGAGGCGCCCGAGCCGATCATTCTGCGCAATGATCCCACACCCAAGGGCAAAGTGGTCACCGATCACGAGGTACATTTCCGCCTGCTGGGCGGCCGCCTCGTGCAACTGCCGATCGAACAATTGCTGCTTCTCTTGCGAGACGAAGCCGGGCGACGCGCGGCGGGTGCGAAATACGGGTTTGAGGGAACCGTCGGACCCCGCGGCGGTTTCGAGATTCACTACACGGTCGCCCGGGTGGCCGCACGCTCCAATCCGCTGAATCCGTCCGAGACTTCCCGCGGCGGATTGCAGTTGCTCTCCTCGGAGTTTGTTCCCACGGGCGACTATCCGGATCGCCCCATGGGAGCTTCACTCGACGTGGCCCTGACGCCCCATTCCGGGTTTCAACGGTTTCTCGCCGACTTGCCCCCAACCAAACGAGCGATCGTCGTCTGGTTCTATCCCGACAGCCTCGAAGAATATCGCCGGCTGAAGACGGAAATGCACCACTTGGGCATCGCCATCGCGGGCCGCCCGCTGCCTCACGGATACAACATCACCTTCGGCGTCAACGGCATGGAATCGGTGGCCCAGTAGGCTACGCCGCTGAGGACTCCGGCTACTCACGATTTCCGCCGGTCACCGCGACGATTCCCCGCTCGACGGCCGTCGCGATACGGTCCAACTCGCCCGTCGTGATCGACAACGGCGGCATGATGACCAGCACGTTGCCCAGCGGACGCAGCAAGACCCCCTCGCCCCGAGCGTGATCGCAGACTCGCATCCCCCATTTCTCCGCCCAAGGATACGGTTCCTTGGTGGCCCGGTCGCACACCAACTCGACCGCGCCGATCAGGCCGCACTGGCGCACGTTGCCGACGGCGGGCAATTGTGCGATCCGCTGGAGATGCTCATCCAGCCGGGCGATCTTCGGCCGCATGGCATCCAGCGTCTTTTCTTCCTCGAACACGTCGAGCGTGGCCAGCGCCACCGCCGCACCCAGGGGATTACCACCGTAGGTGTGTCCGTGAAAAAAGCTCTTCGACTCGGCGTACTCGCCCAAGAATGCCTGCCAGATGTCGCCGGTGGCAAGTGTGGCCGCCAGGGGCATGTACCCGCCGCTTAGCCCCTTAGCAAGGCAAAGCAGGTCGGGCGCGATGTCTTCATGCTCGCAGGCGAACATCCGCCCGGTGCGGCCCATGCCCACGGCCACTTCGTCGGCGATCAGCAGCACGTCGTAGCGGCGAGTCAATTCGCGCACGCCGCGCAGATAACCGGGCGGATGGACGATCATTCCCGCGGCCCCCTGCACCAGCGGTTCGATCACCATTGCGGCGATCCTCGCGTGATGCTCCTTTAGCACGCGCTCGACTTCGTGCAGGTAATGCTCCAGCGCCGTCTCGAGCGTAATCCCGTCGGGCAGCCGATACATGTCGGGGGCCGGTACGCGGGCCGTCTCGAACAGCAGCGGCCGGAACATGGCATGGAACCGCTCGACCCCGCCGACGCTCACGCTGCCCAGCGTGTCGCCATGATAGGCATCGCCCAGGGCCAGGTAGCTGACCTTCTCCGGCCGCGGATCCTCTCGCTGTTGCCAATACTGAAAGGCCATTTTGACCGCCACTTCCACGGCCGTGGCCCCGTCGTCGGAGAAGAACACATGCTCCAATCCCTCCGGTGCAATATCGACCAATCGCCTGGCCAGACGGATCGTCATCGGGTTGGACGAGCCCAGCGAAGTAACATGGGCCACGCGATCCAACTGCTCGCGCAGCGCCGCGTCCAGCCGCGGGTGCCGGTGCCCATGCACGTTGCACCACATGCTACTGACCGCGTCGAGATACTCGTTCCCCTCGACGTCGACCAGAGTGCAACCGTTGGCCCGTTCGATGATCAGCGGCTCGTACTCGGCCATCTGCGTAAACGCATGCCAAACGATCCGCCGATCCCAATCCGCCAGTTGACGGGGGGTGGGAGTATCGTCAGTCATTGGTGATCTCTTCCGTGCGATCCGCGTTCCTCTGTTCTGCACACGGGTGCCTGGGGTCGAGCGCAGCTCGCCCCCAGAACCGTGTTTTCTGGGGGCTCGCTGCGCTCGACCACCAGCCACCCATGTTACTTTTTCCGGCGGGCTGCTAAACTACGATTTCTTCTCCGGCGGTTTGTTCGGGAACATTTCCTTCTGGGCGAAGATGGCGATGAAGTGGTGCGTGCCGGTGATCAACTCGGAGCGGACGAGGATCCAGCCGGCTTCCTCCGCCGTTTGCGTCAACAGCCCGGGCGACCAACCGTGCTCCCGTTGCCGGCCTTCGGACAACGCGATGTGACGCTCGATGACGACCACGCGACCGGTCGGCTTGACCACCGATCGGAGATGGCGCAGATAGTCGGCGTGTCCGTCGTGGTTCAGATGGTGGTACGTCTTGGAGAGGAATGCCAGGTCGCAGGAGTTTTCCTCGAGACCGGTGCCGTCGGTGGGACATACGTACGCTTTGCACTGCGGCAAGTTGGCCTCGAACCGTGTCTTCAAGCGGTCGACCTTGTCCTGGGCGACTTCGCCGGCATGCACAATCCCATCCGGACCGACTGCCTCGCCCATTTTCTCCGACCACCAACCATCGCCGGCGCCGATGTCGACGACCACGTCACCCGGCTTGAGGTCGAGTTCCTTAAGCACGTAGTCGCTCTTCTCCCGATAGGGGTACCCACCGGCAATGGTACAGGCCTGCTGGTTTTCATTGTCGATTCGGGTCGAATCGCCCGAGTCGGCCGGAGCGCCGGCCGGCATCGCCAGCAGGAATACGGCCACGGTCAGTCCCAACATCCAACGCCCATGGGTGTTCATTTGCAGTTCCTCGGTTGATTCAGGGTGTGTAATTGTCCAGGCCATGGCAACCCGAAGCGCAAGCGAGGAAAAGCCAACGAGTTGCCTCGCTTACGCTTCGGGTTACCGTGCGAGTCCACCATCGACATTACCATACCGGCCGCGCGGGTGCAAATGTTTGCGGAGGGTGCCTGGGGTCGAGATGCGAGGAACGAGCAGCGAGCCCCCGGTCGGCAAGTCACTGGGGGCTCGCTGCGCTCGACCGCCAGGCACCCGAAACAAACTCGAAACCTAGTACACTTATTCCCAGACCAGCGCCACCGGCGAGCCGACCGGGATACCCAGCCGGGCCGAGGCGTTGTCGCCGACCACGGCCAGCTCGAGCCGCTCGTTGGAGCCGATCAGGGCCATCAGCGTGCCGTCGGGGTGTTGGGCATAGGCGTGGAAGATACCCCAGGTCTCGTAGATATTGCAGACGGTGCATACCCGATTGTCGGTCGGCCGGTTGGTGAGCATCTCGGCCGTGATGTTGGTGATCAGGTTGCCGAACGAATCGATCTCGACGACTTCGCCGTCGATGCGTTGCGGCGTCTGTTTCACCTCGGGCCAGGCGAGCCGATCGATGGCTTCGGCCGGCGAGCCGAGCTGCTGGGGATCGAGCCCCAGCGAGAGCCGGGCGGCCACCGGGGCCATAATGTCGCGCCCGTGAAACGTATTGGAAACCTCGGGCAGCCAGAACTCGGGGTTCTCCAAGCGGACGACCATTGAGGGTTTCGTGCGACGAATGAGTCGGCTAAGCAGGCCGTTGTCCGGGGCGACGTACTGCTGGTTCCCAATGCGGGCGTAGAGGATGGCCCGATCGGTTCCCACGCCCGGATCGATGACCGCCGTGTGGATCGTGCCGGTGGGAAAGCGGCCGGCCACATCGTCCAACACGATCGCCCCGTGGCGGACGTCTTGTGGGCGGATGTCGTGGGTCAGGTCGACCAGCGTGGCGGCCGGATTGATCGAGAGGATCACCCCTTTCATGACCGCCACATAAGGACTGCCGGTGCCGAAATCGGTGGTCAGCGTGACAACACTCACATCTTCTCCACCAGTCTGAGGCAAAGTTGACGCACCTTACCGGGATTGACGTTGGGGTTCTGCTTCTTCGCCTGCCCAATCAAACCGCCCACCGCTTTCTGCTTGCCGGCTTTGAGGTCGGCGACGATCTTGGGATTGGCCTCCAACAACTCTCGGCAGAGGGTCTCCAGGGCCGAATCGTCGACCTCGGCGATGCCCATTTCCCGCATGACGTCCTCAAGCCCTCTACCCAATTCTACCATGTTGGCGAGCACTTCGCGCCCCCGGTTGGCATCAAGTTTTCCACTTCGGACCTTCTCCAGCAGGGGGGCCAACGCGGCGGCCGAGACGGGGAACTCCTTAATACCGGTCTGCCGCTCGTTGAGCGTTCGCAGCACGTCCTGCTGCACCCAGTTCGAAGCCTGCTTGCCGTCGCCACAGGCCTCGGCTAGTTCGATGTAGTAGTCGACCAACGCACGGCCCTGGTTGACCAGCACGTCGCTGTCGTAGGGCGTGATCTTGTAGGTCGCTTCCAAACGGGTTCGAAGCGCGGCAGGCAACTCGCCCAATGACTGTCGCGACTGCTCGATCTGTTCCTCGGTCACGGTGACCGGTACCAGATCGGGCTCGGGAAAATAGCGGTAGTCGCTCGACTCTTCCTTGGTACGCTGCGGACGGGTCACTTGGGCCGACTCGTCCCAGCCTCGCGTCGTCTTGAAGCCGCCGGGGCCACCCAATTCGGTATGCGTCTCTTCCCACTCCGCGGTCTGCCGAACGATTTCGTAGGCCAACGCCCGCTCGACCGCCCGAAAACTGTTCATGTTCTTTACTTCCACAATCGGCGTGGCCTTTGTGCCCTCGGGCGTGTCGACGTGGAGGTTGATGTTGGCGTCGACTCGGAGGCTGCCTTCTTGCATGTTGCAATCGGAAACACCCAGGTAGACCAGCAGCAATTTCAGCTCGTCCAGATAGGCCCTGGCTTCCTCGGGCGAGGACATGTCGGGCTCGCTGACGATCTCCAGCAGGGGCGTGCCACAGCGGTTCAGGTCGATGCGGCTATCGGCCGTGCCTGCCGCTTCGTCGTGCATGCTCTTGCCGGCGTCTTCTTCCAGATGCGCCCGCGTGATGCCCACTCGCTTCGGCTCGAACCGGCCCTTGGCGTCGCTGATCGGCAAGTAACCGTCGCAACTCATCGGCAGGTCGAACTGGCTGATCTGGTAGCCCTTGGGGAGATCGGGGTAATAGTAGTTTTTGCGATCCCATTTGGTAAAGCGAGGGATCTCGCAGTTCAACGCCAGCGCCGCCTTCATGCCCAGTTCCAATGCTCGCCGGTTCATCACCGGCAGCGTGCCCGGCATGCCGATACACAACGGGCAGGTCTGCGTATTGGGCGGCGCGCCGAATTGCGTGCTGCACGAGCAGAACAACTTCGTGCGCGTATCCAACTGCACGTGGACTTCCAGGCCGATGACGACTTTGTGTGGTGTGCTCACGACAACTCCGGCCTCCGCGTGTGCCAATCCGTGGCCTGTTGGAACATCCCGGCGGCTCGCAACAGGCGTTCTTCCCCAAACGGCGGGGCCTGCAATTGCAGACCGATGGGCAATCCGCCGGTGCTCAGTCCGCAGGGGATCGACATGCCGGCGATTCCCGCCAGGTTTGCACTGGCCGTGTACAGATCGAGCAGATACATCGCCAGCGGGTCGTCGACCTTCTCGCCGATCTCAAATGCCGGCGTCGGAGCGACCGGACCGGCGATCAGATCGACCTGCTCGAACGCCCGATCGTAGTCCTGGCGGATCAGCCGCCGTACTTTCAGCGCCTTGAGGTAATAGGCGTCGTAGTAGCCGGCGCTTAGCGCGTAGGTGCCAATCATGATGCGGCGTTTCACTTCCGCGCCAAAACCCTCGGCCCGGGTGCGGCGGTACATGCGGATCAACAGGTTGTCCAACTCTTCGAGCTTCCGGCTGTCGCCCGCTTGCCGCAACTCCTTGCGCTGGGCGGCCAGTTCGACGGCCATCGCCTTCTCGTCGGTGCGATGTCCGTAATGCGCCCCATCATATCGGGCCAGATTGCTGGAGGCTTCGCAAGGGGCAATGATGTAATACGTGGCCACGGCGTACTTGCCGTGGGGCATGGAAAGTTCGCTTACCGTGGCGCCGAGCGACTGGTACACTCGGGTTGCCTCGTGAACGGCTGCTTCGACTTCCGCATCGAGTCCCTCGCCGAAGTGTTCGCGGACCAGCCCAATGCGCAGGTTTTCCAGCGGCCGGGCGATCAACTCAGTATACTTGGGCACCGGCCGATCGACCGAGGTCGAGTCCAACGGGTCGCCGCCGGCGATCACCTCCAGCAACAGGGCGACATCTTCGGCCGATCGGCCCAGCGGACCGATTTGGTCGAGACTGCTGGCAAAGGCAACTAGTCCGTAGCGGCTCACGCGGCCGTAGGTCGGTTTCATGCCCAACACGCCGCAGAATCCGGCTGGCTGGCGAACGGAACCGCCCGTGTCGCTACCCACCGAGAGCGGTACCATCGAAGCCGCCAGCGAAGCCGCCGCTCCGCCGCTGGAACCGCCGGGGATCCGCGTCAGGTCCCAGGGGTTGTGGGTAAGCCCGAAGGCCGAGTTCTCGTTCGACCCGCCCATGGCGAACTCGTCCATGTTGGTCCGGCCGATGAACACGGCGTCGGCGGCTCGCAGTTTGGCCACCACGGTGGCATCATAAGGAGGGCGAAAACCTTCGAGCATCCGCGAGCCGCAGGTCGTCCTTTCTCCCTTGGTGCAGAGCAGATCCTTGACCGCCACCGGCAATCCGCCCAGACGGCCGACCGGTTTTCCGGCCTTTCGCCGGGCGTCGATTTCCGCGGCCCGGGCCAGCGCGCCGTCGCGATCCACCCGAAGAAACGCCTTGATCTTCGTGTCGTGCCGATCGATTTGCTGCAGACAAGCCTCGGCGATTTCGACCGCCGTGGTCCGGCCGGACTGGAGTTGGCCGAGAAGCTCAGTGGCCGTGGATTCGATCAGAGACATGCTTGTTCCAACTCCGTGTTAGCCCCGGCACCTGTCGAAAAGGGGCCGATCACGGATCGCCCAGCACGGCCGGCACCAGGAAACATTCGTCGTCGCGATGCGGGGCCGCGGCCAGCGCTTCGTCCCGCGGGAGACTCACGCCCGGCGTGTCGTCGCGAAGTACATTGGTGAGGTCCAAGGCGTGGGCCATCGGCTCGACGTTTTCGGTGTCGACCTCGGAGAGCAAGTGCATGTAGTCGAGGATCTGTCCCATCTGGGACGTCATCTTCTCCAACTCCCCGGGCCCCAGAAGCAGGCGGCCCAGCAGGGAGACCTTTTCGACTTCTTCGCGCGAAATGCTCATGGCCAACTGCCGTGGAAGGGAACGTCCGAGCGGTTCTTCGAGCTATAACCCAAAGCCCGGGGCCCAAAGTCCGGCGACTTCGGCTGCTGTTTGGCTGACGAGTCGGGCTACTTCTTGGCCGCCGCTTTGGGCAGTTTGAAGGGGGCCGAATGCACTCGCTTCGTGACAGCGCCACTGCGAATGCACTGGGTGCAGACGCGTATCGATTTATGTGTGCCGTTGGGAGTCGTCACGTGGACTTTTTGCAGATTCGGTTTGAACTGCCGCCGGGTGATACCGGTGATCTTGGTACCCACCCCACCCAGGTACTTAGCCTTCCCCCGGTGCTCAACCGAGTTGCCCATCTGGGGCTTCTTTCCGCACACTTCACACTGCCGCGCCATGGGGAACTCTCCCGGTAGCTTGTTTCCGATTGTGGCCAAGGGACTTAGTATACCCGTTGGGTGGGCCGATGCAAGGGCCGTTACCCCCGCGTTACCGCCAGCACTTCTTCCAGAATCCTGCCGTTGGTGGCGATTGCCTGGCCGGAGTATATGGTTGGCCGGCCTTGCCAGTCGGTGAATGTGCCGCCAGCCTCCTCGATAATGGGCAGAAGTGCTGCCAGATCCCAGGCGTTGACGATCGGGTCGACCATCAAATCGGCCCGGCCGATGGCGACCATCATATACCCATAACAGTCACCCCAGGTGCGGCTCAGTCGGGCGGTCGTCTGCAGGTGGTCGTAGACGTCGCGACGGTCGATTTTGTCGAAACTTCGCATTTCGCTGGTGAGGAACAGCCCCTCGGCGAGGCTCGAGCAGCTCGAGACTTTGGCCGGCCGGGGATTTTCGTCGCCCGAGGCAAACCACGCTCCCTGTCCCACGGCCGCGTACACACACTCCCCGGTAGCGGGGATAAGATTCACCCCCACCACGCTTTTCCCCTCATGCTCGACCCCCACCAGCGTGCCATAGAGCGGAACGCCGTGGATGAACGATTTCGTCCCGTCGATCGGGTCGAGGATCCATCGATAGCCGCTGGTGCCGGCTCGTTCGGGAAACTCCTCACCGAGGATCGCGTCGTCGGGAAACGCCGCGGCGATCCGCTGGCGCAGATGCTGCTCCGCCTGGCGATCGGCTTCGGTGACGGGCGAATCGTCGCCTTTGCGCTCGACCTGAAGATCTTCGCGGCAAAAGTACCTTAGCGTGATCTCGCCCGCCTGCCGGGCTGCTGCCAGGGCGAGTTCCAGTCGAGGCCGTGTTTCGGATTCTGGTGCTGTCATAAGGGTAAGCCTAATGGGAAACGTGTCCGGAGAGAAGAGGCCCTCCTGGCTGGTGGTCACGTCAAGAACAATGGTAGAATGCCCGGGTACTCAGTGCATCGCACGAACGGCGGAGGTGGTCCATGTTTCGATCCGGACGTTTCGGCAAACCGGCCTTTCGGCCGGCAACGGTAGCCGGTTGGTTTCTGCTGAGTCTGGGCTGCTGGGGGCTGGGTTGCTGGGATCCGGCGATCGGCGAAGCGGCCGAGGAAGCGCCGCCGAAGTTCTCCCGCGGGGTGCTGATCCGATTCGAAGGCGAGATCAACCCCATGCTGCAACAGTACGTATACCGCAAGCTCGACGAGGCCAAAGCAGCCGGCGCCGACGTGGTCATCGTCGAGATCGACAGTCCGGGCGGATACGTGATCGAAAGTCTCGATATTGCCAAGCGGCTGCGCGATCTGCCGTGGGCCCACACGGTCGCTTACGTGCCGGACATGGCGCTGAGCGGGGCGGCGATCGTGGCCCTGGGGTGCGACGAGATCATCATGGATCCGAAGGCTATGTTGGGCGACGCGGGTCCGATCTTTCAGGACGAACACTTCCAGTTCCGACACGCCCCGGAGAAGGTTCGCAGTCATTTGGCCGCCGAGGTGCGCGAACTGGCCAAGTCGAAAGGGCGGCCGACGGCGCTGGCCGAGGCGATGGTCGATCGAGACCTATTGGTTTTCCGCTACACGAACGTTCACAGCGGCGAGGTCGTCTATCGTTCCGAAGACGAAGTGGCCGCCGACCCCAATCCCGATCAGTGGGAGCTGGGCGAGTTGGTCCACGAATCCCGCAAGGACGCGTTCTTGGAGGCCAGCGGCCAGCGGGCCGTTGAGTTGGGGCTGGCCGACGGAACCGCGACCGACCGCCAGGCACTAGCCCAGCGATACCGTCTTGGCGACAACCTGACCGTGGTCCAGTGGGGCGGCGTCGACACGGTGGTCATGATCCTGAACACCCCGCTGGTCACCGTCCTGCTGTTCGTCGTCGGGTTGGTGGCCCTCTACATCGAGTTCAGCGCGCCGGGGATCAGTATCGGGGGGTTGACCGCGGGGCTCTGTTTCTCGTTGTTCTTCTGGAGCCGGTTCCTGGGCGGAACGGCCGGTTGGCTGGAGGTTGTGTTGTTTGCCGCCGGGGTGGTGTTTCTGCTCATCGAGTTGTTCGTACTGCCGGGATTCGGCGTGGCCGGCCTGACCGGGTTCCTGCTGCTCATCATCAGTCTCGTTCTGGCCGGCCAAAACTTCGTTCTCCCCGAGACCAGCGGCGATCTGGACACGCTCACCGGCACGCTGCTGGTCGTGGCGACCAGCGGGCTGGCGTTTTTCGTCGCGGCCTTCGTACTGAGTTCCTATTTCGGTGCGATTCCGCTGCTCAACAGCCTGGCCCTGAAACCGCCGGAACCCACCTCGCCGGACCCCTCCGAACAGGCCGCGAGGACGTCGTCCGATGCCATGGCCGAGGGCGTCGCCGGGCTGCGCATCGGCGAACGGGGCGTCGCCGAATCGCTCTTGCGCCCGGCGGGCAAAGTGCGCTTCGGCAGCCGGCCCGTCGACGTCGTGGCCGACGGCAGCTTCATCACCCCCGGCCGCCCCGTCGAGATCGTCGAGATCAGCGGCAATCGGGTCGTGGTCCGCCAGATCGAAGAGACGGCCGACGATTGAAGGACTCGCCGGCGGCTACGGCGAAATGGCGTTGCGGGATTCTCGGGCTGCGCAGCACGCGTGTACCAATGAGGCGGACCGCGAAGCCATGGCCGAAAATTCTGGAAATTTTCAGGATTTCGCGGTAGGATACGCGATTTTTGAGCTGTTGAGTTGTGGTTTTGCCCGCGAGGATTGTATAATCGTCACGGACAAGTACCTTTGCACCGACCTATTCGATCACTCACCCCCATAGCGTTAGGAGCCCATGATGAACCATCCCACCCGTCGCGATTTTCTCAAGAGCGCCACGGCCGCGGGCCTCGCTGCCAGCTTCACGATCGCCGGCACGAAGGCCTCGGCCCGAGTGCTGGGAGCCAACGAACGATTGCGAATGGCCGTCTGCGGCATGGGTGGTCGCGGCCAGTCACACGCGGGCTCCTTTTCGGGGATGAAGGACGTCGAGTTGGTCTACGTGGTCGACCCCGACCTCGCTCACCAGCAGCGTGCCGCCGAAGGTTACTCGAAAAGGACCGGCTACACGGTCAAGGGTCTTTCCGACGTTCGCGAGGCGCTGGCCGATAAGAACCTCGACGCCATCTCGGTCGCCACGCCCAACCACTGGCACTCGCTGATGGTCATCTGGGCGGCCCAGGCCGGCAAGAGCTGCTACGTGGAGAAGCCGGCCAGCCACGACATTTACGAAGGACGCGTGGCCCTGGAAGCCTGGAAGAAGTACGGCGTCGTCGTGCAGCACGGCACCCAACAGCGGAGCGACGGTCGCCGCGCCGCTCAGATCAAGGCCATTCGCGACGGCAAGTTTGGGAAGCTGAAGATTTCCTACGGCTACTGCTGCAAACCTCGCAATGGCATCGGAGTCAAAGAGCCGAGCGATCCGCCGGCCAATCTGGACTGGGACCTCTGGCGGGGTCCGGCGGTGATCGATCAGTATCACGGCAACTACGTCCACTACAACTGGCACTGGTTCTGGAAGACGGGCAACGGCGATTTGAACAACCAGGGCACGCACCAACTCGACGTGGCCCAATGGGCGATCGACGAAGACCAGACCCATCCGGTGCGCGCCATGGCCCTGGGCGGGCGGTTCAAGTGGGACGATCAGGGCGAAACGCCCAACACGATGTTCGGCATCGCCGAATATCCCAACGGCCAGAGCGTCTTCTTCAACGTCCGCAACGTGAATTACAGCGGATACCAGCGGCAGGTGAAGAACGAGTTTTACTTCGAGGACGGCGGTTGGATGGACGACAACGGCACCTACTACAAGAAGGGCAGCACCCAGGGCGAGAAAGTGGATTTCCCCGGAGTCGAGATTACCGGCGGCGGCTGTTTCGTCAGCTTCGTTGCCGCCTGCCGAGCCGGCAAGCCCGAAATGTCCAACGCCGACATGGACGTGGCCCATCGCTCCTGCGTGGTCGGGCACCTGATGAACAACTCGTATCGCATCGGCAAGGAGGTTCCGTTTAACGCCCGGGCCGGCCAATTCGGCGACGTCAAGGAAGCCTCCGAACACTTCCTCAAGTTGCACGAGATCACCCGCGACGGCTGCGGCGTGCCCGAGGACAAGGACCACTACACGGTCGGGCCGTGGCTGACCTTCGACCCGAAGGCCGAACGGTTCACCGGCGAACACGCCGACGAGGCCAATAAGCTCGTCCGCGACGCCAACCGTGAGGGATTTCAGATCCCGGATGCGGACAAAGTGTAGACGCGTCCCCGTTGGAAGACACGTCCACCGCGGCTATTTGCCGAGGTGGCCCGAATGAGATATTGGTTTCCGGGCGTTCCCGACCACGCCTGACCGGACGGCGCGGACGGTCTGGACTGTTGCGCGAGACATACGGCGAGAGGAGTCCAAGCCGAACGGAGGAAGCCGGCCAATTGCTTCTCTTGCGGAAGAGTTTTTCATGAGAGTCGAACCATGCCCGCGACGGGGGCGCCCTCGGTTGACTTCGGTGGTGCTCGCCCTGATGTGTCTTTCGGTTGGGCCCGGTTTGGTCGGCAAGGCGGAGGAATTCGATTTCTATAAGAACCTCCGCTATCCCGCCGCGGTTCGCCCCGACGTGGGACGCGATCAGGTCGAGCAGGAAGGCGGACCGGACGCGGTGGGTTACCGCCGCCGTACGGTGCGCTGGTGGCCGCGCAAGGGGCAGGACGTCATCGACGTGCCCAGCGGCGCGCCGTTGCGGACCTGGACCAGGAACAAGGGGCAGCAGGACCCCGAAGCCCTGGCCGGGTTGTGCCGGAACTGGACGGAATCGGATTCGGAGACATTCAAGGCGCATCTTGTGGGGTTCCGCGGCTTTGCCGTGCCCACCCCCAACCCCACGTTCAGCGACGACGTCCTCATTCCCGCGGCCATTTTGCGTTTGGAAAACGGCGAGCAAAGGGCCGTTGTCCACCACTCGCCCTTCTCGCTGATGCTGAGTCCGGAAGATCACGACTTCATCCTCAAGAAGTGGCAAGAAGCATGGCCGAAGTTGAAGGCCCCGCTTTCCCAAGAGCCGTACGTAACCAATCCTCGTGACCTCAAGACGTTTCCTCCCGACAACCCGGGCTACCTGGTATTGGAGAGCGACCATTGGCGTTTTCAGGCCGGGTCGACGACTTGGGTCGACGACTACTACCTGCTGTGCCCCGAGGAGCCGGAGAAAGAGGCCCGATATCGCCGGGGTACGCTTGAGTTTGCCGAGAATCTGTGGTCTTACGTGGAAGCCTCGGGGGCAAGGATGCCCTTTTGGCGCGAGCATGGCCCCAAGTACAAATTCGCCGTGACTACGGGTCCAAGCATTAAGAACGGCTGGCAGCGCATCGATCCCGGCAACGGCGGCGGGTACGGCTGCTGCACCGTCTATTGGTGTGGCGGCGGGCCGCGCAGCGTCAAGCTGAGCCACGAGTTCGGCCACAGCGGGTTTCACGGGGAAAACGGCTGCAACGCCTTGATCCATACACTCATCCCGGGAGAAATGCAGATGTTCTCCCACAATTTCTGTTATCCATGGCGCAACGTCATGTTTGCCGATTACCAGGCCGGTCTCTGGATGATCGCCCTGGGCGATAACCCGAACTGGGGCAGCGGGATCGTGCCCGTGCTGGGCAGCCTGCGTGCCGAAACCGAACCGACCCTGTACCACGCCGTCGCCCGGCTTGGGCAAAAGAAGGGGTTGTGGAAGAATGGAATCAAGGGGTTCGGCGATTTCTTCGGCGAGTACGCCGCGAGGATGGTAACGGTCGACTTCGTCGCGCAGCCCATGCTGCGATGCAAGTACGGGATGCCGGAAGTCAGCTACGTCTATCCGGTATACGGCCGTGAAAACACCTACCGCGTTCCCAACTCCGAAACGCCCAGGGCCTACGGGTTCAACATCGTCCGCCTCGATCCCGATGACGACGCGAAGGAAGTCGTCGTGGATTTCCACGGCTTCCACAACCCCCAAAGGTATTCCGACTGGCGCGCCTGCATCGTGGCCGTGGACGCCGCCGGGCGGGCGCGCTACAGCCCTCTTTGGAACAAGGGCAAGATGGCGTTGGGCCTGCGGCCGACGGACAAGCACCTCTGGCTGACCGTGGCCGCCACGCCCTCGGCCATGCCGGTCCGCGAAGGCGCCGGATGGCACCACAGCATGACCGACTACTTCCGCGGCAACCGCGCGCCGCGATTTCCCTGGGAAGTTACCTTGACCCGCTGCCAACCCGGCACGCCCCACCGCCGGCAGGGCGACGTGGTCAATCTCGACGAACTCCACACCTTCAATAACTCGAACTTCTGGGTTGACCACGGAGTCAAGCACGAAGTGCCTCTTCCCGCTTGGGATGCCGATGCCGCGCTGGCACAAGAGAAGCTTGCGGCGATGCTTCCGCGAATCAAGGGGGCGGCCGAAGCGGTGCAAGAGAGGCTGGAAGCAGGTAACGGCCACGACGAGTATTGGCTTGTCGACTGGTGCGAGTATCGCAAGCTGGAACGACTGGAAGATCTCCAGCAGCGAGTGAAGTTTCTGCAGCGCAATGCCAAGGGCCACCGCCACGAAAACGGCGGCGGCTTCGTGGCCGACAATGCCAGCGTGGCGTCCACCGCCTACGTGGGGCCCCATGCCATGGTGCTCGACGGCGCCCGGGTGGAAGGCAATGCGTGCATCAAAGAGTACGCGGTCGTGATGGGCCCCGAGGCGGTCGTATCAGGCAATGCCAAGATCGGCGGCAAGGCGTGGGTGTTCGGCAATATCCAGGTGGACGGCAACGCCCGCATCCTCGAATCCGTGTTGCTTGCCACCAAGAACCGCTTCCGCGGCGGCTACCACGTGCATTCGGATATCAGCGAAGGCGAGGCACGCGTGACCGGCAACGCGGTGCTCAAGGGCGAGCACATCATGCGGCTATGTTACGCCACCGACCAGGTGCTTACCGGCGGGCTGGTCGTGGACTACACGGCGAAAATTGCCAACCAGGCAAGCGGTGTTTTCCATTCCGGCAGATTCTGCCACGACGGGTGGTACAACTGGTGTTACACTCCCCTGGCGGCCCTCGGCCAGTGCTTGTCCGGCGGATCGGACTACGGGACCCTCTACGCCAACTGGGAGTTTGACTACCCGAAGGTTTTCTTGCTCGAAGATTCTTATGTGAACAACAATGGGATCCTTTACGGCCGCCCCGTGTTCTTCGGTGACGGCGACCACAAGTGCGTGGTTTTCAACGGCACCGACCAGTACGCGGAAGCGCCGCCGTCGGTGGCGGATTTCGGCGAGCTGACGATCGACATGGGGATCCGCTGGTCCGGCGGCAAAGGCCAGCGACTATTTGACTTCGGCACCAGTGACAACGAGTGCTTCTACCTCACCCTTTCCGACGACAGCGCCAAGCCGGCTCTGGTCGCGGTGCATGACGGGAAGACTTGTCGGCTGACTTCGGCCAAAGCCGTTCCCGCAGACCAATGGGTTGTCGTGCGCGTCGAAATCAGCGGTTCGGACGCGTCCATCTACGTTGACGGCAAGCAAATAGCGAAAGGCGCCTTTCCCTTCAGGCCGCGCGATGTATTCATCGGCGACCGGGCCGAAGGGAACTTCATCGCCTGCGACAGAAACCAGGCCGGCTTCTTCAAAGGCCGGATCGATTACTTCCGCATTTACCGCAAGACGCATGACGATTTCCATGTGATCGGCAGGCGACCACCCGACGCGGACAGGCTCTCCGCCGAGTGGACAAAACGGCGGGTCGCCAAGGAGAAGGAGTTGGCGGAGAGCTCCCCGCTCAAGGACCTGAGCAAGGAAACCGAGGAACTCAACCGTCGCCGGTCGCAGTTGCTCACGAACAGCGACAAGCTCACCGAACTGAACGAGCGGCGTGGAACGGCCGGCAGGGAGAAAGCCGAACTCGATAGGAAGACTCTCGATAAGTTCAATGCTCTGGCGGACACCGTCGGTGCGAACAAGGAAATCGCCGAGCTTCGTGAGAAGATCGACCGCGTCAACCGCGAGATCAGAGAATCCAGCGAGTACACGGGTGCCAACGAGGCGATTCGCGAAGCCGAACAGCAACTCGGGGAGTTTGACAAGGAGGTGCGGGAAAGCGCCACGGTCAAGGCGATCGAAGAAAAGGCTCGTGCCGAGGACGCCAAGAGACGCGAAATCGAGGAGTCGATCAAGCAACTCCCCGATCTCACCAAGGCCATGGAACTGTATCTGAAAGAGAAAGACAGCGGAAAAAGAGCCGAACTGCGGCGCAAGTACGAAACCCTGTTGCGCGAGAAGACATCGTCAAGCGTCGAGTATTCGACGGCGGAAGCTCTCGCCCGGGAGTTCCGGGAACAGCACAAGAGGGTGGTGAACTCGCGACTCGATCTTCTCCCCCAGCGGACGGAGACGAGTAGGAAGCTCGACGCGTTGCGAAAGGCCCTGCCCAAGCTCTTGGAAAGTCTGAAGGTCGGTCACCCGGGTCTTTCCAAATTGGAGACGTCCCGCACGCAGAAGCAGAAGAGCTTCGAGGAGAAGAAGAGGGAGTTCCTGACAAGCCAGACGCAAGCCGGCGAGTTGAAGGACCAGTACCACAAGGTTCTGGCGGAACTCGATGTCGTCGACCGTGCCATCGTTGAAGAGAAAGAGCGGATGGTGTCGGTGAACGTCGAGGAGCTGGCGGAAATAGGCAGACGCCTGTACGAAATCGAGAACAAGCGGAAACACTGGCGATACGACGGGCAAGGGCTCGCCATAAGAAGAGCCGGGATGAGCCGGAATCCTTTCGCCAACTCCGCCCAAGAGAGTATCCTGACGTTGCACGAAGGCCTGGAGTATCGCACCACGGCGGATTGGGACTACCGGACACGTCAGGAAGTAAACAACGATGTCCCGCCGACGATGAAAGAGTGGCTGGAACGAGTCCGGGGGTATTGACCGGGCCGTGCTCTACGGGGACTCCGTCGGAATCGCAAGACATACGCGGAACCCGATGTTATCCGAATTTGAACGCTCGTCCCTCCTGAGTCGGAATCCGCAGCGGCAGGCCCCGGGGTAACTTCGCCAGGAACCGCCGCGCAAGACGCGCTGGTTTCCTTCCTCGGGTCCGACCGGGTCGGTTGCATCGCCGCCGTCGTAGTCGGCGTACCGATCCGCACACCACTCGCCGACGTTCCCGTGCATGTCGTGCAAACCCCACTGGTTCGGCGGAAAACTGCCGACGGGCGAGGGCTTTTCGCGATTCAGCCCCTTGCTCCCCTCTCCGTACGTATAGCCTCCGTGGTAGTTCGCCTGATCGGTCGATATCGTCTCCCCGAAGGAAAACGGCGCGGATGTGCCCGCCCTGCATGCATACTCCCACTGCGCCTCGGTGGGCAAGGAGTACGGACGGCCCTTTTCCGCCTCTTGGCTGCCCAAGGTCATGCAAAACTTCTCCGCGTCGGTCCACGAAACTTTGAGCATCGGGTGGTTCTCGCCGGTGAATCCGTCGGGGAATTCGTCCGTCGGCTTTTTGTCGGTCTCTTTGCGAGTCGGGCTGGTGACCGCCTCGTAAGACCCTTGCGTCACTTCGTGGATCGACATGTAAAAGGCACCGGTCAGCGTCACCTTATGGCTTGGATGCTCGTCTTGGAACCAGCCGGCTTGTGCGTTGGGCATGTTGCAACGCCGGGCGACTTCCGCCGCGGAATCCCGGGAGCCCATCATGAACGTTCCGGCGGGAATCAGCACGAACCGCATGCCGACCGAGTTCTCCATCGCCACCGGCACACCCAGTTTCTTCGCCGCCGCCACCTGCTCCGCCGATACCTTGGCCCAGGAAGGCACCTCCGCCGCGGCCCGAACGGCGCCGGTTATAAAGACAGTCGCCGCCAGAAGAAACGTCGCTACACGTCCAGCACACATGGGCTTCTCTCCCTGTCAATCGCGTTGTTGTTGCGTCTTGGCTTTTTCAGCTTCAATCCGATCAAATGCCTCGACAACCGCCGCCGGCCAGCGGAAGACGGGCGCGTCGGTCGGGTCGAAGCCGTCCAGGTGCGGTTCGTCCAGCCGGTCGCCCACGGGTACGTAGACCCACTCGTTTTGTCGAAACACCTCGTCCAACAGTTTGGCGAATTCCGGTAGATGCGTCTTTACCTGATCGCGCGTCTGGAGGTGGCAAACGTGTTGGCCTTGGGGCCCGATCATCTCCAGCGAACTTTGACCGCCGCCGGATTTCGGCCGAATGGTCCCGTTGCAGTTGAACCACGCCTGCACGCCCTCGGCCCAAAACTCCGCGTGGCCGCCGTCGATCGCGTATCCCGCCACGCAACCGCTTTGCTTGGCTTCGTCGTACAACGCCCTAAGACGCTTGTCGAACGTCTTGTCCCGGCCGGCGATGATCCCGTGCAGCCCGTGGGCGAACTCGTGAATGAAGATGTTTTCACCTTCCCAGGGGTCGCCTTTGAGATTGAGCACATTTTCTTCGCCGCAACTGACCGGCCTGCTCCCCAAACCTCGAGCGCGATAAGCCCACCAGAGCGACATCCCCCGGCAATCGGGCAGATCAGTCTGCAATTCGCAGTAAGCCATCACGGCCACGAACATCTTCCGCTTCTGGCAAAGATCCTTCATCAGGTCGGGCCGGTTGGCAAGCAACTTCCGCGCCAAGTATCCCACCTCGCGCAGCGCGTGCACAGAGACCTTCTCCGAACCGGCAACCACCAGGCCGTCGGCTACGATATGCTGCTTGTAGAACGGGTCGAGCGTTTCCCATAGCGCTTCGGCGCTGTACGGCTGCTCCTCGGAATCGGTTTCCGCCGCCAAACAGCAACACGTCCCGAAGAAACAGCACGCGCCGCTTACCAGAGACAGGATACTGCTGCGAAAAAGCGTCTCGTCCATGGGGGCTTCCTTCGTTGCGCGGTGCGTGTTCCAGATCAACAGCGCCAGCAATTCTATCACAACTTGCCCCCGTTGCCAGTCCTGCACGTCGCGGGGGCTGTTCGCGGCAAGAACCGGGAATTCGAGGGGTCGAAATCCCTGTTCTCTCTACCACGGCGTTACCACTTGGGCTAGAATAAGCCTTGCCACTTCGGCGCAAAGCTACCGAGTCTTTTCTTGCAGGAGGACTTGCGATGAAAAGCCAGTGGTCTCTGCCATGGATGCGTTGCCGGTTGACGGCGGCCGTGCTCACCGTGGCTCTACTTCCCGTGGGCAGCCGTGTGCCTCAGGTACACGGTGCCGAGGCGAAACCGGCCGGATCGTTTGAGATTTCCGCTTGGACTTTCGACCGGGGCAATGCCAAGGTGTTTGCCAACCCGGACATCTACGCCGACTATCGAGACAAGTTTCCCGATCTGGTGGCTGGCGATGGCGGTGAGTTGCCCTGGGTGATTGAGTACGACGTCGATTTTCCCGTTGACGCCGCCTACACGCTACACATCCGATACGGGTCGCCCGAGCCGCGGCCGATGGAAGTCTGGCTCGATGGCCGGCGCGTCGGCACTTGCGGCGGTCGCACGACGGGCAATGCGCCGCCCTATATGGATCGCCATCCCCAGCACGACCGGCCCCGATACACCGAGAACTTCCATGGCATCGAGTGGGAAGAGGCCTGCAAACTGCCGGTCACCCAGGGAAAGCACACGCTGAAGTTTACCCGCAAGGGACCGCCTCCTCGCCTGAGCGCCTTGCGGCTGGAGTCGCCGGTGGCATTTCCCGAGGATTGGAAACAGCCCGAGCGGAAAGTACGCCTCGACCGGATGCCGCCGATCCTGCGTCGGATCTTCTTGCCGCCGGACAGTGTGAATGTGGCCGCATTGCGGTTGGCCATCGAGGATATGATCGCGGCTTTCGGCCCGCGGTATCCCCAGGGACCGCGGTACTTGGCGCGACTGGCCGAGTTGGAGCGAAAGCAGCCGACCGAGGACGCGCTGAAGTCGCTCCAGCGCGAGGCCATGCTGGCCCATCCGGCGCTTGGGTTCGACAAGCTCTTGTTCCTCAAGCAGGTCTACCGCGGCCCGAGCATCTACACGGGGCACAACGCCGACGGCAGCCCGGGCGGGAATCTGTGCGTTCTTTCGCCGGTGTCGCCGAATGGAAAGGTGACCGAACTGGTGCCGGAACTCGACGGCGGCATTTTCGGCCGGTTCGACCTCTCGTTCGACGCCACCCGGATCGTCTTCTGTTACACCAAGGAGGGCGAGAACTACCGCATCTACGAAATCGACGTCGACCCCAAGACCGGCCTCAGGGTGCCCGGTGCGAGCTTGCGGCAGCTTACCTTCGAGGAACCGGAAGAGACCGAGACCATGGCGCGTTACGGCGGCTGCTTCAATGGGAGTACCGGGTACGACGACATGGACCCGTGTTATCTTCCCAATGGCCAGATCATGTTCTCCTCGACGCGAGCCCAACGGGCCGTCCTCTGTGCTCCGGTGACGGCAAGCACGCTGCACGTCATGGATGCCGATGGCAAACATATCCGCTGCATCTCCGCCGGTCAGGTCAACGAGCTGGCCCCTTGTCTGATGGACGACGGACGCGTGGCCTACACGCGGTGGGAATACGTCGACAAGGGTTTCGGCAACGCCCAGAGTCTTTGGGCCGTGCGTCCCGACGGCAGCGGCTCGGACCACGTATACAAGAACATGCTCGTGCGGCCCGGGGCCATGATCAACGTGCGCAGCGTGCCGGGCAGCCGGCAGTTTGTGACCATCGGCGTCGGGCATCACGGAGGGCACGCCGGTCCGGTGATCCTGGTGGATACTCGCCGCGATCGCCGCAACGCCTGGGGGATGACGAACCTGACGCCCGAGATCTCCTACCCCGGCATGTACCCGATGAAGAGCAACGGCGGCTTCTTCCAGGAACCCCATCCGTTTTCGGAGAAGTTTTTCCTCGTTTCACACAACGCCGATCCGGCCGAGAAGGAGAAGCGGTTCGGCATCTACGTGCTCGACGCATGGGGTAACCGGGCCGAGCTTTATTCGGATGCGGAACTGTCCTGTCACCATCCCACGCCGTTTCGCCCCCGTCGCGTGCCCACGGAAATCCCGCCCGTCGCCGACCCGGCGGATGATACGCGAGAGAAGCATCAGGCCACGCTGTTCATGCAGGACGTGTACCAGGGCCTCACGGGCATCGAGCGAGGCAGGGTCAAGTATCTGCGCGTGATGGAAGCCAAGACGCTGTCCTGGCACGACAGTTGGCGGTCGGGCCAACAGGGCGACGGCGGCCCGGGTATGCAGGCGTCGGTGGTCAGTTTCGCCGCCGATCCGGCCATCAAGAAGATGCACGGCATCGTGCCGGTCCACCCCGACGGCTCGGCCCACTTCACCGTGCCGGCCGAGAAGAACCTCTTCTTCCAGGCCCTGGACGAAAACTACATGGAACTGCAGCGGATGCGAACGTTCATCAACCTCATGCCCGGCGAAAAACGGTCCTGCATCGGCTGCCACGAAGTCCGGCGCCAGGCACCGGGGCTCGCGACGGCCAATCCGTTGGCCCTGGATCGTCCCATCCAGTCGCTTTCGCCACAGCCGGGCGACTCGGGCCCGCGTACGATCCATTTTGTCCGCGACATTCAACCGATCTTCGACCGCCAGTGCGTCGGCTGTCACGGCGGCCCGCAGCCCAAGGGCGAGTTGGATCTGGCCGGCGATCTGACCGAGAAGTTCAGCCGATCCTACGAGAGTCTCTTCACCAACGAGTTGGTCAGCCATCTCCAAGGCGGCTTCGGCAGCGCCAACGTCCCGGTCGAGTTGCCACTCACTTTCGGTTCGCACCAGAGCCCGCTGGTCGACCGGATCCAAAAGGCCCCGTGCAAGGCGAATCTCTCGCGCGAGGAGTTCATCCGGATCGTAACATGGATCGACGCCAACGCCCCATACTACGGCACCCACCAAGGCAAGAAAAACCTCCGCTGGAAAGACGACCCCAACTTCCGCCCGTTGCCACTGGTAAGAAGCGAGTGAAAAAGG
>CAYUIQ010000012.1:37593-66236 GCA_964444795.1 uncultured Planctomycetaceae bacterium
CCGACCCCAAAACGTTTTAGATCCTCGGGAAATGATAGTCGGGAGGTGCCTGTCCCCCTTTTTCACGGCCCATCCCAATGATCCGTCCGAAAAAGGGAACAGGCACCGTCGGCAAACGCCCCCGAGCACTTCAAGACCGGGCTCTCGACGGAGCCAGTCCCCATTTTCGGACTCCCGTATTGCCAGTTTAAGTTATCAGTTCTCAGTGGGTCGTGAATGGAGTAGAATATAGAGGCAGGCGGCAGGAAGTGGCCCACGGAGGAGTATCCACGACGATGAAGCCAAGCATCTACATCGAGACATCGATACCGAACTTCTACCATGAGGCCCGGCCGGAGCCGGACAGGGTCGCTCGCCGCCAGTGGACGCGCGAATGGTGGGATAATCACCTTCCGAACTACGACGCGTACACCAGCGAAGCCGTGATAGAAGAGCTTGAGCGCGGCGAGTTCGTCGGAAAAGAGGGTGCCCTCAAACTGCTGGACGGTCTTCCGCTACTTGACATCAACGAACCCGTCGCCGATGCCGTGGCGACGTACATCGCGCATCGCGTCATGCCAAACGATCCCGTGGGCGATGCGCTTCATCTTGCGATTGCATCGTTTCACAAATGCGATTTTCTCGTAACGTGGAATTGTCGGCACTTGGCAAACGCCAACAAGTTTGGCCATATCCGTCGAGTCAACACTCTCCTTGGTCTATATGTCCCGTCCCTCGTGACGCCGCTCGAACTTCTTGGGGAAACGCCATGAAACCCGATCCTCCCATTGACGAAATTCGCGAAATCCGACATCAGATATCCGCTTCCGTCGATCACGATCCGCGAAGGCTGGTGGAACACTATCGGCAGCTCCAACAAAGGCATGGAGATCGCATCGTGTCTCGGGGCGTCGAGGACCCGACCCCGAAAGACGAAAGTATTGCCTGACATATCATTGCAGCCTGCGTGTTGTCCGCATGATGGTTCGACCGCTAGAGAAGAGGGGGAGTTGTTCGAGTTGTTAATCGCCGCCGCTGCCATTGGCCAGAAGCGAGTGAAAAAGGGGGACTGACTCCGACCCCAAAACATCCTAGATCCTCGGGAAATGACTACCGGGAGGTGCCTGTCCCCCTTTTTCACGGTGCCGAGAGACAGGCCATGAACCAATCATCCGACCCCAACGGGGTCCGAACAACAAAGCCCAGGGTAAGCGACGGGGCGCAGCCACGGAGCGCCACCCTGGGTTCGGGAGACAAACGAACTCAACCCTGAAAGGGTTACACAAAGCCGTGGCCATTGTAGAACGCATTCAGCAAGTCATCGTATGGACATAACCCGCGAAGCCATTGAGTCCGCGCATGAAGACGATCATGCCGCAACGACCGTGCATTTAGGTGCGGTGTACCTCTCGGACCATCCCAACGACCTCGCCGTCATTGGTTGGTGCGCCGATATGCTGTGCCAAATGGCCCGATATGACGAGGCGATCGAGTCACTCGCAAATGCGATCGATAGACAAGACGCTGACTTTCCACGGCACCTGTTACTTCTGGAAATGGGAGGGGTTGAACGACATCGCGGAAATTTTGCCGAATCGGAGAACTGGTACCGCAAAGCAATTGAATTACGTCCTGATGATGCAAGCGGCTACGTGTTTCTCGGCGGTGCTCAGGCCAGACAAGGAAGGCTGAGACAGGCCGAAGCAACGCACCGAGATGGGACACAATGTGTCAAAGGCGCTATTGATGAGTCCTTCCACAACCTCGGACTCGTTCTGCGTGGGCAAGGACGCCTTGAAGAAGCAGCGGATTGTTTTCGCGCAGCCATCGAGATTGAGCCGGAATATGACGCCGCGATTAAGGCGTTGGAAGACGTAGAAATGGCACTACAATTGCTTGCACGCAAGGATGCATTAACGCTGTCGCCATGCCGCGGGAACCGACCTCCGCTTCCCCCCAAAGAAATCCGCGATGCATACCGAGACGATCACGCGGCGAGTTGTGTCCTTCTCGCCGAGCAATGGCTGCGCGACCACCCAGATGATCTTGTCGTTACACATTATTACGCCACAATGCTCTACGAGATGACCCACTACGAGGAAGCAATGAGCGTTTACGACGATGCGATCGAGCGCTTCCTGGATCACCGATGGGGAATATTCAATCAACTCGGCCACCTCCATGATTACCGTGGCGCGTTAGCCGAAGCTGAGACATCATACAAGCAAGCGATTGAGGAAGACCCGGAAGAAGCAGCCAGTTACATTTTCCTCGGTGCCGTGCAAGCCAGACAAGGCAAGCTAAAGGAAGCCGAAGATTCTCACAGGCTTGCCACCCAGTGCCCCGAAGGATTCATTCATGAGGCGTATTACAATCTCGGCTTTGTCCTTCGCGGGCAGGGCCGTCTCGCGGACGCCCAAGCCTGCTTTGAGAAAGCGATCGAAATATCTGACGAGTACAACGATGCCATCGAGGCATTAAATGATGTGATGGCCGCAATTGAGATGGAGGGTGCGGTATGACAGTGGTATGTAGCGGAGCACACGAATCCGACGGAATCGAATAGAACGTCACCGGCGCATGCTCGGTAATCCCTAACGTTTGCGGCACAGATGAAATAGTTGCGGGTACTGCACAATTGACGTACAAGTTAATCGTAATACTTACCACCCTATTATAAGGTCCCCAATATGCAATGCGTTCGCTTCCTTTCGTTGCCGACGATCTTCGTGTTCACGATACTTGCATCGCTTTCCACCGCCCACGCCGAGCCGGGCTCCCTGGTAATACCCGCCTGGGCGTTCGAGCGCGGCAATGTCCTGATCCGTGCCAACCCGGCCCAATACGCCGATGCCGGACCGGTGGTCGTTAGCGGGCCCGAGGAACCTTGGGGATGGACGGTCGAGTACGAGATCGACGTTCCCGTTACTGCCACGTACACGCTTCAAGTGTGTTACGCGGCGGGCGAGGGGCGGCCGGTGGACGTTTTTTTCGACGGGCAGGAGATGGGCAAGAGTTGCATGGGCGTGACGCTCGACTGGCCGAAGTGGGAAGGACTGAATCGGAACGATGCGTGGCGAAAACTTCAGCCGATCGCCGCGGGGAAGCACATAGTAAAGATCGCCCGGGGCGGGCCGCTGCCGAATCTGGTGGCCGTGCGGCTGGATACGCCGACGGATTTTCCGGAAGGTTGGAAGCCGCCCGTGTTCAAAGTGCGGGACATGGCCGCCATCCCGGTCGCCGATCGCAAGGCCTTTTCCGAAGTTGCCGTGCTGCCGACGCCGTTGGATATTACGCCCCTACCCAAGCCGGCCGGATCGCTGGAGATTCCCGCATGCACGTTCGAGCGGGGTAACGCCCGGGTCTTTGCAAGCCCCGACGAACATGCCGACGCCGGACCGGTCATCGGCGGCGGACCTGAGGGCTCCGGGGAAGTGTCGGCCGAGTATGACATCGACTTTCCCGTCGACGGTGAGTACACGCTTCAGATGCGTTACGCGGCCGCCGAAGCGCGGCCGGTGGACATTTGGCTCGACGGCCGGCGCGTGGGCACCGGTTGCACGGGCGTAACCATCGGCACGCGGCCCACCGAATATCCGGTCCGCCTCTCATGGAGCAGCCGAAGCGCGACCTGGGAAGGACTCGCCGATCATCGCAAGGGAACCCTCGTCAAGCTGTCGGTCACGAAGGGAAAGCACATATTGAAGCTCACGCGGCGCGGACCACTGCCTCATCTGACGGCCTTACGCTTCGATACGCAGACGGCCTTTCCGAAAGACTGGACGCCGACGGAGCGCAAGGTCGACCTCAGCCGAGTGCCGCCCCGGTTCCACAGCGTCTTTCTACCGCCCGATGCCGTGAACACCGCGGCCCTGCGGCTGGCCATCGAGGATACAACGTCGAACTTCGGCCCCGAATATCCCGGTGGGAGGCAATACCTCGAACAATTGTCCCAACTGGGGGCCAAACCGAGTGCGACCGAGGACGACTTGAAGGCACTGCGCGTCCGCGCCATGATGGCCCATCCGGCGCTTGCGTTCGACAAACTTCTATTCGTCAAGCGACCCGATAAGGGTTACGGTCACACGTACTCCGATCAGCACGGCAAGGACCTCGGCGGCAGTCTCTGCGTCCTTTCGCCCGTATCGCCCGAGGGAAAGGTCACGCCGCTGGTGCCCCAACTCGAAGGCGGGCTGTTCGACCGGTTCGACCTATCGTTTGACGCGAAGAAAGTGGTCTTCACTTACCGCACCGAAGACACGCCCTTCCGCATCTACGAGATCGACATCGACCCGGCGGCCGGCAAGATGGTCCCGGGCAGTCTGCGGCAACTCACCTTCGGCGGCGACGAGGAGGACGAGGCGATGCGCTGCCAAGTGGCCGGGCAGCCCTCGGGCTTCAACGACATGGACCCCGTGTATTTGCCCAACGGCAAGATCATGTTCGCCTCGACACGCGCCGAGCGGATCGTCTTCTGTGCGCCCGGCGCGACGGTCACGACGCTCTATCTCATGGACGCCGACGGCGGGAACCTGCATCGCATTTCGGAAAGCCCGGTCAACGAGACGGCCCCGTCCGTGCTGGACGACGGTCGGGTGATCTACACGCGATGGGAGTACGTCGACAAGGGCCTGGGCAACGGGCAGAGTCTTTGGGCCGTGCGACCCGACGGCAGCGGCTCGGACCACGTGTACAAGAACAACACGGTCTACCCGGCCGGGATGAGCAGTGCTCGAAGTATCCCCGGTAGCCGCCAGATCGTCACCGTCGCGGGCAACCACCATTTCACGGCCATCGGCCCGGTGGTGCTGGTCGACGCGCGTCGCAGCCGGAACAGCACCGACGCGATGACTTGCCTCACGCCCGAAATCGGCTACCCGCCGTCGATGGGCTACCCCGAGACCGGGTTCGGCACGTTCATGGACCCGTTCCCTTTTTCCGAAACGTTCTTCCTGGTCTCTCATCGGCCCAAAGCCCTGCAAAAGGAGCCGGGCGGTTACGGGCTCTACGCGTTGGACGCTTGGGGTAATCGCGCGTTGCTGTATCGGGACCCGGAGTTTGGCTGTTTCGAGCCGATCCCGCTTCGGCCGCGACGCAGGCCCGCCGATGTCGCCTCGGTTGCCGCCATGAATAGGACTGCTTCCAGCGGCGACGGAGTACGATGGACTTCCAAGCCCGTCGGAAATGCGGGAGCGACGGGCTTGGAAGCCCATCGTACAAAGACGGCCTCGCTGTACATCCAGGATATCTATCAGGGGATGACGGGCATCGAGCGGGGAAGGGTCAAGTACGTTCGGGTGATGGGCGCCCTGCAATGGCCCTGGGACCAGCACGGCATCTCGTGGAGCCTCGGCACGGATCCCCATCGCAAGAAGATCCACGGCCTGGCGACGGTCCACGAAGACGGATCGGCCCATTTCACCGTGCCGGCCGAAGAGAACCTCCTCTTCCAGGCACTGGACGAGAATTTCATGGCGCTTCAGCAGATGCCGACGTTCATCAACCTCATGCCCGGCGAAAAGCGGGGCTGTATCGGCTGCCACGAGTTGCGCCGCAACGCACCGGCAGCGAACGCCACCCCGCCGCTGGCCATGACCATGGCCGCCCAGACGCTCGTACCGCAACCCGGCGACACGGGGCCTCGCATGATCGACTTCGCCGCTGACGTTCAGCCGACCCTCGACAAGCATTGTGTCGGTTGTCACAGTGGCACCGAACCCAAGGGACACCTGGACCTTGTCGGCGTGCCGACCCAGAAATTCAGCAGCTCCTTTCTCCACTTGATCGATAGCGGCCTGGTCAGTTACAGGGACTGCCGCTACGGCGCCGCCCATTTCCTGGCCGTGCCGCCGCTGACGCACGGTTCGCATCGCAGCAAGCTGACCGACCGGATTCTCAAGGACCCCTGCCAGGCGAATCTCACCCGCGAGGAGTTCATCAAGATCGTCACCTGGATCGACGCCAACGTCCCGTACTACGGCACCTACCGGGGCCAGAGAAATCCTTACGACAAGGATCATCCCGAGTTTCGCGCGCTGCCGTTGGCTGGGAAGTAGACGATGACGACCGCAATGAACGGCCGCCGTGGCTGTGATTCCGGGTTGAGTTTACCGATTCCGTACTCTCTGTCGAGGCATCAGAAGGAACCAAAGAATGTTGAACCTCCGCAAGCTGCTAGCTCCGTTTTTCACTTTGACCCTCGTTGCCGTTCCATGGGCCGACGTCTTGCCAGCCGCCGAGACCAACGCCCCAAGCTGGCCCCGGTTTCACGGGCCCAAGGGAGACAACCATTCGACCGAAACCGGCCTGTTGAAGCGGTGGCCGCCGGAAGGACCGAAGTTGCTCTGGACCGTCGAGAAACTCGGCTTCGGCTACTCCAGTGTCACCATCGCCCACGACACGATCTACACCGCCGGAAACATCGACGTGAACACGGCCACCGACGCGGATGCGAAACCCGACGAGCGCACGGCCATTACCGCCCTGGACCTCGACGGAAAGATCCGCTGGCGGTTCACCGAATACCCGGCCTTCGTGGGGCACATGCTCGGCACCCGGGCAACCCCGACGATCGACGGCGACCGGCTCTATCACAAGACGCCGGTGGGCGACGTCTTTTGCCTCAACGCCAAGACGGGCGAGAAGATATGGGGGCTGAACATCCTGGAGAAGTTCGGCTCGGAGAACATTCAATGGGCCCTGGCCGAATCGCTGCTGGTCGACGGCGATCGCGTGATTTGCTGTCCCGGCGGACCCGAGACCGCCGTGGTCGCGTTGGACAAAATGACCGGCCGGACGGTCTGGAAATCGGCCAGCGCCGAGGGGGATCTGGCCAGCTACAGTTCGCCGATCCTGGTCGAGCATCAGGGGCTGCGAATCATCCTCACGATGACCGCAAAGGCGTTGATCGGTGTCAGCGCCGACGCCGGCAAGCTGTTGTTCCGGTTTCCCCACGAGACCATGCACGACGCCGCCGTGGCCAACCCCGTCTTTCACGATGGGCAGGTGTTCATCAGTACCGGATATCGCGGCGGGTCGGTGGCGGTGAAGCTCACGGTCACCGGCGATGACGTGACCGCCGAGAAAGTCTGGGGCTCCGGGGAGTTGGACAACCATCACGGGGGCGTGATCCTGGTCGACGGCTATCTCTACGGTGCGGCCCACAATTTCAACAAGGCCAAGTGGATCTGCCTCGACTGGAAGACCGGCGAGATGAAGTACGCCGAGGAGGGGGTGGGCAAAGGGTCGGCCACCTACGCCGACGGAATGCTCTATACGCTAAGTTCACGGCACATCATGGGGCTGGTCAAAGCCACCCCCGACGCCCACGAACTGAGCGGCCGGTTCGAGATCCCCGACCTGGGCAAGAGCACCTCGCGGTCTCATCCGGTGATCTGCGGCGGGCGGCTGTACATCCGCCACAACGAGTACTTGTACGCCTACGACGTGAAAGCGGCTCCCTGACCCCGATCGCCGTCCGATCGGGTCCGCCGGCCATACGGCACGCCGTCGTGATGCCGAAGAGTGTCGAAGCGACAATGCTTCGTCCTCTCATTTGAAATCGCTCCGATTAGAAATGGATGGTGTAGCGAACGCCGGGGATCGTTTTGAAGAAAAGGTAGCCCGACGCATGTTCGTGGACGGCCACGTCGTCCGCAGTGTCGCGGACTTTCAGGCCCTCGCGTTTCATAATCCGGAAGTCATTGCCGGCCAGGGAGAGGACCCGGGCCTCCAACGGTTTTCCGTCCTTCCACGCCAGATCGATTTCGAACGCACCACGGGCGCGCAGGCCTCGGAACGACCCCGTGTTCCAGGCTTCCGGCAACGCCGGCAGCAACCGCACGACGTGTTCGGGGCCGTGGCTCTGAAGGAGCATCTCGGCAATCCCGGCCGTGCCGCCCAGGTTGCCGTCGATCTCGAAGACACGCCCCGGCCAGCAGGCGTCCATTAGATTGGGAAAGGCGTTGCGGCCGATCAAGCGGCTCAAATAGGCGTGGGCCGTTTCTCCGTCACAGAGCCGGGCGTGGAAATTGACTTTCCAGGCGTTGCTCCAGCCCACGTCACCACCCGATCCGCGTCGCTGGAGCGTCTTCCCTGCCGCCGTGAACAATTCGGGGTTATTGGGATTGATCGTGGAAAACGGGTGCAGGCCGATCAGGTGGGAGACGTGACGATGACGTGGATCGCGCTCCTGGTAATCCTCGATCCATTCCTGGATGGTGCCGTCTTCCCCTATCTTCAAGGGCGGCAGCTTTGCCAGAGCCGCGGCCAGTTCTCCGCGAAACTCCTCGTCCGTACCCAAAGTCGTCGCCCCTTGCATCGCCGCATCGAGAACCACGCGCACCAGGGTCATGTGGTACGTCGATCCCCGCGTGATTCGCACGGCCTTCTTCGTTACCGGATGGATATACTGATTCTCCGGCGACGTGGAAGGGACAATGACCAGGAAGCCGTCCTGGTCCTCGACGAGGTAGTCCAGGATGAACCGCGCCGCGCCCTTGAGGACGGAATATGCGCGGTCCCCGAGGAAAGCTCTGTCCTGTGTGAACTCGTAGTGGCGCCAGAGGGTCATGGCCATCCAGGCTCCGGCCAGCGGATCCAGCACGCCGTTGATAAACTGTGAATCCAGAGTCGAACCGCTCGGTGTCGTTCGACCGAACGGATTGGTGGCGGTGTAGGCTACCCAACCATTGGACTGGTACGACTTGCGCGCCGTCGCTTGACCTTTTTCCGTCAGTAGCGAGAACCAATCCGTCAACGGCTCGACCGTTTCCGACAGGTTGCAGAGGTCCGCGGGCCAGTAGTTCATCTGCAGGTTGATGTTCAGATGATAGTCGGCCTCCCACGGAGCCCACATCGGTTCGCTCCAGATTCCCTGTAGGTTGGCGGGCAAACGTCCGGGTCGACGGGAACTGCTCATCAACAGATAGCGACCGTATTGAAAATAGAGCGCGGCCAGTCCGGGATCTTCCGCTCCCTTCTCCAGCGAGGCCAGACGCTCGTTCGTGGGAAGTCGGTCCCGCGCGGATGTGCCGAGATCCATCGATACCCGGTCAAAAAGGGATCGATGTTCCGCCACGTGATCCCGCCGGATTTCCTCCCATGACTTCTTGGCCGCCGTCTTCAGGATGTTGTCGGCGATTTTCCCGGGATCGATTGAGCGGTCGAAGTTCATCTCGTCGAGGTTGTAGTCCGTAGCGGCGGTGAAAAGGAGGATGGCCTCATCGGCGGCATCGATCACCAACGTATCCTCATCGGCGTTGACCGTTCCGCCCTGTGTTCGGACCAGGAGCCGCGCGGCGAACTTCATGTGGGGACCACCCGGCCCCGACCCGCCCGGGTTGTCATCCCGCGCCTTGGGGGCGGCAATGTCGATGATCTGTCCGTCCAGGTGCAAGCGGTCTGGTCCGGATGATGTCACCCGGATATCCTTCTTCCGGGTCAGACGCACGCGAGCGCTCAGCGTGCCCGGGGTGTCGGTGGTCAGCCTCACGGCCATCACGTCATCAACCGCCGAGATCAAGATTTCGCGTTGTCGGCGGGCGTCCCCGATGCGGTATTGCACGCGTGCGATCCCCGTCTGGAGATCGAGCTCGCGCCGGTAGTCCCGAGGCTCCTGGCCATGTTTCATCTCGATCCAAAGATCGGCCAGCGGCTCGTAGGAGCGAAACGAGGTGGGGCTCTTGGTGAGCTTCTCCAGACCGAGTTGCCGGGCCTCTTCAATCTTGCCCTCCAGCACAAGTTTCTGCAGGGTTCCGAGGTTGTCGGAGAAGTTATCCGGGTAGGTATCGACCGGTTCTCCCGCCCAAAGGCTCTCTTCGTTGAGTTGTAGCCGTTCGGTCGACACGCCGCCAAAGACCATGGCGCCAAGGCGTCCGTTGCCCAGAGGCAGCGATTCAACCCAACGACTGGCCGGCTGCTCGTACCAGGTCTTGCAGTTGCTCTCCTGGGCCGAAACGGACAGTGCCCGAAGCAGCACGAGGCATAGGATCGTCCCGGTTCGGTTCATAATCCACCTTCCTTTCATCTGGCCATTACGGCTTTCGCTCAATTCTATCCGAACTACTCCTCACCTACCATGAAACAGGAGAAGGAACGAATCTTCGGGGGCGCCAAAGACTTGGTAATACGCAATCGCAGACTGGAGACGGTCCGCGGCTCGAAACGGTAAATCCACTTGTGGCCGATCACGGTGCCTTCCGCCAGCTTAACCCATTCCTCCCCGACCATTCCTTCCACGACATGATCCCGGACCCGCTCGCCGTGGGCGATTTGCTCCTGCAAGATGACATGGTCGATCTCCCGCGGCTTCGGCAACGTCAGGGTAACGACCTCTCCTTCGACGTCGTTGACGACGGCGACCGGGTTGCGGAACCGCTCCCGAAGTTTCTTGCCGAACTCGATCAGGGCCTTGGCGTCGGCTTGGGGGATGGTGCCGTCCGGTTTGATGACGACGCCGATGATCAGGTTGGCGTTGCGGCCAACGGAGGTATAGTACTTCTGGATGAGAACGTCCGGCGGATAGACGATGTGGTCCTGGCCCGGTTTATAGAACCAGTTGTGTCCCCGGTAACCTCGCAACGGGATATCGACGATCGCGGGCGACCAGCAACTGCCGTCTGGATCGCCTCTGCCGAGGTATCGCTTCCAGGTCTGGCTGTTATGCGAGAGGTCTCCCGTGTCCAGCCCGGGCATGGTTGCATGGCAGGGAACGCCGGCATGGCCCGATTCATTGCCGACCCAGCGGACGTCGGACCGGGCACTGCTGTGGTAGAAGATCCCGTCGGGTTGGTATTTCTCGAAAATGGGGAGCAGATTTCCGCCGCCTTCGGCCGGCGTCTTGTTTCCCGCATCGAACCAGACGTGAAAGATATCACCATAGCCGGTCATCAGTTCGGTGAACTGTTTCTCGGCAATGCGGTTGTACGCTTCCTGCTGGGGCGTTCCTTTGCCTTTCCCCCACTTGACATAATGCCCCCACAGTTCCTGATGCGCGTTGCGATGCGTACTGAAGAAAATCCCCGGAAGCACGTCGGCCTTGCGGCAGGAGGCGACGAAATTGCCGACCACATCTCCCTTGCCGCCACGCCAGGGGCTCTGCTTGAGGCTATAAGGATACGCATCGCTTTGCCACTGCATAAAGCCGCTGAAATGGGTGCCCGTGAAGAGAGCATACTTGGCGCCGGCGGCATTAGCCACGGCGAGCCACTGGTCCGTATCCAGCTTCGACGGATGGTACTCGGCCGGATCGACGCGCTGCCGGTGCGTGTTGTTGGGGGTGTAGATTTCGGCCGCAATCGGCAGATCGAAGCAGAAGAGCAAGCCGATTTCGCAATCTTGCCAGACGAGCTGCGCCGGTGTGGGGGTGGAAATGGCCGGCGCAGTCTCAGGCACCGTCTCCGCACGAACGGCCGAAGTGCTCCACACCACACGGGCGATGGTCAGGGTAAAGGTGAATAGCAGTCTCGTTCGCTGTGTCATAAATGCCTCCCGTGGCGATTAGTCATTCATCCCTCAATAGAGCCCCGGGGGTGCCGCTTGTCAACTTTTGCGGCAACCCCGGCAAGGTCGATGTCGCTCTTGGAACGGAGCCGGCCTTTGGGGCAAACGGGGATCTTCACCGATCAGGCCGTTCCCGCGGCGCCCGCTGCTTTTCCTCTCGCCCCACCGTGACGACCAACCTCCACGCCCCGTGGACTGCCCCGCAAATCGTCAACGCCTTCCCAAACGAGGAGACACCTTGTTTTCTCATTCGCGCTCGTGATGGTGAAACAGCCGGGTTCGCGTGCGACTCCGTGCTTCCGCGTGGCCATTCTCTCGGCCGTCACCCAATTCGACACATGTCCTGCCGGCTGGTATAATTCGCGGATGGAGTTTCTGGGAAGGACACCCCCTCTGTTGTTTGAAGTTTCCCGCGAAAAGGAGAACGAGACAATGATACTTCCGAGATCGTTATTCACCATGACTCTGATCGCTGGCTTGATGGGCTTCTTTTCGACTGCTTACGCCGGGGGCGTCGCTCCGCCGCCCAACTCCGCCGCCACTGCTCGGTGGGATGCCGCGACGGGCCGTCTGACGCTCGAATACCACGGCGCCGAGATCTTCATCGCCGCCGTCACGGCCAAAGACGCCGACGGAAAGAGCGCGGCCGTCAAGTGTGACTCAAAGGCGGATACCGCGGACGAAAAGGTTGGGCAGGTGCTTACCTTCACCCCGGCCGAGGCAAAAGAAGGCACGACGCTGGTACTCGCCGGCACGGCCGTCGGCAGTGATGAGGCGTTCCCGGCCGAGACCGATTCCGAAGCACAGAAGCGGTTTCCGTACGTTCGCAACAGCGTGGGTCCCAGCCGCAACCTGCGCAACAATGCCGTCTACGATCGCCGCTGGGACTGGGTTCTGATCGGCCCGGCCGACGGGGCGACGCGGATCGAGCCGAAGATCGACGAAGATACGAAGCGAACATTCGGCGTGGAATGCAAGGGCGACCGTATCGAGCTCGTCTTCCGCCCGCGTTTCTACCAGAAGCACCTGGGCTTCAAGTATTACCAGCCCTGGACCTACAAGGTGTGGAAGGGTTCGCCTACGGGATACTGCACCTGGTGGTCGTACCGTGGCGGCTTCACGCAGGAGACGCTCGACGCGATGCTGGCCGTGTTTCGCCAGAAGCATCTTCCCGACTTCGGCTATGACTACATGCAGTTCGACAACTGCTACCAGCAGGGCAACGGTAGTTGTCCGGAAAACTGGTTGAATTGGGACAAGCGGAAGTATCCCGGCGGCTGGCAGTACGCCGTCAAGGCCATCCGCGAAGCCGGGATGAAACCCGGCATCTGGGTGCATCGCATCCACCGCCCCGGCGACCCACACGTCGCCGATATCGTCAAGGAGCACCCGGACTGGTTCGTGCAAAAACCCGACGGCTCGCTCGTCAGCCACCACGGGTTCCACATGCTCGACACCACCAATGAGGAGGCGGTCGACAACATGATCCGCAAACTCTACAGCGGGCTGAAGCAGCAGGGCTGGGACTACGTGAAGATCGACGGGACCGGCGACCTGCTTCGTGCATACCAGAACCCGCAATGCGACGAGTTCTTCAAGAACCACCCCACCACTCCCGAGCAGTCACTGCGCAAGTGGGACATTGTCGCTCGCGAGGAATTGGGACCGGATGTCTACGTACTGGCTTGCCACACCGTCGGGAACGCCCGGCATGTCATCGGATTGGTGGACGGCGGCCGGCTGAGCAACGACGGCTTCCAGCCGCGTACTCTGGCACAATACAATTTCTTGGAAGGCGTGGCCTGGCGGGGCGATCCCGACCACTGCGATGTCATGGGGACGTGGCTGATGGACGAGGACGCCATGATGCCGGTCTTCGCTACTGAGGAGCCGGTTCCGGTGCGAACGGTTGTTCGGCCGGCCATTTGCACCATGGCGGGCGCCGTGCTCATGCTCAGCGACAAGGTGGAGGTCTATCAGGACGACGGGAACATCGAGGGCATGAAGCGCAGCGCGCCCGTGCTGTTTACCGTTCCCGGGCAGCTCTACAGTTGCGGCCGCCAAACAGCCCCTTGGTGGCTGCAGGAGATCGACCGGCCCTTCGACCACTGGTCCGTGCTGGCGCGGTTCCAGTGGGGGGAGAAAGAGAAAGACAAGCACGTGTATCATTTCCAGGGCGTGCCGCAACAGGAGGTCAAGTTCGCGGACCTCGGCCTTCCCGCCGACCGTGAATACGTGGTCTTCGAGTTCTGGAGCCAGAAGTTCCTTGGGAAGTCCAAGGGCTCGTTCACCGCACCGGCGATGAATGACAATAACGGACTGCAAGTCTTCGCTATCCGCGAGGCCCGCAAACATCCCTGGGTCCTCTCGACCACCCGCCACATCTCGCAGGGTGGCGTCAGCTTGTTGGACGAGCGCTGGGACGGCACCGCGAAGGTTCTCTCCGGAAAGAGCGCCGTGGTCGCCGGCGATCCGTACGTGATGACGGTCCATCTTCCGGATGACTTCCGTCTGCAAAGCGCCGAATTTGGTGGTGTGAAAGCAGAGATCGCCAATCAAAAGGAAACCGCCACGGTCCGCATCGTCCCGTCGACAACGGAGACGCTCCAGTGGAAGATGACGTTTGCGAAGCCATAACCTCCAACGAACAGAAAGCATAGAGTAAACGAATAAGTGAAAGGAACGCAGCCATGCGAAGAGATTCATTGTCGATGCGTGCTTCTTCTTTTCCGGCCGTGTTGACTGCGATGGCTTTGGCGATCGTGCTGTCGTTGCCCTGCGCCTCCGGGGCGGACCATCCCACCCCGCCCATGGGCTGGAACAGCTATACGGGCTACAGCATCGCCGTGACGGAAGGTGAATTGCTGAAGAATATCGATTTCCTCAGCGAGAATCTGCTTCAGTACGGCAACGACGACAACGGTTGGATCGGTATTTTCAACCGGGACGGAGGAAACGGGGCCACCGTGGAGGTCGGCCTGCAAGAACTCGGGTTGAGTGCCGGTGGGAAGTACGCCCTGAAGGATATTTGGACCGGGAAGATGTTGCCCGGTGCCCAGCGGCACACGTTCGAGATCCCCGCCGATGGCGTGGCGTTCTTGCGATACGAGCAGACAACCGCCGGTGAGAGCACCGTACACCTGACCGCAGTCAAACCGTTGCAGCGGACCGGAGACATCTCGATTGATCGCAACCCCGAGAACGAGCCGCTGGACCTGGGCGACGTGGTCTACGCGACGGGTATCGGCACCAGAGCAGGATCCGAACTGACCTACGATGTCAGCAAGCACCAGGGCCGGTTCGAGGCGTGGGTGGGTATCGATCCTAAACTGTCCGTGAAGCGATCGGGCCGATTTTGCATCTTTGCCGACCAGGAACTGGTGTTCGACAGCGGCGTGATCAATCAGACCGACAAGCGTGGGAGCACGCAAAACCCTACCCGTCCGATTCGCGTGGTAGTCCCGCTCGCCGGCGTCAAGCAGTTGCGCCTGACGTTTGAATGTGAAGACGACAAGGACAAGGCCGGCTTGTGTGGCGGTTGGGGTGACGCAAGATTCGTGCCCGTCTCCGCCCCGGAGTATGTGCTCGGCACCTACAAAGGCACGACATTGGCTCAGACTCCGCCGATGGGTTGGAACTCCTGGTGCCGATACGGTACGGGCATCAACGAAGAACTCATCAAGAAGGTCGCCGACGCAATGGTTGACAGCGGGATGCGCGACGCGGGTTACGTTTACGTCGGCCTGGACGACGGTTGGCAGGCCTCTGGAGCAAAGTTCGATGACAAGGGCTATCCCCTCTGGGACACCGACAAGTTCCCCAGCGGCATGAAAGCGTTGGGCGACTATCTTCATGCCAAGGGGCTGAAATTCGGCGTCTACTCGCGCGCGGGCTGGGTCAAGGGACACGAGACGCAGTTTGCCGAAAGGTACGCCGAGTGGGGCGTGGATCTGGTGAAGTACGACTTCAGCAACAAGGACCAGCAGAAGGCCACGCTCGATGCGATTCGAGCCGCTGGACGCGACGTGGTCTTCTCCGTGTGCGAGTGGGGACGTGAACGTCCCTGGCTGTGGGCGCCGGGTTTCAATGCGGAGATGTGGCGCACGACTTATGACGTCAAGGACAAATGGACCAGCACGTACGACAACAACGGTGGTATCGGTGTGTTGCGCAGCGCGCATCAGAACGAAGCACTGGGCCCGTTCGTCGGCCCGGGGCGTTGGAACGACATGGACATGCTTCAGATTGGCGTGGATGGGTTCGACTATGGACACGACCGGAAGAAGGCCGGATTCGACATCACGCCCGACGAGGAGAGGTTCCAAATGAGCCTCTGGTCGATCCTCGCCTCACCCTTGCTGGCTGCAAACGACGTCACCACGATGAACGATCATACGAAATCGATTCTGCTGAACAAGCAGGTGATCGCCGTCAATCAGGATCCTCTGGGAGTGCCCGGTTGGCGTGTCAAGAAGATGGACCAGATCGAGGTCTGGAAACGCCCCTTGAAGGGCGGTGACATCGCCGCGGTGCTGGTGAACCTCGACGAAAAGCCCCGCGATATCGGCGTGACCTGGTCGCAATTGAATGTTCGCGGCCCGCGAGAGGTCACCGATCTGTGGGAGCATCGCAGTCTCGGCCGCCATGACAGGCAGTTGAAGTTCGAGGCCGTACCGTCGCATGGCGTCGTCTTTGTGCGATTGTCGAAGTGACCTTGCATCGAGTGAGAATCTGCACGCGATGTTCGAGATAGCAAGCGGTCAAGTACAATTCAGGAGATGGCGGTTCCAGCCCGTGGGTGTGGAGCCGGCGATAGCCGACTGAAGAAAGGCGTCCCATGAGACCTGCAAACCGCTTAATCATTCTTTGTGCGATCACCCTGAGCATGACCGCCACCGCGTGGGCTGACGGTCCGAAGGCCCGTGGGCTTTCGGCCGTGCCGTTTACCGAGGTGAAGGTCCAGGACGAGTTCTGGGCTCCGCGTTTGGAGACCAATCGAGAGAATTCGTTGCCACACAATCTCAAGTGGTGTGAGCAGACCGGCCGAATCCGAAATTTCGACAGGGCGGCCGGCATCTTGGCAGATGGATTCGAGGGACAGTACTACAACGATTCCGATCTCTATAAGGTTCTCGAAGGAGCTTCCTACTCACTGGCCGACCATCCCGACCCCAAGTTGGAGGAAAAGGTCGACGCCATCATTGCCAGAATAACCGCCGCACAAGAGGCCGACGGCTATCTGCACACATTTCATACGGTGAAGGTGCCCGACGAGAAGTGGTCTGTCCTGATGCACCGCCACGAACTGTATTGCGCGGGCCATCTCCTTGAGGCTGCCATTGCCCACCATCGGGCCACCGGCAAGCGGACACTGTTGGACGTGGCCGTCAAGTTCATCGATCACATCGATCGGATTTTCGGTCCCGGCAAACGGCTTGCAGTGCCCGGTCACCAGGAAATCGAACTGGCGCTAGTGAAGCTTTACTCCCTCACCGACGAAAAGCGTTACTTCGACCTGGCGAAGTTTTTCATCGATCAGCGAGGCGATGCCGCTCGAGGACATCTCTTCGGCAAGCATTACCAGGACCATGTGCCCGTTCGGGAACAAAAGGAAATCACCGGTCATGCGGTTCGGGCAATGTATCTCTACTCGGCCGTGGCCGATGTGGCTTCACACGCTGACGACAAAGGCCTGATCGACGCCATGGACCAACTCTGGCGGAATGTCGCGTTGCGGAAGATGTACATTACCGGCGGCATTGGTGTCCAAACCCACAATGAAGGATTCAGCGGCGACTACACCCTACCCAACGACGACGCCTATTGTGAAACGTGTGCTTCGATCGGCATGGCCCTGTGGAATCATCGCTTGAATATGCTGCATGGAGATGCGAAATTTGCCGACGTCGTGGAACGTGTTATGTACAACGGCATTCTCTCCGGTGTCGCTCTGGATGGCCGGAAGTTTTTCTACGTCAACCCGATGTCCAGCGAAGGAGGGCATCACCGCGAACCGTTTTTCGGATGCGCCTGCTGCCCGACCAACGTCGTGCGGTTCGTGCCGTCGATGCCGGGATATGTCTATGCCACGGGCGACGACGGGATTTACGTCAACCTTTTCGTCACCGGGGAGGCGAACCTCACGATCGAGGACATATCGCTTCGCTTGGAGACAGTTGCCAACTACCCCTGGGACGGCAAGGTCAAGCTGACGCTCGAACCGGAGCAACCGAGCGAGTTTGCCGTCAATTTACGGATTCCCGGATGGTGTGAAGGAGCGTCGCTGTCTGTCAACGGCGAATCGCAAAACAAGTTGGCGGTTCGCAGTGGATACGCTCGGCTTTCACGGCGATGGAAACCGGCTGACGTGATCGAGTTGGACCTGCCGATGGAGATCCGACGGATCGAGGCCCACCCGCGGGTCGAGGCGGGGGCCGGCCGCGTGGCCATACAACGAGGGCCGATCGTCTATTGCTTCGAGGCGGTCGACAACCCCGGCGGCGTGCAAAACATCGTGCTGGGGAAAGACCCGGAATTCAAGGCCGAACACCGGGGCGACTTGCTCGGTGGTGTGACGGTCATTAAGGGAACCGACCAGTCGGGCCGCGAGATCGTGGCCGTGCCGTATCACGTCTGGGACCACCGCAAAGCCGGGGAGATGGTCGTGTGGGTCCGCCAAGACGGCAAGTCTCTTGCACCGAAAGTCGATATCGGTTGGGAGGGACGTCTCTATCGCCCGTTCGATCCGGTCTCGTCCACTTTTGACCCGAATGACGAAAACGTCGTTCAAGCAAGAAACGACCTGAAAGCTTCACTGGCGGCGGACAAGGTCGTGTTCATCCGGCGTCACCCTCTGACTCCGAACCACTACTACACGGAACATATCAACAGCGAGTTCAAGCCCGGAGGCGGTATCTGCATCCTCGACCTGAACGACGGATCGGTCCAGGAATTCGACATGGGTAGGCCCGGTGTCGTCAACCGCTTCGATGTCTCCTATGACGCCAAGAGGATTGTGTTCGACTTCAAAGACGACCACATGGAAGGGTATCGGATTTACGAACTGGTCGTCGCAACCGGTGACATCACACAACTGACGTTCCCTCCGGAAGACGAAGACGAGATGCAAGCGATCTACAAAGTAAGAACGTTGTGGGACGCTAACTGGAGTGAATATCACCACGGGGAATATAACGACTATCACCACGGTACGGATGACATGCACCCCTGCTATCTACCCGATGGTGGGATTGCGTTTGTTTCCACGCGCTGCAAGATATCAACGATCTGCGACGGGCCGGACATCTTCACCACGACCAATATGTACCGCATGGATGCCGACGGCGGTAACATGCGAAGGCTCAGCAAGGACATGGTCAGCGTATTTTGCCCGGTGGTCATGCCCTCCGGCCAGATCCTGTACCATCGCTGGGAGTATGTGGACAAGGGGGCCACGATTTCAAAATGTCTTTGGTCCATGTATCCGGATGGAAGCCGCTCCCGCGAAATTTACGGCAACGATATTCTCGCACCACACACCATAATCCAGGGGCGCCCCATCCCGGGCACCTCCGACAAGTACATCGCCCTGGGCGCTTACCATATGGACAACGCCATCGGCACCGTCATGAAGATCGACACGAGTCTGAATATCCGTACGGATGCCTGTCAGACGAACGTGACCCCGGAATGCCCCTGGCCGGTTTGGGGAATCGACGACGCGTTTGCTAAACCTGTTTACCCGGGGCGAGGTTGGAACGCGTTCTTCCGCGATCCCTACCCCATTTCCGCGGAACTCTTCATGGTGGTCTACAAACCTAAAGGCCCCCACTGGACCGACGAAAACGTCTGGGGAATGTATCTACTGAAGGACAACGGGAGGAAGCAGTTGTTCCACAAGGAAGATGCGACTTCCTGCTGGCAGCCAATGCCTCTAGAAGCCAGGGTAGTCCCCCCTGTCCCCACCTCCAGCTACGATCTTACTCTCGCGGCACAAGGCAAGGCCCAGTGCGTGGTGTCCAACGTGTACCACGGCATGAAGAATACGGATGCCGGGAGTATCAAATACCTGAGGATTATGGAACAGGTCCCGCGTCCCTGGGCGGCACGCCGGCATAGCTCCCCCCACGCTGCCAGCTATGATACATGGGGACAGCAGCACGCAGTCGTATCCAACCGCACGCATCTCTGGGTGGCCGCGCAGTGGGGAATCGCAACGGTCGAAAGTGACGGCTCGGCCAACTTCACGGTCCCGGCTCATCGCGCCATCTATTTCCAGGCCCTGGACGCGGAATACCGGACGATTCAGAGCGAGCGTACTTATGTCAATTACATGCCGGGCGAAAGGGCAAGCTGTATCGGGTGTCATGAAACACCCGATCGAGCTGCCCCGATTACTGCTTCTCCTCCTCTGGCCCTCCTGCGCGCTCCAGAGGACCCGTGCAATCACGCTCAGCCGGGTGAATCCACCGGTAAGATAGTCCTCAGCTATCCCGACATAATACAGCCGATATGGGACAAACATTGCATCTCCTGCCATGGCTCAAATGGCCCGGGCGATCTGAATCTCAAAGGTACGGAGACCACTCATTTCAACGCTTCCTACGACGCACTGCTGTCAAGAACAGCGAGGGCGGGAAGTGATAATAATCTGCTCGGCCTGCTTATTGATGAGCTTGGCACGGACACGAAATACCGCGAAGCGCACACCCTGTTTGGCAATCAGAGCGTATTGCTGAAGATGCTGGGTCTGGATGTTTGGAACTTGACGCCCAGCCAAGACATCAGAGCGGCCGCCCTGGCGTCCAGTTGCTCGCCCAAACTCACCGCGACGGAAAAGGCCAAGGTAGCCCGCTGGGTCGATACCAACTGCCAGTATTACGGTTCCTATTGGGGGCGCCGCAACATTCAATTCAGAAATCATCCCAACTATCGAATTGACGTGACCTTCGATCAGGTGATTGCTCCCACGAGCCCCACCGCCGAAGAAGAAAGATAAAGGAACACTGGTTACCGACATGACTTGCCAATTGCCCGTGAGATTAGTCGTTTCCTGCTCAGCGCTTGCATTGTTGGTTCCCATCGCGACCGCGGAAGAAACTCGCGACCGGCCCAACATCATCTTCATTCTCGCGGATGACCTCGGGTACGGCGAGTTGGGTTGTTACGGGCAGGAGAAGATCAAGACCCCGCGGTTGGACCAAATGGCGGCCGAAGGCGTTCGTTTCACCAGCCACTACGCCGGGTTTACGGTCTGTTCGCCGTCGCGCTGCGCCCTGATGACCGGCAAACACATGGGCCACGCGACGGTGAAAGGCAACGGCGGAAGTCTGAGGGCAAGCGACGTCACCGTCGCCATGCTCTTGAAACAGGCGGGATACAAGACGTGCATGATCGGCAAGTGGGGTCTGGTCGGCCGGCCGGGACATCCGGGCAGCCCGAACAACAAGGGCTTCGACCATTTCTTCGGCTTCGACAACCAGGGGTTTGCCCACTTCTACTACCCCGAGTTTCTCTGGCGCAACGACCAGAAAGTACTCTACCCGAAGAACCACAATCTGCGCCTCAACGGCGAGTACAAGAAAGGCGCGGGCACCTATAGCCACGACGAGCTGATCAAGGAAGCGGTCGGCTGGATCAGGCAGAACAAAGACCGTCCCTTCTTCCTCTATCTGCCCTTCTGCATTCCGCACGCGGAGTTGACCGTGCCGGAGGATTCGATGGAGCCCTACTTGAAATTGAATTGGCCCGAAACGCCGAAGCTCGTCGATAAGGGAAACAACGGCGGTGGCGGCTACGGCAGCCAATACACGGAGGGTTATTGCGGGCAGAGCCATCCCAACGCGACGTATGCCGGCATGGTCTCGCGGATGGATCGCGGCATCGGCGAGGTCCTCGACCTGCTCGACGAACTCAAGCTGAAGGAAAACACGCTCGTGCTCTTCAGCAGCGACAACGGTCCGTCACCGGAGGGCGGGCAAAGCCTGGAGTTTTTCAGAAGCACCGGACCGCTCTCCGGCCACAAGCGCAGCATGCGAGAAGGCGGTATTCGCGTGCCGATGATCGCCCGTTGGCCCGGCAAGATTAAGCCGGGCCGTGTCAGCGACCACCCGAGCGCCTTCTGGGACTTCCTGCCGACGGCCTGCGAAGTGGTTGGCGTCGAGCCGCCTGAAGACATCGACGGCATCAGCTATCTACCGGAGTTGCTGGGTCGAACCAACGAGCAGAAGAAGCATGAGTACTTTTACTGGATCTGGTCCGTCCGCGTCGGCAATTGGAAACTGCATCCCCGAGGCCGAGACCGGTTCGCCCTCTACAACCTGGAAAACGACATCGCGGAGAAACATGATCTCGCCGACGAACTGCCGGAGATCGTCGCTCGCTGCAGCAAGTATTTCGACATAGCAAAGAGACAGTAGCGGGTCTGCCTCGCCGCTGATCGCCGCCGGAAATCTCTACACCATTTCCGGCGACGGATGCATCAGCGTTCTCACACTGGGTGCGGACCCGGAGATACTGGCAACCAATGCAATGGTTGATATGATAGAGTAGTTTCACCGTCGTCTGTTTTCCAGTAAGAAACAAAGCACGAAACGAGACCATGATGCCTACAAGAAACCGCGCCGCAACCATTGGCTGCCTTTGTATCGTATCGCTACTCTGCTCGGGTTTATGGTCACGCGCCGCCGAGGAAGCAAAGAAGTACCCATTGGCCGGAGCCGATGAATCGACGCCATCGGTCGCCCATTACTTCTCCTGGATCAACAACACCAACGAAGGATCGACCGAGGCCCAGACGTTGGCCGACCTCGATTTCTTCAAGTGGATGCACGACGAGTACGGCATGCACCTGGAGGTCTACGCCTTCGATGCGGGCAACATCGACGCACCGCGATACTACGGCAGCATCTACTCAGACCGCTTCAAGAGGCACTTTCCCCGCGGCCTCGATCCGATCCACGAAAAGGCCAGGTCGTTCGGATGCCGCCTGGGCGTATGGCTCGGCCCCGACGGGTTCGGCGACACGCCCGAGGAGCAAAAGACGCGGACCGACATGCTGGTCAAGCTCTGCCGCGATTACAACTTCCGCCTGTTCAAGGTCGACGCCGTCTGCGGTCAGCTTCGCACGGAAAAGCAGGACGCGTTCATCGATATGCTCAAGCAGTGCCGCCAACACTGCCCCGACCTGATCGTGATCAACCACCGCTTGAACCTCGGCCACGGTTTACCCTATGTGACCACAAAGCTCTGGGGTGGCGAAGCCTACATTGATGTCTGGCGATCCAACCGGTCTGCGGCCACACACAACCGTGCGCGTACGGTCGAACTGGGGATTCCCGTCGACGAGAACGGCAAGCCGGTACGACTCGTGGAAGACCACGGCGTTTGCTTTTCGTCTTGCCTGGACGGTTGGGAAGACGACCTGTTTCTGCAGGCCTTCTCGCGGAACCTGATCCTTTCGCCGCAGATGTACGGCAGCCCCTGGTTCCTGCGCGACGACGAGTTCCCCAAGGTGGCCCGCGTCTACAACCTTGCCCGAACCTATCGCGACATCCTCGTCAACGGCCAGATCCTCTCGCCCGAGACCTACGGCCCGAACGCCGTGTCTCGAGGCGACGGCGATACGCGGATGGTTGTGCTGCGCAATCCGACCTGGGAAGCGACAACGCACCGCGTGAAGCTGGATGAAACGATCGGCCTGACATGCGACGGCCCGGTCGAGGTTCGCCGCCTGCATCCGTCGGAAGAGATCCTGGGCAGATTCAAGAAGGGCGGGAGCGTCGAGGTCACGATCCCGGCGTTTCGCGGCTGCGTGCTGCTTGTTTCGAGCAAGCCCTCCAAGGAGTTGGGCGTGGAAGGTTGCGAGTACGAAGTCGTTCGCGACGTGCCCGGAAAACCGGCCGTGATCAAGCTGCTGGGCATGCCCGGCACCACGGCCAGCGTCACGCTGCCCGCCCAGCCGCGCAAGTTCACGGGAGCCACGCTCGACGACAAGCCGGCCGACGCGCTCCTTTCGGGCGGAAACGTTGCCGTATCGTTCCCCGGCAAGAAACTTGCCAGGCCGTGGCATCGCAAGTTGGCCGACCTCCAGAGATGCGACGTGCCCGCCGACGCCGAGAGCCTTTACGAGGCCACGTGCTACGCGGCAGACAACAACGCCTTGGAGATTCGCTCGAAGCTCCGCAGCGGCCCGACCAGGATCAAGCAGGTTCAAAAGGCGCGAGACGCCTTCTTCGGCCAGAAGCTGTTGGTCGAGCGGGGCGTGTGGGATCGGTACCTCTTCGACGGCAACATGGAAACCTATTTCCGCCTGCGAACCAGACCCATCTGGGACGGCGCATTGCGCGTGGATTTCGCCAAGCCGACCGACATCGACAAGATCGTGCTTCGCCGCGCGGAATGGAAACTCGACCCCGAGGAAGCGTTCGTCTCCGGCGACCTGAAAACATGGATCCGAGTTCCGGTCAAGATCGAACAGGAAAACCCGGCCACCGCCACGGTACTCAAGCGAAGCTACACGGTCGAAAAGACCTGGCTCGATATTGGCCTGAAGAAGCTCGAAATCGAGATCCCCGCCGACGCGCCGGCGATTCGTTATCTTCGCATCCCGGGCCAGGCGGCCAATGTGGCCGAGGTCGTCGCCTATCGCAACGGCAAGCAACTCGACCGCCACGGATGGCGGGCGTCGAACGTGTTCGCCCAATACTCCAGTGCCCCGGCCAAGGCAGCCTGGCAAGGCTCCTTCACGATCGACGAAGCGGCCAGAGGTTCGTACCTCGTGGTGCCTTGCATCGGCCGCCACGGACGCGACGGCGCCTATGCCGCGCTGCGAATCGGCGACCGGCTGGTAGGCGCTCCGAGCCGTGCTGTTTCCTATCCGATCAACCCCTGGGAGTACGGCAGCAATCGCGCCGACACCGGATTGAGCTACTTCTTCCCGATCACCGAAGACATGATTGGAAAGCCGATCGAGGCCGTCGTCCTGCAATTCGAGTCGCCCGACAAGCGTAAGCCCGTCACCCTCGGCGAGATCACCCCGCAAGTCTGGATCACCAACCGTCCAGCCCCCTACGAATCGAGGGAACTTGTGCTGGAAGAGTAGGCGACACGGAGTTGTTTGAATCAACGAATAGCCGATCCGTGACATTCAGGTCGAAAAAGGAAGGGCAGCCATGACCCGAGAGACTTTGGGCAGTAATAACGCACCACGGATAAGCTATCGATTCTCCGTGATCTTGCGCCGCACCGTCATTGCGGTGCTCTGCGCTGCGGGCAGTTCGCTGCAAGCCGCGGAGAAGAATCTACCCGTCGCCGGAGAGGTGTTCACCGTCGAGGGTCGAACGGCCTTCCTTATCCTTCCCCCGAAAACGGAATCCAAAGCGCCCATCCCCTGGGTCTGGTATGCACCGACCTTGCCCGGTCTCCCCGCAAACGCGGAGAAGTGGATGTTCGACAAGTTTCTCGAAAAGGGCGTCGCGATTGCGGGCGTCGACGTGGGCGAGTCCTATGGCTGCCCCCAGGGACGGGCCGTCTACTCCGCCCTCCATAAACAACTCGTCGAGAAACGTGGCATGGCGAAGCGCGCGTGCCTGCTGGCGCGGAGCCGTGGCGGACTGATGCTGTATAGTTGGGCAGCCGAAAACCCCGACGCCGTAGCCTGCATCGCCGGGATCTACCCGGTCTGCAACATCGCCAGCTACCCTGGGCTCGGGCGAGCCTGTGGTGCGTACGGCATGACGGAGGAGCAGCTTGCGGCGAAGCTCTCCGAACATAACCCCATCGATCGCCTTGCTCCGCTCGCCAAGGCGAAGGTGCCCATTTTCCATATCCATGGAGACCGTGACGCGACAGTTCCCCTGGATAAGAACTCGGGAGAGGTCGAGAGGAGATATTCCAAGCTGGGTGGCGAAATGACGCTGGAGGTCGTCAAGGGCCAAGGCCACAACATGTGGCCAGACTGGTTTCACAGTCAGAACCTGGTCGACTTCGTGATCACTCATGCAAGAGTCGATTCTGGAGTGTATCGGTTACCTAGTTCGTCCGTTCCTTCAGCGAAGACGCCATAATGAAGAAACAACTCATCCAATCGCTTCTGCTTGCGACATTCCTTGTCGGCCACGTCAATTACGCCATGGCGGATGAGACGACGATCCCGTTGGCCGGGACGTGGAAATTCCGTCTCGACGCCGAGGATGTCGGCGTCGCGGAAAAATGGTTTGCCCAGGAGCTCGAGGACACGGTCCAACTGCCCGGCACCACCGACGAGAACCACAAGGGCATCAAGAAGGACGAACAATGCATTGATCGGCTCTCCCGTGTTTGGTACTGGAAAGGCCCGGCCTGGTATCAGCGCCAAGTGAGGATCCCCGACTCCTGGAAGGGCAAGCGAATTACGCTGTTGCTGGAGCGATCGAAGAATACCCGGGTGTGGGTCGACCGGACGTTCCGCGGCGGGGAAGACACGCTCAGCGCCCCGCAGTTCTTCGACGTGACCGCGGCAATGACGCCGGGCGAACACACGCTGACCGTACTAATCGACAACGCCAGGTTGCCGCCGGTCGGTCCGTCCCATGCGGTCGACGAACGGACGCAGACCAACTGGAACGGCATCGTCGGAAAGATGGAACTCCGCGCCACCGCCCCGGTCTGGCTGGAAGACGTGCAGGTCTATCCAGACGCCGAAAAGAAGCAGGCGGTCGTTCGCGTGGTGATCGGCAACATCACGGGCAATGTTGCGTCCGGCCGAATCACGGTGGGGTGCGAGAGCTACAACGTCGCCAAACCGTCTATTTTCACGACGCAATCGCTTGACGTCAAAGCCCCCGAGCGGGCGAACGTCGTCGAGTGTACCTACCAGCCGGGCGACAATGTGCCACTCTGGGATGAATTCCAACCGGCCATGCTCCGCTTGAATCTCCATCTCGAAACAACGGCCGGCGGAGAGCCTATCCGCGACCAGCGGTCCGTCAGCTTCGGCATGCGCGATTTCACTAGGGAGCGGAACCGGCTGACCATCAACGGCCGCCCGGTCTTCCTGCGGGGAAAACTCGATTGCTGCTTCTTCCCGCTGACCGGTTATCCGCCCATGGACAAGGCCGGATGGCTGCGGGTTTTGTCCATCGCCAAGTCGTACGGTATCAACCACTACCGGTTCCATTCGTGGTGTCCGCCGGACGCGGCCTTCGAGGCGGCCGACCAGTTGGGAATGTACTTGCAGCCGGAGGTGCCGAACAAACGTAGCGCGTTTGCGGCACCCGAAAACGCGGCGGCGGCAATCCACAACATCGACCGGCTCGACGTGGAAAGCACCTTAAGAAAGAAGTCGCTTTACCAGTACGCTCGTCGCGAGGGCGAACTGATTTTCAAGGCCTACGGCAATCATCCGTCGTTTGTCATGTTCACGCTCGGCAACGAGTTGGGCCGCACCCCGGGCATGTTCGAGATGGTGGCCCATTACCAACGGATGGATCCTCGCCACCTCTATGCCCAGGGTGCCAACAACATGCATTGGGCACCCAGCCTGGCCGAGGGTGACGACTTTTGGATCACCTGCAAGACAAGCAAAACGCTGCCCGTGCGAGGCGCGTTCTTTCTGGGTGACTATCCCAACCCACACATCGAACACAGTTCGCCTTCGACGATGGTCGATTTCAGCGAGTCGATCGCCGGCATTCCGGTTCCGGTGATCGGTCACGAGAACGGGTCGTTTCAGGTCTCCCCCGACTTCCGCGAGATTCCGAAGTACACCGGCGTGACGCGGGCCAGGAACCTGGAAATCTTCCGCGAGCGACTCCAAGCGGCGGGTATGCTCGACCAGGCCCACGATTTTGTCCGCGCCTCGGGCGCACTGTCGATCATCTGCCACCGCGAAGATATCGAAGCCGCCTTGAGAACCCCCGACTTGGGTGGATTCCAGTTGCTCGACATTCAGGACTTTCCGGGCCAGGGTACCGCGCTGGTCGGCATTCTCAACGTGTTCATGGAATCGAAGGGGCTGATCACCCCCGAAGCGTGGCGGCAGTTCTGCTGCGAGACCGTCCCGCTGTTGCGGATGAAGAGGTACACCTGGACCACCGACGAGACGTTCATCGGCCGGGTCGAGGTTGCCCACTATGGGCCGGCCGATTTGCCCGACGCCCGAGTGACGTGGACGGTCAAGGGCAGCGACGGACGGGCCGTCGCACGGGGTGCGTTCGAACCGGTGACGATCGAGCAGGGCAAGGTTTTCGATGTCGATATGTTCGCGCTGCCGTTGGCTGATGTCGTTGCGCCGCGGAAGTTGACAATCGCCCTTGCCGTCGAGGGCACCAAGTATCGCAATGACTATCCGATTTGGGTCTATCCGCCCAAACTCGACCATGGCACGCCGGAGGGCGTGATGGTTACGGACAGTTTCACGGCCACCGCGACGCAGAAGCATCTCGGCGCCGGCGGCAAGGTTCTGTTGCTACCGAAACTCAATCAACTGCCGCACAGTATCGAGGGCGGATTTCAATGCGAATTCTGGTCCCCGATGTTCGGCGTTGCCGCTCGCAAACGAGGCCTCAAACCACCGCCCGGGACCTTGGGAATCCTCTGTGACCCGGACGCTCCCGCGCTGGCGAACTTCCCCACCGAGTTCCACAGCAATTGGCAGTGGTGGCACTTGGTGAAGCACTCGCGACCGATCATCCTGGACGACACCACGGATAGCTATCGTCCGATCGTGCAGATGATCGACAACTTCGTCACGAATCACAAGCTGGGGCTGATCGCTGAAACGAAGGTCGGCAAGGGCAAGATGTTGATCTGTGCCATCGATCTTCTCGGACATCAGGACAAGCCCGAAGCCCGCCAACTACTGCACAGCCTGTTGCGATATCTTGACTCGGCGGCCTTTGCTCCCCAGGCGGAGTTGGATGCCAAACTGCTGGAAAAGCTACTTCCGTGATGATCTCACGGGGGAGATCCCGGTTCGCGGGCGTTCTGAAGCACCTGGCACTGAACAGGCCTTAAACCAACTAATGGAAAATAGCCACGCCTGAACCTTCCGGAACAGAAGAGGGGGTCACATTAAGATGCAGATACACAAGACCATTGCGTGTGCATGCACGATTTCGTGCTGCCTTATGGCAGACCCCGTTTTCGCTGCCGAAGCGACTGATTTGGAGGCGGGGTTTCGC
>CAYUIQ010000013.1:0-65565 GCA_964444795.1 uncultured Planctomycetaceae bacterium
TGCAACGATGGCATCACACTATCGACCATTTCCAGAAGCCCCCGGTCGAAGAGTTTGAAATGTTCCAGCGGCTGCCCGCCGCAAAGGAAAACACCCGCTACATAGCACAACCGCTCACCCCTTGTCAATCCCCCATGCTCTCCATCGGGCCATGGGGTACTCCCCCAATAGCGAAGAAACGGCAAGGTGGGCGGCATACGCAGGCCTTGCAGGCAACAGGCGGGGGTTTCACTGGGGTATTCCGAGGGTTCGGCAAGAGCGGGCGAGCCGCCCATGGCACCGAAAATGGCAAACGTAGCGTTCTCAACAGGCTGCTAATCGGTCGCCGTTTCCGCGGCTCGCTTGGCCTTTCTTCGGCGACGGAAATACCAGACGCCGCCGACCGCGACGGCTAGACCCGCCAGCGGCGCGCCGAGGGCGACGAGAAACTGCACCCAGGCGGACATGAGCACGACCTTGTGGATCAGTTCGTTGTGCTCGTGGGGGTTCTTCGGAATCTCGTCCAGGTACTCGGCCACGTGATGCAGGAAACTCACCGCTAGCGAGCCGTCGGGGATCTCCTCGTGGCAGGAGAGGCAGACACCCTCGCGGCTGATGTGAAGCTGCTCCACGTCGTCGAGCGCCCGGGAATGCTTGAAGTGGTGGCCCACGGTCTGGAGCTGCTTGCCCTCGGGGGTAACAAACCGCGACCAATCGTCATCCAATCCGGCGATCGGTTCGCGCTGCCGCAGGACGTTTTGGGTGAGGAGTTGGTGGTTGCCGGTGTCATCGATCGCGGCCGTTTCCAGGTCGACGGTCAAGCCGTCCGAAGGGCGGCGAAGGTTTTCCGCCCCGCCGATGCCGTGGCCCAACGCCTTCTCGCTCAGGTGACACGACTCGCAGGAACGGGGAGCCGACGTGGTGGTGTGCGGCTGCGTGGGGCTCATGTCCAGAGCTAACACCCCCTGGCCCGATTGCTCGGTTCCCGCTGCCGCGCCGAAAATGTGGTTCAGCAGCACCGTCTGTTTATCCCCGCCCGGCTTGTCGCCGGGAAGCACCACGGTGACCGAAACCTGGCACCCGGGAGCCACCGGCGTAACGCGGCGTTCGCCGTTGATCCCCAGCGGCGGATCGTCCCAACGAGTATGGGAACGCTGCTCCTCGATCTGTCCGGGGATCATCAGGTCGGGAAACTCTTCGGCCAACAGCGACTCGCCGCGCAGGCCGGATGCCTCGGGCCGAGCGTCAAACTTCGGCCCGGTCGCCAGGTAGTCGAAGCTCTTGCGCGGCTCCCAGTTCGTTGTCCCCGACGGGCCGGGGATCTCGTTGGCCGAGTAATCGATTTTCACGTGGCAACCGTAACACTGGGGTGTCCACGAGGTGTGGCAGGCGTAACATTCCATGCCGGCCACGTGGGCGCCGATCTGCTTCATTGCCACCTGTCCGGCCGTGGAGAACGCGCCGTCTTCCTCCTTGAACTTCAACGGCTCAAGCGTGATGTCGGCGCCGCCGGCCGTATGAACCACGACCCGATTGCCCCGGCGAACCACGTTGGAAAACGGGTTCCCCCGCGCGGTCCGCAGATAACCGTCCTCGGGATCGTAGATCGTTCCTTGTTTGAGGTGGGCGGTCAACTCGCCGGCCGTGCGGCGGGGACCTTCGGCGAGGAGCGAATCGTCGAACTCGTCACCGAAACCCAGCGGCAACTCCCAGGGGTACGCGTCCGGGGTGCCGTGACAGTCGGAGCACTCGATTTGCACCGCCCCAAGATTGGCGGTGGCCAGGAACCCGTCGCCGTGAACGTCGATCGACGTGTGGCAATCCTGGCAGGCCATGCCTTTCTGGTAATGGATGTCTTGGTGCATGGCCATGTAGTGCTTGGTATGCAGCTTCGGCTGATGCCCGCCGCCGTCGGTAAAGGGCGCCTCGTAGGGCGATTCCATGAGTCCCTGAAACGATACGCCGATACGCTTGCCCCGGTCGTGACACGTGGTGCAGGTTTCCACCGGGATACCGCTGTAGGTGATCGGTTTCTCTTCGATCTTCTTCTGGCCGTCGGCGCCGGTCACCTCTTCCTTGTGAACCACCGTCACCTTGGTCTTGCGCGAACTCTGAATGGAGTGGACCAGGGGGTGGCCGGGTTCGGTCGTGGAAATACTCTCGTCGGCGCCTTCGTAACGTCCCTCGTTGCCGTAAGGAATATGGCACGACGAGCAGCCCATGCCCCGGTAGTCGCCCCGCTTGTACCGGCCCTTCACGCCGTGGTGGCAGCGGAGGCATTGATTCCGCAGATAGGTAAAGGCGGCCAGCTCGGGCCGCTCGATCAGCTTCTCCAGTTCATCTTCTCCCGGCGCCTCGGGCAGGGCAAGGAGTTGGTCGACGAACACCTGGCTTTCCTTGGCCGTCAGCTTTTCCATGTAGTCGCGATAGTCGTCGGTGCCGAGCCGGGGGCTGGAAGAGTTTTTTACATCGTAGTTTCCCCAGAGGTGATGATAGGCCGACTCCGCGCCGTATTTCAGGTGCATGGCACCAAACGCCCAAGCCACGCCCTGGATCTTGCCCGCCTCGGTCATCATCAGGCTTCTCTTCTGCGAATTGACGTGTTTCTCGTGGCACCGCCCACAGGTTTTCGCGGCGATCCAGGGGCTCCCCGGGTCGGGGAAGAAACCGGGACCCCGATGGCCAGCTTCCATCTCGGGCTCCCGGTAGTCGCCGCCATGGCAGACCGTGCATCCGGCCGGGTCGCCATCGTCGTCCTGGCCCATGGCGATGATCCGGCGCATCATCAGCGAATCGGCCTGGCGAATCGGCTCGATCCCGTCGTGGCAGGTCAGACACTGCGAATCGACCGGGGGGATCTGGGGCACCTGAGCAGCGGCCGGTGCGAGAAAAAACACGGAAATCACGATCCCGACAACCGCAACCATGGCGAAGTGTTTCATGGCCGTTCTCCGGTGGAGACAGGAGAGAAGAGAAGAAGATCGCGAAGAACAAGAAACCGGATACGCGGTCCGGCGGTCGCATTGTATCGTCCTATCCGCTTCGCACGCAAGAGTTTCCACGAGAGGTTCCACCGAAGGCGGGGATCGCGCGACGGGGAAGCTGGGGCAACGGTGTCGTTGACACAAAGCAGGAGGGGCCTTAGAATGACGGGTTCTCGATGTACCATTTTGCCCTTACAGGGGCCACTCGACTGAAGAGACTCGGAGGAAGCCACTTATGGCAGAGGAACAATCTGGCGGTATCGTCAACGTAATGAAAGAGGAGCGGCTCTTCCCGCCGCCAGCCCCGTTCGCCGAAAAGGCTCGCATCGGCTCCGTCGAGCAGTACGAGAAGCTCTGGAAAGAGGCAACCGACGACATCGAGGGATTCTGGGGCAAAATGGCCGATGAACTGCACTGGTTCAAGCCCTATGATAAAGTCCTCCAGTGGGAAGAACCGCTGGCCAAGTGGTTCGTCGGCGGCCAGACGAACGTCTCGTACAACTGTCTCGACGCCCATCTGGACACCCCCCGAGCGAACAAGGCGGCGATCATCTGGGAAGGCGAGCCCGGCGACGTCCGCGTGTTGACCTACCGGATGCTGCATCAGGAAGTCTGCAAGTTTGCCAATGTACTGAAGAAGATGGGCATCGGCCAAGGCGACGTCGTGGCCATGTACATGCCCATGGTTCCCGAGTTGGCCATTGCCATGTTGGCCTGTGCCCGAATCGGCGCGGTCCACTCGATCGTATTCGGCGGATTCTCGGCCGAAGCCATCGCCGACCGCAACAACGACGCCTCGGCCAAGCTTCAGATCACCGCCGATGCCGGTTGGCGCCGCGGCAAGGAGTTGCCCCTGAAGGCCAACGTCGACGTGGCGCTGGACAAGTCGCCGACCGTCGAGAAGTGCATCGTGCTCAATCGCGTGGGCATCGACGTCGAGATGAAAGAAGGCCGCGACTTCTGGTGGCATGAACTGATGGAAGAGGCCTCGATCGACTGTCCGGCCGAGCCCATGGACAGTGAAAGCCCCCTGTTCATCCTCTATACCAGCGGTTCGACCGGCAAGCCCAAGGGCATCAAGCACACGACCGCCGGCTACAACCTCTACGCGAAGAAGACCGTGGAGTGGGTCTTCGACATCCGCGACGAGGACGTCTACTGGTGTACGGCCGACATCGGCTGGATCACCGGCCACAGCTACATCGTCTACGGACCGCTCAGCGCCGGTGCCACGACGCTGATGTACGAAGGCGCCCCCAACTGGCCCGACGAAGGCCGTTTCTGGGAGATCGTCGAGAAGTATCGCGTCAATATCTTCTACACGGCCCCCACCGCCATCCGGGCGTTTATCAAGTGGGGTGACGAGTGGGTCGACAAGCGCGATCTGTCCAGCCTGCGACTGTTGGGAACGGTGGGCGAGGGGATCAACCCCGAGGCCTGGATGTGGTACCACAAGAAGATCGGCGGCGAGCGATGCCCGATCGTCGACACTTGGTGGCAGACCGAGACGGGCGGCATCATGATGACCCCGCTGCCCGGTGCCACGTCGACCAAACCGGGAAGCTGTTGCAAGCCGCTGCCGGGGATCGTCCCGGAGATCGTCGGCGAAGACAAGAAACCGGTGCCCGTCGGCAGCGGTGGCTGGCTGACCATCACCAAGCCCTGGCCCGGCATGCTGCGGGGAATCTGGGGTGACGACGATCGCTACAAGGCGCAATACTGGACCGACGTGCCGGGCAAGTACCTCTGCGGCGACAACGCCCGATGCGACGAGGACGGCTACTATTGGATCATGGGCCGGATCGACGACGTGCTCAACGTTTCCGGTCACCGGCTGAGCACGATCGAGATCGAAAGCGCGTTGGTCAGCCACGATTCGGTTGCCGAGGCGGCGGCCGTCGGTCGTCCCCACGACCTCAAGGGCGAGGCCGTGGCCGTGTTCGTCAGCGTGGCCGCCGGAGTGGAGCCCGACGACGAGCTGCGCAAGGAGTTGAAGATGCATGTCCGCAAGGAGATCGGCGCGTTGGCCGTACCCGACGACATCCGCTTCACCGCGGCGCTGCCCAAAACCCGCAGTGGTAAGATCATGCGGCGTCTGCTCCGCGACATCGCCGCCGGCAAGCAAACGGCCGGCGACACCAGTACGCTGGAAGACTTCAGTGTGCTGGCCAAGCTGCAGCAGCAGAAGAAGGATTAGTTTCGGCCGACGTTGAAACTACGAAACCCAAAGGGCCGGGATCTACCAGGATCGCCGGCTCTTTTTTTGCGCCCACGCCGTTCCGATCATGGTTTGCCGCTGGAAGACCCACGCGACAAAACCAATCAGGCGGGGGGGTATGCCACCTGACCGGGAAGTATTTCCTGCGCGTTATTGACAACCTGTTTTCACCATGTTACACAGGCGACCTGCTAGCATCATTAGCTACCTGATTATGTTTTCCGGTCGTCGACGTCTGGTGGACTGACTGATTCTGGTGCGCATCCTCGCCCTGAACCTTCCGATGGAGATCGAACGATGTGGCTCCGCAACCGACTCGGTACCGAGAAGAAGACTTTCGATTTCGCTCTCCTGGACAAACCGCACCGCCCGGGGCACGCCAACCGGTTCTTACGAATCGAGCCGTTGGAGGACCGCCGCTTGCTGGCGGCGGGGATCGAGATCACGCACGCCGACCACATGTACACGAAGGAGGACGGGACGCCCGCGACGTTCGGAGTGGCCCTGACCGAGGCGCCAACGCACGACGTGACGGTGGCGATTACTTCGAGCGATACGACCGAAGGGACCGTCTCACATGACGAACTGGTGTTCACGTCCGCCGACTACGCGACGGAGCAACTGGTCACGGTCACGGGCGTCGACGACGCCGATCCGGACGGGCAGGTCGAGTACTCGGTGTTACTGACGGCGACGAGCGACGACCACGATTACCTTGGCGAAGACGCCCAAATGCTGCTGATCAATGTCGACAACGACGCGCCGGGCGTCGCCGTTGTGCCCACCGGCGGCCTCGTCACGACGGAGGATGGCGGGACCGACACATTCCAGGTGTTCCTGACAACGGAGCCGGAGGAAGACGTCACGATCGGCCTGTCCTCCGACAACGCGGCGGAAGGGACGGTCGACCCGGCTTCGCTGACGTTCACGTCCACCGACTGGGCGACGCCGCAGACCGTGACGATTACAGGCGTTGACGAGGAGGGGACGGCGGACGACCCGGACCTCCAGGACGGCTACGTGCAGTACTCGATCGTCACCGCGGCGGCGGTCAGTGACGACGCGGCCTACAGCGGCGTCGACGGCGCCGACGCGACCGTCTACAACGCCGACAACGACACAAAGCCGGGGGTCACCGTAACGCCGAACTACGACGACCCCAGCCGGCCCGATCTCACGACCACCGAATCAGGCGGACGCGACCGCTTCTATGTCGTGCTCGACACGAAGCCCGCCGCGGACGTCACGATCACCCTTTCCGGCGGCGACGGCGTCGTCGAACTTTTTGTCAGCGAACTCGTGTTCACGCCGAGCGATTGGGGTGAGCTTCGCGAGGTCGACGTCAAGGGGCTGGACGATGGCAACGACGTCGATCAATCGGGGTATACGCCGTTTGAAATCACGGTGCATAAGCCCAGCAGTTCGGATAGCGACTACAGCAGCTTGGACGCGGTGGTCCTTCAGGGGCTTAACACCGACAACGATCAGGCGGCGCACGAAGTTAAGATCTTCAAGAACGGCTTTACGTGGTGGGCCATGAAGAGCCAGCGCGACCTGGCGATCGACGAATCGCTGAGCAACGTCACGCACTTGAGCACGCACAACTCGTTCAACGCCGTCAACGCGGGCTTTCCCGAATGGCTCGGCAAGAACCCGAACCACATCTACACGATGCGCGATCAACTCGACGCCGGCGTACGCCTCTTGGAGCTCGATATCCACGATCCGCTCCACTACATCGACCTTTTCGGCGTCTTCGGCATCGACGTGCCTTTCTTGATGCATTCGAACTTGATACCGAGCGAGATCTCCTTCTTGATCGACAACAAGGGGCAGCAGCCTTTGAAACCGGTCGTCGAGAACGAGTTGGCGACTTGGGTCAACGGCAACCCGAACGAAATCATCTTCCTGATCGTGCAGAACGTCAAATTCTACGACGACAACGATTGGATCTCCATATTCGAGAACGCCTTCGGCGACAAACTGCGGCGGGCCACCGTATCCGGCGAGCCGAATATGGATCTCGTGCATCCCAACGACGTATGGAAGTCCCGGCGCGAGTTGCTCGACGACGGCATACAGGTCATCTTCGAGACGCTCGACACGTTCGAGAGAGTTTTCGGGACGGACAATCTGGATCACATCGGGAAATTCGCTCCAAAGGGTGAGGAGAACCTGACCCAGTTCGAGCTGACCTACGGCGACGGTCTGATGGAGGGCGGGCCGATGATCTCGAAGGAGCGCCTCGAAAACGTCGTCGAAAACAACGTCAACATCGCGCGCATGGACTTCATTCTCGGCCGGGAAGGGAAGCATGGCTTCCCCCACTCCGTCGGCACGCCCTGGTTCATCCACCGGAGGTATGATGCGGAGTCCGATCTGCCGGAGTTCGAGTACATGCCGATCCCGAAGGTCTCCAAGATCCCTTGGTTGCGGGACATCCTCGTCGTTGGGCCATCGCTGTACGATCTACCCGCGAAGCATAATCAACAGCGAGGGGATCGGCTCGGGGCGGCCGTCTGGAGCTGGCGTACGGATGACCCGGCGCCGATGCGCGAGCCGAACGAGACCTTCGAGGATGGGCGAGACGTTGCCGTCCAATCGAGCATCACGCTTCCTCCGCCGTATCGCGTCTCGATTCCGTCCTCTGAGTGGGAATCCGCTTCGACCGCATCGAGCGAAGCCCTCCCGTTCGCACTGCGGTCCGTGCATCGCTATCGCAGCGTGCCCAAGGACGCTAGTGACCCCAGCGGCGTTGAGATCCTCATTGAGGACGATCTCCGAGGCAATTTCCGATGGAAGCTGTCGACGGACAAGAGCAAGTCGTGGAGCGACTTCACGAGTGTCGAGTTGACCGAGCAACTCGTCGTCGGCGAAGACCCGGACGGGGACGGCGTCTACGTGGAGAAGACGGTGGAATGCGAGTACGAATTCGCCGGGCCGGTCAACGGGCTGCAAAACGAGATCCTCTTCGACGCGCGATCCGGCAACGCGACGCCCGTCTGGCTCAAGGCGCACGACCTCGACCACGACGGCGTCTGGTCGACCGCGACCGACTTCCTCTATGTCTTCGTCGACAGTTCGGGCAACCTGGTCATCCAAGACCTGGTCCAGAAGCGCGACGCGGTGACGGACGAACTGTTCGGCAACGACGACGACGTGACGATCACAATCGACGTCGCGACCGGCGAGTTGGTCATCCATCAGGCGAACCTGGACTATCCGGTCGTCGCCTCGGTCGGCACGCGAGTCACCAGCCAGACGGTCCGCGTGCCCCTCTCCGCGTTCACGGGCGAGGTCCTTGTGAAAATGGACCTCCAAACGGAGACCGGCGAAGACCGCGTGACGGTCGAAACGGGCGTGACGGCCGATACGATGACGCTACGGCAAGACGGGCTGGAGACGGTGCGGCTCGGCGTCAATGCGCTGTCCTTTGTTGTCGAGAATGCGGAAGACCTCGTGGTCGACGGCCAGTGGGGCGACGACGCCCTGGCAATCGACGCGACGACCGATCCTTTCGCCATCCCGATCTCGTACATGGGCGGCAATGGCGCCGACTCGGTGATTGCCACGCGCGATGCCCACTTCGCTCTTGGCGATACCCAACTGACGATCGGCGGCGTGGGGTCGATCGCGCTACAGAGCGTCGAAGTGGCTTCGCTTACCGGCGGTACCAGCGCCAACTGGTTCACTTTTGCCGGCTGGACCGGTTCGGCTACGGCAGCCGGGTTGGAGGGCGACGATCACTACGTCTTTGGCCTGGCGACCGGCCCGGGCGCGTACTCGATCGTCGAGCTTTTCGGCCAGGGCGACGACACGGTCGATTTCAGGTATCACGGACCGGACAACCCGGCCCAAGCACTCGATTGGCTCAACCCGGCCGGCAACGTGACGGCCACCTCGCTGGCCGCGCATCCGGACGTCGGCAGTGTGTCGACGGGCATGCCCGGCCAGCAGGAGAGCATCGAGTACGGCCTGAATATCACTCCCCATCTCGATCCGATCCTAGGCGACAAGGTGGGTGTCCGTTGCGAGCCGATTCCCTATGACGTTCGTTTCGTTGACGTCGGCACCAAAATGACGCATACCGCGGTGATCGACTGGGGCGACGGCAACAGCCAGCCGGGCGTTGTCCGCGAAGATCCGACCACCGTCGAGGGCCTCGTCGAGGGGCTCCACGCCTACACCCACCTGGACACGTACCAGATCGACGTCACCCTGACCGACCATTCGCCCTCCTGGCTCTGGCCCCCGGGCGCTATCTGGTGGGAGAACTCGGCCGCTGTCTCGGCGCTGGTTGCCATCGTCCCGGCGGTGGTCAAGAACGATCCCCAGCGGCCGGGTGAGCAGGCCCTATTCGTCGGCGGATCGCTCGACCACGATCGAATCTACGTCAGCCAGTACCGTAGCGGCACCGTGCGCGTGCTGATGAACCGCCCCGTGTACCGGGGATACTTCCGGCCCTCAAGCGACGGCCACATCTACGTTTTCACCTGCCAGGGCAACGATCGGATTGTACTCTACGCCAATGTCGACCACGATGCCGAGATCTATGCCGGTCCCGGAAACGACTACCTCTATGGGGGACGCGGCAACGACAAACTCGATGGCCATCAGGGAGTCGACCGTTTGTTTGGCAGGCTGGGTGACGATCAACTCGTGGGCGGACCGGGAAGAGACTTCCTCTATGGATCCTCCGGCAATGACACGCTCAGCGGACCCGATGCCGTCGATTTCTACTACCGAAAAATCTGGGGCGACGCGGCCCTTGACGGCGACGACAGGGATTGGCTATACGGTCATGCCGGCAACGATACGCTCATCGGTGGCAGCGGCCGAGACTATATGTACGGCTATGCCGGCAATGACACGCTCAGCGGTGGCAGCGGCTCGGATCTTCTGTACGGTCATTCCGGCAACGACACGCTCATCGGTGGGAGCGACCGGGATTATCTGTACGGTCATGCCGGCAATGATACGCTCAGCGGTGACAGCGGCTCGGATCTTCTGTACGGTCATTCCGGCAACGACACGCTCAGCGGTGGCAGCGACAGCGATTATCTGTACGGCCATGCCGGGAACGACCTCCTCGACGGCGGGACGGGTCGCGACCGCCTTGTAGGTTACGGCGGAAACGATATCCTGTTGGGTGGCTCGCATCACGACTATCTGTACGGCAATTCGGGAAGAGATCTGCTCATCGGCGGTCTGGGAGCCGACCGGCTCTGGGGATCCTCCGGCGACGATATTCTTATTGCCGGAATCACCGACCACGACGCCAACTATGAAGCCCTCCGGGCCGTCATGGCCGCCTGGACCGGCAGCGGCTCCGCGGCTGCCCGCATCGCCTACCTGCAATACGACAGCCCGTTCATTCTACGGTCCGGCGTTACCGTACACGACGACGGCGGAGCACGCGACACGCTGTTCGGCGGAAGCGGTGTCGACTGGTTCCTCTACTTCTATCGCGACAGGGCATACTAACGGCCGTTCACTCCCTACTTCCCGAAGCAGGCAACCGATCCGTCCTTCAAGCGGTCCGTGTGCATAACCCGTCTATTTCCACTTGCACGTGCGTTTCTTCAGCCGGTGCTCGCCGTGGCAGTCGGTGCAAACGATGCTTTTGGGGTCGGTCTTCTCGGGCTCCTTGGGGCAGCGCTGCTGCCAGTGAGCAATCACTTCCTGCGCTGGAACGTCGTGGTTCTCGTGACATTCCTGACAGCAAGCGTCGATGTCCTCGCGGCGATACATCTTGCCGGGCGGCGTGCCGTTTCCGCCGCTGGCCCACGATTCGTCGGCGATGTGCTCGTCACACGTGCCGTGGCAATCGGTACAACCGATGTTGGCCTTGGCGTGGACCAACGCAATGGTCTCGTCCGCATAGTTGAGGTGGCAGACGTGACAGCGGCGGTTGTCGGCCCCCTTCCGGCCCTCGGCGGAAGGGTCGTTTCCGTCATCGTCATCGAGCAGCAGCGGCGGCTCGTCATCGAGCAGCAGCGGTGGCTCGTCGGTTTCCGTTTTTCCGCCGGGCTGAGGCCCGTCGGCAACCTCCCCGGTCATGTTGTCCTGGCTGGCTGCTGCAAAAAGCGCCGTCAGCGCCAGCGTCAGCGTCAATACGAGAAGCGAGTATTTCATGCACGGATCCTGTTAGCTGAATTTTCGGCGTTGGCGTCTACACGTACTCCCAGTCCCTCAGCCACTGGTAGCCTCGTGGCAGGTTGGCCCACATGCGCTTGCTGGCCTGGTCCAGTTCGGCCTGTTCGTTCACGTCGAGTTCGCGGCGTTCGGCGACGGCCTTGGCAACGTTATCGACGTGCTCCAGCCGGTTCAAGCCGGGGATCGGAACCACCGTGTCGCTGTGGAGGATATATCGCAGGGCAAGGCGTGCTCGTTGGTTGTTTTCCTCGTCGTTGCCGCGGAACAACGACCCGGCCCCATAAGGCTTGATGCCGAACGCGCCGACGTCGTACTTCTTGAGCGTTTCGAAGACGCTGTCGCTGGGGGCCCTCTTGCTCATGGTGGTGAAGGGGAAGCAGATGCAGTCGATGGCCGGGAAATACTGGACCATGAACTCGATCCAGCGCCGGTCGTGCGTGGAGAAGCCGATCTTTCGGGCTTTGCCCTGCTTCTTGGCCGACTCCAGTGCCTCCATGAGTTCGCAGGAGGTGTTGAACGAGTGTCTTCCGCCCGGCTCGTAGCAGGTGACCCGCCACAGGTCGGTGTATTCCTGATTCGACAACAGCAGCAGTTCATCGAGTGATTCGAGCAGCTTCTTCGCGGTGCGGTATTCCTCTCGGCGGATCTCCTTGCCGCAATACGACAGGGCCAGATACATCTTGTCGCGACGCCCTTCCAGGGCCTTGGCGTCTCGGACAACCTCGTGTCGGCAGCACGCATCGATGTAGTTAATGCCGACGTCGATGGAGCGGGCGACGATCTCGTTGCGTTCTTTCTGATCGCTACGGGAGTGCCCGCCCAGACAGACGGCCGAGACCATCCAGTCGGTCGACCCCTGCCGGCGGTACTCCATGTTTTCGTTGTAGTTGAGGATTTTCGACGTATCGACCTTTTCGGGATCGTCCGCCCGGACGGTTTGGCTTGCCGCGGCGCCCAGCCCGGCGGCCATGCCTGTCGCGACCTTTGCGCTATCGCCGATAAACCCCCGCCGTGTTACCTGCTTGTTTTCCATCGTCTATCTCCCTTGGATTTGGATTTGGATACGGTCCGGTCCGCGTGGGCCAAGATAGTTCACTTCACCGGGGTATGCGCCCCAAGCCACGAAACGCGTACGTGACCGACTCTGATTCTCATCGCATGTCGAACAGGGCCTTGATCTCATCGGCGGACAGGGCCCGATCGTATAGACGCACTTCGTCGATCAGCCCGTTGAACCCCCGGCCGATCGTGACTTCCATATCCTGGCCCGTGTCCAGTGGCCAGAGGTCCAACAGGCCGATGTCATGGATGTCGGCCAAAGCGCCGTCCACGTAGAGCTTGACGCTATCGTGGAGATTGGGCGGATCGTCTTCCAGGACGACGGCTGCCACGAGATGCCACTTGTCGTCGGTCAGATCGTCGTTGACGTACAGGTATCCGCCGCTGGGATCCACCCCCACGCGACCGCGAATGAATCCGAACCTGAAGATCTTGCCGGCGTCGTCCGAACCCCAGCGGATGATGTCGCCTTTGCGCTGGGACGTCTTGATCCAGGCGACCACGGTTCGCGGCGCCGTGCCGGCGACACCCTTGTACTTCGCGATCTCGATACAAGCCTGCTTGCCGTCGAACTTCAGTGCCTTTCCGACCCGTCCGGCGACGGAACTGGCGTCGAACGACAGGCCGTCCGCAAGCGTGCCCTTGCGGCCGTGCTTGGAGGAATCCTCGGCGGTCGTGCCGGACGCGTCGTCCAGCTTCCACCATCCGACAAGGTTCTTCTGCCGTGGATCAGGATCTTTGTCCGTCTGCCCGAAGGCATCGCCGGCGAAACCGATCGCCAAGAGGGCAGACAACACGCAAGACAGGCTTCTAAACATGGGAAGTCCTCCGATATCAAGTGCTTCCTCTTCCGGCTGTCCAGCTACGCTGCTGAGACGCAAGTTCTTAGTATAGCACGGCAGCCGCTTATGGAACAACAAGCTTTTCCTTCGATGACCCACCAACAAAGGGGCGGTCGTCCAGTCTCGCGCCGGGGCATGTCAAAAAATTTCGCTTCCTCGGACGAATCTACGTAACCCCTCTTGCGAACGCAACTTGTGTCTGGCCCGCCCAAGAGCCCCCTACCGGCGAGCGTGCAGGGTCTTCCCCGGTGGGGCGGTCCTGTAAAAACGCGCTCTTGCGGTGCGGAATAGCCTTTTCAACGCACGTTCGCAGATGTTCGCCTTGCACCGGGATCGCGGCGGAGAGGACGAGCGCCGCAACCAAGAGTTGCACGGCCGAAAACTCGAGCGAATCAGTCCTCGTCCACACGTCAGATGCGATTACCCAACCCAGGCGCGAACCAATACGAAATACGCCGCCAACACGACCGCCAGCAAGTACATCAGCCATCGCACCTCGCGGCCCCGGCCCGCGCAGAACTTGACCAGCGGATAGGCGACGAACCCGATCGCCAGTCCGTCGCCGATCGAGTTGGTCAAGGGGATGCAGATCACCACCAGAAACGCGGGCAGCGCCTCGGTGAAATCGGACCAATCGATCTTGGTAACGCCGCCCATCATCATCGCCCCGACGACCATCAGTGCCGGGGCGGTGATCGGCGCGTAACTGCCCACCATGGCAATCACCGGGCAGAAGAACAAGGCCGCCAGAAAGAGGACCGCGGTGGTCAAGGCGGTGAGTCCCGTGCGCCCGCCCTGTTCCACGCCGGCGGTGCTCTCGATAAAGCTGGTCACCGTACTGGTGCCCATGGCGGCCCCGGCCACGGTGCCGACGGCGTCGGAAAGAAACGCCTGGCGGGCTCGGGGGAGTTTGTTGTCGCGGATCAAGCCCGCCTGTTCGCCGACCCCCACCAGTGTACCCAGCGTATCGAACAGATCCATGAACAGGAAAATGAGAATAAACGGGATCATACGCAATGAAAGGGCCCCGACGAGATCCATCCGCAACAGCGTCGGCGCCAGCGACGGCGGCCGGGAAATCACGTGGTCGGCCACCTGGAACCGGGCCGTCAGAAGCGACTGCCGTACCGGCTCCGATTGGGCGATCGATTCCGGCGCGTGGGCCAAACCCCATTGCATCGCGGCGGCCAGCGCCGTAGCCGCCGCGATCCCCCACACGATCGACCCGCGAACGCGCAGCGAGTGGAGCGAGACCGTGACCAGAAGACCGACGAAGAAGACCGCCAGATCGGGGCCGGCGGCCGCCGTGTTGAGTTGGACGAGGTTCGTCGGATGGCCGGCGATGAGCGTCGCGTTTTTCAGCCCGATGAAGGCAATGAACAGGCCGATGCCCACGGCGATCGCGTTACGCAGACTGGGGCTGATCATGTCCAGGAGCATTTCCCGAACTCCCAGAAGCGAAAGGGCCAGGAACAACACTCCGGCGTAGAAGACCACGCCCAGCGCGGTCTGCCAGGGGGTCGTCGAACCGGCATCGATCAGCCAGAAAACAACCGCCACGAACATGAAGTTTTCGCCCATTCCCGGGGCCTGGGCGATCGGATATCGGGCGTACAGCCCCATGATGGCCGTGGCCAGCGCGGCAGCCAGACAGGTGGCCACCATCACGGCGCCGAAATCCATGCCCGTTTCTCCTCCCTCCGAGAGCTTCCCCGTGAGGACCGCCGGCTGGAGAAAAATGATGTAGGCCATGGTCAAGAACGTGGTCAACCCGGCCAACAACTCGGTGCGCACGTTGGTGCCGTGCTGGGAAAGGCGAAAAAAGCGGTCGAGCATCGGGCGGTCTCCTGGTGTGAATTAACGTATCGTCGCCCAGACGAGCATGAGAATCAAGGCGGTGCCCCATTTGCTCGGGGGGATGGAGCCACCAGCAACCTTGCTTCGGACGTCATTTCTGCCTGACGAACTTCTGCGCCCGGCCGCCCTTGATATCGCCCGCGCAGATTTTGCCGTGCGAGTCCAAGGCGGCGGCGTGCAGCCAGTTCACCTCGCCCGGCTCCTCCTTGCCGTCTTCTCCCTTGGGCACGGTGCCCCTACCATTGACTCCGCCCTCACTTGCTGTCAAGGGCTCCCATGGCACAATGCTGGACTTTGGCCGCACAGTCTGTAGACTCAACGGTAGCTCGGCGCTGAGTTCTGACTGGTCCCGGCCGCGCGGGGGGCCCGCGGCTGGAGTGTTGTCGTTCCGACCGTGCGGCCCGGACAGGGAATTCGTGACACACGTGCGGACCATGGAGACAGGCCCTCCACGGTTCCTCAAGCAAATGGGAGACCCGGCATGCCACATCCATCATGTTCCAACCCGATGTCGCGACGGAAGTTCGTCTCCGGCTGCGCCTGTGCATGCACGGGATGCGCGGCGGTTGGCCATCTGCTGAACCCTCAACCAGTGCATGGTGAGGAGCCAGCCGGCGGCAAGCCGAGGATACGGCTGGTGTTCTGCGAAACGACCAACGACAAGCCAATCTGGCCCAACATCGGCTACGACTTCGACAGCCGACGAAAGCAGGTGATTGACGCCTTGACCCAAGGCTGTCCCGACCTTCAATTCCTCGTGTCGAAGGCCATGGACGACCCGAAACACGCCGACGCCATACTCCAAGGCGATGACGATGTGGACGGCTATGTCGTGTGCATCCAGGGGCTGGGGTGGGGCAACAGAGTCTTCCAGCTCTGCACCACCGGCAAGCCGACGCTGCTTGTTGACAACCTGTTTGGCGGGTCCGGAAAATTCCTTACTCAGATATCGAGGATCATGAATTCGGGCAAGCCGGTTGACTGGGTTAGCTCATCGAGCGATGCGGACATCGTCGCCTCGGCACGTCAATTCGGACTGCTCTCAAGAGGCAAGAGTCCGGCGCAAATTGCCCAGGGGTTTCGGACGGCGCGCCGCCAGCACACGCCATCCGAGATGGATTGGACCTGCAAGGACGATGCGGTCCCCGCTCCCAATTTCGACGAGGCACTGGAGCAATTGAAGCGGACCAAGATCATCGTTGTGGGCGGCGGATGGGGGGGCGACCCGTTCCGTAAGGCTGCCCGCGAAGTGCTCGGCCTGACGTTCGTACCGCTGGGCTTCGAGGCGATAGCCGCCGCTTATAAGGAGGCGGACCGGGACATGGCCAGGACCGTTGCCGACCGCTGGATCGCGGCCGCTGAGCAGGTCGTCGAGCCCAAACGTGACGATATCGACAAATCCGGCGTTGTCTACGTGGCCATGAAGCAGTTGCTGAATCGGTACGACGCAAGCGGTATCAGTATTAACTGTCTCGGTGGATTCTACGGTGGGCACATGACTGCCTATCCGTGCCTGGGTTTCAGCCAGTTGAACAACGATGGATTGGTCGGGGGCTGCGAGGCGGACCAGATGTCGGCACTGACGATGGCAACGATGGGCGCGCTGGTGAACCGGCCCGGCTTCATCTCCGACCCGGTGATCGACACCTCGAAGCAGCAGATTATCTATGCCCACTGCGTGGCGATGACCAAGCCATTCGGCCCCGATGGCGCCTCCAACCCTTACAGGATCCGCACACACTCCGAGGACCGCAAAGGCGCGTCGATGCAGTCGCTGCTGCCGGCCGGCCACATGACCACAACGCTTGAGATTAACCCGGTCACCAAGCAGGTGCTTTGTCACCAGGCTAAGACCGTCGGCAACAATCCGAGCGATATGGCCTGCCGAACGAAGCTGGAGGCCGTTGTCAAAGGCGACATCGAGAAGCTGACGGAACAATGGCGCATGGGCTGGCACCGCGTGACCTTCTACGGGGACCTGAAGCCGCAGACAATCGAACTCTGCAATCGGCTGAAGTTGGAATATATCGAAGAGGCGTGATTGCCCGATGGTTCGGGGCGGGCTGCTGATCGCCCAAGTCCAAACGCCGGATGCCGTTGAGCAACTGGGGCGGACGAAGGCAACCGAGTACCGTTGCGAGTCGGGACTATTCTCGAACAAGCCCCATCGCTGCCGAACAGAGAACCAGTGGCTCAGCGGCCAACAGGTCACCGTGCAGGTGTTCACGGTGCCTTTTTCAGACGACGTCCGCACCGCTATCAGTCCGCCGGCCCGATGTATCCGGTGGACAAGGCCACGTCGTCGTACCATACCGTATTATCTTGCGTCGCGCGGTGGACATACACGCCGATGCCGAATCGCTTCAGTTTCACGTCCGGCGTGGATCGCCAGCGGAAGCCCGTGTAGTGGATATAGAGCTTGCCGTCGATCCAGGCGGCCAACTCGCCGTTCGCTTTGCCGGGATCGTTGACCTGGATCATGTGTTCCAGGCAATACCACTTGTCGCGTTGCAGGACCACGCGCTCGTCCTGGGCAGGTCCCAGCATATTTCCCCAGTAGTTGCCGTCGCGATCCCGTTTCATGTCCATCCAGTACGTGTAAAGGAACATGTACCCCGGCGAGGGATAACGCCGCCAGTCGCGCCAGGGCTCGAAGGCGCTCTTGAAGTGGTCGTCGCCTTTGGGGCGGATGCCCGCCGAGCCCATGGCCGCCCAACGATTTGTCCCGGCAACGCCCGTCAACCCACCGCCGACATGATTCAGGTTGCCCTGATCGTAATCGGCAGCAAACTTGATGTAGCGGCGGAAGTAGACGCGGTCGTAGCCCTTTGGCCCGAACCAGGCAGTGGCGCCCGCGCCGGACTCGCGACCGTCTCGTGCAACGGCGGTGAACTGGATTGCCCCGTTGCCCTTGTGGGCAAGTTCGGCGTTGGTTGTGAGCTTCGCGCGACCTTCCCGTAGTCCTCGGACCTCGAAGTACTTCTTCAGCGACTCAGTCGACTCGAACTCGTCGTGGAAAAAGACGTCGCCAGGCCGTTCCAGCGCTGACAGCCGGGCGGCGTCTGCCCGAGTTTCCGCCGTCACGAGCTTCGGATAGGAAGGTGCCACTCCTTCCGCGGCAATGGCGATTCCGCCTGCCGGCAACACAAACACCACTATCCACATTGCGAGAATCCGTCTGGTCATGGGGATGCGCCTTTCTCCCGGTCTCGTGGTTTTCCCGGGAAATTTCGATACTCCGGCCGAGTCATCCATATCTCGTAGCGTGGGTCTTCGGCCCATTTCTGATAGTTGTCCTCGACACCGCTTGCCAGGGGACGATCCAGCGTTCTTTGGCCGGCCTGCATGACTCGGATGTGCCCACCTGTTGGCCCGTCGGTGGCGAACATGACCTCATACTCCGTCGTTCCCAACCTGACCACCGCGCCCATCTGCCCCGGTCGTTCGACCCCCTCCACGGGGACCATGTTCTCCGTGGCCTGATCGATGTACTTCCGCTCGTCGGTCAGATAATGGAGCACGCCCAAGAGAATAGCCCCGGCCTTCGTGAACAGCAGCCGGGGATGCTCCCCGCGTGCCAGGGCACAATCGGCCGGAAGATCGACGCCGCCGATCGTAACCGTGTCTTGGGCCTCACAAATAGCCCCGCCTGAAAGCACAACCGCGATCCAAGCCCCACAGCGGAATCTCGACATGGCGTGTCTCCCGGATACTCACATTGCACGATCTTGTTTTTCTGTTTCCGATGAATCCTGGCGCCACCGTCAATGCCGCAAAGGCAGGCGCGTTTTCAAGCCGTTCAATCCGGCGTGTCTCGCCTCCACTGGTTGAACGCGCCGGCCATCGCTTCGACGCGTTTTGGATTCTCTTGTGCAAGATCATTCAATTCGGTGCGGTCGGTTGTCAGATCGTAGAGTTCCCACGGCCCACCTTTGGCGGAGGCGAGTTTCCACGATCCGATGCGGATCGCGCGGTTGCCCGAGGTTGCCCAACACAGCGTCCTCGGGCCTTCCGTTCGCCGACCCGCGAAATCCGGCAGCAGGCTTCGGCCCGCGATCGGCAACACGTCGCGACCGTTGAACTTCTCTGGATACTCGATGCCCGCTGCATCGAGGCACGTCGCCGTAATGTCGGTGATGTGGCCCGGCTCGATGCAAATCGCTCCGGTCTGCTTGATGACGCCTGGCCACCGGGCGAGGAACGGCGTCGCGATGCCTCCCTCGTGGTTGGACTGCTTATGCCGGCGGAAGGGCGCGTTCGAGACGTTCGACCACGGGGGTCCCGCCGTAACGAAGGTGTCTGGACCGCCGGGCGGGATCGTCGGCTTGTTGCCCACCCGGGTTGGCGTGCCGTCAACCCGCCATGTTTGCCCCGGTTTGTCCAGCGCGCCTACGGCCTGGTCGGAAGCGCCGTTGTCGGAGAGGAACATCACCAGCGTGTTGTCGTCGGCCTTCGCACGCCGCAGCGCGTCCATAACTCGGCCCACACTCTGGTCGAGTGAATCGACCTGTCCGGCATAGGCGGCCATACGATCGGCCTCCCACGGCTTGTGCTGCGCGTCCTGCCATGCCGGCACGCGCGGGTCTCGCGGCGACAAACGACTCTCGGCTCCAATCAACCCCAACTCGACGAGTCGCCCGTAGCGGCGGCTGCGCGCTTCGTCCCAGCCCAGCTTCCGATACAGATCGCGGTACTTCGCCATGTCTTCGGGCTTCGCGTGCAACGGCCAGTGCGGTGCGTAATGGGAAACATAAAGGAAGAACGGCTTCTTCCCGGCTGCGGCCTGGGCGATGAAGTCGGTCGCGAAATCGGTGATCAGATCGGTCTTGTAGGTGCCATCAGGCGGCAGGGTGAAGGGGCGGCCGTCGCGGTAGAACTGCGTGTTGCGGACCTCCTTAAAGTAGTTTCCTGGACCGGAGTGTCCCGTACTGCCGAGGAATCGATCGACGTGCCGTCCGATCATGGCCGGATCATGCCAGTTGTCCGCCGTGACCATGTCGAGCCGTCCCACGGCACACGTCTCGTAGCCAGCCCGCCGAAGTAACTCGAACACTGTCACGCAACGATCGTTCAACAATCCAGTCCATCGAGATATCCCGACCTGATGGGGGTGAAGTCCTGTCATCAGGGCGGCACGCGACGGGCCGCAGAGGGCACAGTTGTAGAACTGCGAGAATCGCAAACCGCCTTCGGCCAACCGATCCAAATTCGGCGTCTCGATATCGCCGCCGTAACAGCCAAGGTCGGAGTAGCCCAAGTCATCCGCCATGATCACGATGATGTTCGGCCGCTGGGCATGCAGAGTGCCGGCCAGCAGGCCGCAGACCGCCAGACACAGAACGGCAAATCGGATGTGTGGCGTGGGCATCGGTGAGGTCTCCCAGTTTATCAGTTGCTCAAGTGGGCAGCATGACAGTCCCTTCCAGTAGACCGGATGTCTCTCAAGAACTGCACATAGATAAGATTCTCGCCGACCGGGGATCGGTTGGCAAGCTGGCGTGGGGCTGGACTTGCTGTATACTCTGGGTATGCGTGCCACTGGACTCAGGCGATAAGCCAAAGGAACTGGTGCGGTCAGCCGTACAAAGCTCCCGGTAGCGAGGAGGACGACAACCATGTTTCGCGTGATGTGTGTCAAGTGTAATCCGCGTTTGGTCGCCACGGCGACGAGCGTACTTCTGATCGTGATCCTCGGCCCGAACATCCACGCGGCAACCGGAGAGGGAACAACTTCGTCCAGCGGGACTTGGCTTGCTCCGGGCGTGGAGGATGTGCCGGGGTTACCCATGGGGCCTTTTGTTCGGCTCGGCGACGGGAGCATACTCACGGTCGACACGGCCTCCAGCGCGATGGTCAGCCCCGATGAGGGAAAGACGTGGAAGTCACGTCCGATCTTTGCCGACGCGGCCAAGTATGCCGTCCGCCCGGAACGGGCGCTGCTCAGGACGCCCAGCGGGGTGATCATCCTCGCCTTCTCCAACGACAAGGAGAAGGCCAACTGGAATTGGGACAAGGCAATTTCGGACTCCCCTGGCGCCCGCCTGCCCACGTACGCCGTCCGCAGTTTGGATGACGGTAAGACTTGGGAGACACCGCAGAAGCTCCACGACCAGTGGACCGGCGCGATCCGCAACATGATCCAGACCGAGGACGGCACGGTCGTGTTCACCTCGATGATGATGCAGCACGACCCCGGCCGGCACTCGGTGGTCACGTATTCTTCCCCCGACGAAGGAAAAACCTGGCGGCGCAGCAACGTCATCGACCGTGGTGGTATCGGCCATCATGCGGGCGTCACCGAGGCCACGATCGAACAGCTCCGCGACGGCCGTATCTGGATGCTCATGCGGACCAACTGGAAGACATTCTGGGAAGCCTATTCCAGCGACGAGGGAGTCACGTGGACTTCGATCGGCGCGACGAAGATCGACGCCAGCAGTGCCCCGGGCCTGCTGGGACGCCTACGAAGTGGCCGGCTGGTCCTCATCTGGAACCGCTACTTTCCCGAGGGGCAAACGAGCTTTCCGTTGTCCGGTGGAGATAACCAGTGGTCCGAGGTCCCGGTGAGCAATCACCGGCTCGAACTGTCGATGATGTTTTCTGACGACGACGGCAAGACCTGGACCGATCCGGTCGTCATCGCAAGGAACCAGAAAGGCTGGATTGCCTATCCCTACCTGTTCGAGGCGCGTCCAGGCGAATTGTGGATTACGACCATGCAGGGCGGTCTTCGGGCGCGGCTTTACGAAAAGGATTTCGTCGGCAAATGATGGCGACGAAAGAAGGGGCGAAAAGCCCTTCGATCACGCTCCCGTGGTTGCCTCATTTCATCCCAAAGGAGACCACGCCATGAAATCCCGGATTAGCCGGTGAGAATTCGTCGGCAGATTCCGGAGATTCCGCGGACAGGAACCGATTTAACATACTGGGCAAGATTCGGTAGATTCCCCGTGTGGTGGGATTGATCGCACGGTTCTGGGGGCTCGCTGCGCTCGACCGCCAGGCACCCGCCAGATATCACCCTTCTTCAACGGGCTAGACTACGACCAAACCAGCAATCGCCTCGCCACGGCTCCGCCGAGCACGAGCCAGACGGGCGTCACTTTCCAGCGGACGGTCGCCACACCGGCGGCGGTGGCGATCAGGCAGCCGCGCCAATCGAGCAGCCAGGGGACCGACGTGTCGATCAGCGCGGCTCGAAAGAGGACCAACGTCACCGCGGCCATCAACCCGACCGAAGCGGCGTTGACCGCGTCGAGGAACCGGGATGCCCAGGGCGAGCGACGCAGCCGGGGGATCAACGGGTTGCAGACGATGACCAGCACCAGCGACGGCAGCAGGATGCCCGCGGTGGCGACCAACGCGCCGGGCAAACCAGCCAGCAGATAGCCGACGAAGGTGACCGTGGTGAGCAACGGCCCGGGAGTCAATTGGCCGATGGCCACCGCGTCGAGCAACTGTTCTTGCTGGAGTCCGACGCCGAGCCACTCGTGGTTTTGCACGAGTCCGCCTTCGAGGTAGGCCAGCAGGACGTAGCCGCCGCCGTACATCACCGCGCCCACTTTGGCGAAGAACAGGCCCAACTTCCAAAGCGACACGCCGCCCGCCGCGCTGGTCACTCCGGCGCCCGCCATGGTGGAAGCGCTCGCTTGGGCGGTTCCCGCGGCGCCCATGGTGGCAACACCCACCAACATCCCGGCGGTCTTCCCCTTGGCCGGTCCCACCGGTCCACGGGTCCAGCGAAGCAGGAGCACGCCGGTCAGGCTGCCGACAGCCAGCGGCCCGATCTGTCCGTACCCGGTCAACGACGCGGCACCCACGCCGACGCCGATGATCGCCAGTTGCCACCGGCGTAGGGCCTTTCGGCCAAGCCGGAAGACGGCCAACACAATCACCGCCAGCACGGCCGGCTTGATCCCGGCCAGCAACGGTTCGACTTGCGGCAAGCTACCCCAATGGACATACGCCCAGGCGAAGACCAGGGTGATGAGCACCGCCGGCAGGCTGAACCCCAGGCTGCCGACCAGCGAGCCGACGATCCCCGCGCGGCGGTAGCCGATGTGGCCGGCCATTTCGACGGCGTTAGGGCCGGGGATCAGGTGGGTCGCCCCGAGCAGATCGAGGAACTGCTGCCGCGAGAGCCACCCGCGCCGCACGACGGCTTCGTCTTCCATCAGGGCGACGTGAGCGGCCGGCCCGCCGAAGCTGATACAGCCCAGCTTGAGGAAGAGTCCGGCGATTTGGCCCAGGGTGCGTTTCATCGAGCATGTGGTGTAAGAGAATTCTTGCGGGAAAGTATCATCGTACACGACACACCATTTTGCGGCATCCCGGGCGTCTGTCAAGCGAACCCCCGGGCACCGAGGTCGGGGGGTTTCCCCGCCGCCGGCGCTGGAGTATCCTTGATCCTGGGCGAGCTTCCCCCACGGTCCTTCCCCCGGCTCTGTCCCAACCGCTCCGATAGTGAGAGGCCTCTCCATGGACAGAACCGCCCTGAAACTTGCCCTCCTGCTGGCCATCGGCCTTTGCGGATGCTCGTCGCAACGGTCGGAGAAGACCGTGCTCCTCTTCGGTGCGGCCAGCACGAGCGACGCGCTGGACGAGATCAGCCGAAATTTCGAGCGGAAGACCGGCTACACCGTGCAAACCAGCTATGCCGCCACGTCGACGCTGGCCCAACAGATCACCAGCGGCGCGCGGGCCGACGTGATGCTCTCGGCCAACCGGCAATGGGCCGATTACCTCGACGACCACGATCAGACGCTCCGGCGGCGCGATCTGCTGGCCAATCGTCTGGTGGTGATCGTTCCCGTCGATTCTTCGGTCGACGTCAGTACACCGGACGATCTGCTCGCCGAAGAGATCCGCCACGTGGCAATGGCCGACCCCGAGGCGGCACCCGCCGGCATGTACGCCCGGCAGGCGCTGGAGAAAATGCAATTATGGGAATCGCTGCAGCAGAAGATCGTCACCGGTGGCGATGTCCGGCAGGCGCTCTCCTTCGTGGAAACCGGCGCGGCCGAGGCGGGAATCGTCTATGCGACCGACGCGGCCGCGTCGACTTCGGTTCGCGTGGCCTTGGAGATCGACCCCGGCATGACTGAACCGATTCGTTATCCGCTGCTACTGCTGCGAAGCGGCGAAAGTCGACCGGCGGCCGAGGCGCTTTACGAGTATTTGCAGTCGCCGGAGGCGGAAAGCGTCTTTCGCCAGCGCGGGTTTGGGGGAGTAGCGATTAGCGATTAGGGGGTGCGTGGGTGCCTGGGGTCGAGCGTAACGAGCCCCCAGTCGGAAAACCACTGGGGGCTCAGCGTTCGTGCCTCACGCCTCGACCCCAGGCACCCAGCCGATAATAACTACTAACAACCAACGACACGGAATGTTCCCACTCTCCTCCATCTTGCTCGAACCGGAAGAATGGTCGGCACTGTGGCTTAGTGCCCAGGTGGCTTCGTGCGCGGCGATGGCCGGGCTGCCGGTGGCGGTGGCCGTGGCCTATCTGCTGGCGCGAGGGCGCTTTGCCGGTAAGTGGCTCGTCGAGACGGTGGTCAATCTGCCCTTGGTGCTCCCGCCCGTGGTGACCGGATACTTGCTGCTGGTTTGCTTCAGTCCGCGGGGACCGATCGGGTCGGTGCTCGAATCATGGTTCGGCGTGCGGGTCGTTTTCACCACGGCGGCGGCCGTGTTGGCGGCCATGGTGGTGAGTTTTCCGCTGATGGTTCGGGCGATTCGATTGGCCTTCCAAGCGGTCGATCCGCGGTTGGAAGTGGCCGCCCGAAGCCTGGGTGCCGGCCGCTTGACGACCTTCTTCACCGTCACCCTGCCGCTGGCCCGACGCGGTATGATCGCCGGATGGATGCTGGCCTTTGCGCGAAGCCTGGGCGAGTTCGGGGCGACGATCATGGTGGCCAGCAATATCAGCGGGCGCACCCGTACGATCCCCCTGGAGATCCACCGTTTGGCCAACACGCCGCCCGACGGGATCACCCGCTGCTGGCGATTGGTGATCGTCTCGGTCATCCTGGCCTGCGGGGCCCTGGTGGTGAGCGAATTGCTGGAAAGGAGGCACTCGCGGCATGAGTCTGCTTAGCTTCCAATGCCGGCATCGCTACCCGGGCGGGTTCGAGTTGGACGTCGCCTTCGAGCTGGACCATCCGGTCACGTCGTTGTTCGGTCCCTCGGGCAGCGGCAAGACGAGTGTGCTGGCGGCCATCGCCGGGTTTCTGCAACCCGCCTCGGGCAGCATCCGCTTGGGCGACCAGACCGTGCTCGACACGGCCGCCGGACTCCACCTGCCGCCCGAGCAACGCCGCGTGGGTGTCGTCTTCCAGGAGCATCTCCTCTTCCCTCACATGACCGTCGAAGCCAATCTCCGCTACGGCCAGAAGCATCGCCGGCAGCGCCGTTCCGTCTCGATGGATCGGGTGGTCGAAGTGCTCCAGGTCGGCGCGCTGCTCGGGCGCTACCCGGGCAAACTCTCCGGCGGCGAGCGTCAGCGGGTGGCGATCGGGCGGGCGTTGCTCAGCGGACCCGAACTACTGCTGATGGACGAACCGCTGGCCTCGCTCGACCGGGCACTGAAAGCGCGTATCCTCAGCTACCTCGAACGGGTCGTGGCCGAGTGGGGGATTCCCACGCTGTTCGTCACCCATTCCCAAGCCGAGGTCCGCCGGTTGGCCCATTGGGTGATCGTGTTGAAGCAAGGCCGCGTGGTGGCCGACGGCCGTCCCGACGAAGCGCTGAGCCGGCCGGAGCCGTTGGGATGGAAGAACTCGATGGGCCCGGCCAATCTGTTGCGGCTGGACCCGGTCGAGTTTCACCAGGGCCACGCCCACGGCCGCATCGGCGACCAATCGCTCTACGTGCCGCTGGAAGAGACACCGGCCGGCGCGCCTCTTTTCGTACAATTCACGCCGACCGACGTCACCGTCTGCCGCCACGACGTCGCCGGGGTGAGTGCCCGAAACCATCTTCTGGGCCGGGTGTGCCAGGTCGTACCCGTCGAGCAGGCCGTCTTTGTGGCCATCGACGTCGGCCAGATCCTCTGGGCCGAGGTCACCCCCGAGGCCGTCACCGAACTGGCGCTGGAGCCGGGCAGCGAGGTCACTTGTCTGCTCAAGGCCCACAGCTTGCACGTGGTCGAGTAGCGCCGCTTTGGGATTCGCAACAGGGAAACTGGGGCAACCCCTCTGTAGATGGGCATTCTTTGAAAACTCGGTTAAAAACACTTGACACACCCATTCCTTGCGGGAAACAATAACATCGAAAGTCGGGTGTACTCATCATTGGCTCCTCAAACACCTTTGCCTCATTTCCCCTGGGAGGATGATCCATGTCGGTTTCGTGCAAGCGAGTGGGTGTTCTTTCGGTCGTTGTCTTCTTACTTGCCGTGACGCTGTTGGTGTCCAGCCAGGCACCCGTGGAAGCGGCGCTGATCAGCCCCGTCGGCTCGATTGCCGAGCACAATCGGGACAGCAACGACAACCCCGGTGTCCGTGGGGCCAGCGGCAATACGATCGATGGCTCCGGATTCGCCGGCAACGTGGTCACCCTTGCCGAAGACCCCAACGATAGCCACAACGGTCCGGCGAACATCTGGTACGTCAAGCCTGCGGATCAAGGCGCCGCGGCTAATCCTCCGGAGATCTTCTACTACAACCTCGGGTCCTCAATGCCCCTGGAATCGATCGTCCTCTGGAACCAGAACGGATCGGGCGGCACGGGCGGCGTGCGCGACCAGGCGGAAATCGGTCCCATTTCGCAGGTCAGCGTGGCCACGACGACGGGAACCCCGGGGAGTTTCACCCTCGGCGACATGGGCGCGCTGGCGTGGACGCCCGGTATCACGGCCCAAGCAGTCTCTACCACAGTCGGGACGGGGCAAAAGTTCGACTTCACCTCGCCGGTCGACAGCCAATACGTACGATTGACGATCGACGCGGCCCAGCAAGGCAACAACGGCCAATATGCCTTCAACGAGTTTGCCGCGGTGGCCGACATTCCGGACCCACCTCCGCCGCCGGTACAGGAAACGATTTTTGACGCGCCTCCGGGCGGGTGGTCGTACATGTACATCGCCAATCCGGGAGAAGACGGCAGCGCCAGCGGTAGCGCGTTGGACGGGACCTGGGATCACGACAACGGATCCGACGCGTGGGACGGCAGCGCCATCGGCGCCGGACGTCCCGGAGGGGCCCAGGTGATCACCCCCGACCCGGAAAGCTATCTGCGCATTCAGGACACGGGCGACCCCCGCGACCACGGCATGGGCGATCCGGGAAGCAACCGCAAGGTCGGCTTCACCAAAGACATCCGACCGCTGATCCCCGACGGACACAACATCCTCGACGACGGCGTGACGATGACGTTTCGGGCTCGACTGGCCACCGACGGTCCGTTGGACGACGTTCACCCGGACGGCGGCGGCGCCACCGCTCCCTGGCCGGCCGGCGGCGACGGGTACCTGATCCACGACGGCGGCAAAGGCCTGTTTGGCATTCACCAAGAAGAAGGCGACGATCAGACGATCTCTTTCTCCTTGGCCTTGGACTCCGACCACGGCTCCTTGAGCCAGAGCGGGCTGGTCATGAACAGCCTCAACGGAACCTCACGTTCCGGCAACGTGGACACGGGAGAGGGCACGAATAACCAACTGGTGCTCGCCGATCCCACGGCCTTCCACGAGTTTTGGGTCACCGTCAAGGGCGATACCTCCGGCGGCGGCACCCACCGCGTGGACGTCTACATGGACGGCGCCACCACCCCGGACACCTTCCACGTGACCTCCGGAACCGGTGAGGACGAGGGCCGCGACTACTTGGGACTGTACCAGGGATCGACCGGCCAAAGCGGTGCGGCGGACATTGATTTCTACGGATTCCGCGTCGGCGCGTGGGCGCCCGGGGACACCGGGCTGGTGGCCTATTACAACTTCGACGGCAACACCAACGATCACTCGGGCCACGACCTGCACGGCACCGCCCAGGGTAATGCCGCGTTTGACAGCGACGTTCCCACGCAAATTGGGGGCGGCCAGTCGATGAGCTTCGACGGCGACGGCGATTTCGTCGACTTGGGCAACCCGGGCGAACTCGACTTCGGCGTCGGTGACTGGACCATCTCCGGCTGGATTAAGACGACGCAGTCCGGCGGTAGTAACCGGGGAACGCTCTACAGCAACGGCGGCGACGGCGGCGGCGGCGTCCGCACCGTGCTTGCGCAAAACGAACAAAGCGACGGCACCCTGTCGCTGACCGTTGACGACGACAGCGATAAAATCCAAGCAGAAACCGACAGCGACACCAACGACGGCCAGTGGCATCACATCGTGGGCATCCGTCAAGGTCGCGCGATTGCCGTCTACGTCGACGGCGAATTGCAGGATTCCGACGACTTGCCGGGCGGCTACGATCTGGGGGGCACTTCGCAGCAGGCAGCGCACATCGGCGCCGCTCGCCAGCAATCCGACAGCGCGCTGATCAAGGAACTGGTCGGTCAGATCGACGACGTGGCGCTTTGGCGGGTGACGCTGCCCCACGCCACGATCCAGGGCTTGGCCGACGGAACGTATGATCCGCTGACCGCCCCCACCACGACCCCGCTGCCCGACTTCCTTCCGGCGGATGCGGAGCTTTCGGACTTCCTCAACATCGACATCGGTCCCAGTGGCCAGCGAGTGGAGCCCGGATTCGTCGGTTTACCGGGTGCGCCGGGCAACAACACCGGCGGCACAAACCTCCCGACTGCAACGCTCATTGCCGCCACCGGCGACACGATCACCTTCACCCTGGACAACGTCGATCAGAACGGCAGCTCGGCCGGTGGTATCGATTGGCGCGATCGGGGTAACTCCAACAATGCCGGGGCTCCCCTGGTGCTAGTCGGCGAAGATCACGTCAAGAACAACCTCGGCATCGTCCGTGCCACCCTTGAAGGCATACCCGCGGGTGATTATCTGATCGAAGCCTATTTTGTCGACGCCGAAAACTCCCAGAGCGAGGCGATCGAGATCTACTTGACCGACGCCGCGGGCACCAACGTGCTTCAGGACGTGCTGGGCGACGCGTCGTTCCCGGGTGGCAATCCGGGCGGCAGCGGCGAGCACTTCCTGACCACCAACCTGATGGACGCCCATAGTGCCGCCTTCCTGATGACCTCCGACGGCTCCAATCCGATACAGATCGTCTTCAACGGAAGCCAGGCAGCGGACGATGAAGTACCGCTTAGCGGCTTGGCGATCCACAGCGTCACTGCCGCGGTCCCCGAGCCGTCGACGCTGATCCTGGCGGTGCTGGGACTGGCCGGACTGGCCGCTTTTCGCCGGCGGCCGAAAGGATAGGCTTTGCCGGAAGACCCGTACGATGGCCCTCCGAGGCCGTCGGAAAGGTTGGTTGTATCGACGGCGACGGCCTCGGAGGGCCATCGTACAGTAGCGAAAAAGGGGACAGGCTCCGTCGAGACTGTCAGTTGGGCATGGAGCCCACGCTGAAGATCCACGGAAAGTCGCTGGGCTTCCGCATCGGGGCCTTCTCTCGCCGAGAGCCCCCTCTGTGCGTATTTGAAGAGTAATGAGCCAAGGCGGGGATTCCACCGAAAATACTTGACACACACACCTTTTGCAGGACACAATGGCCCCGAAGCCGGGTCTACTCGCCATCGGCTCCTCAAGCACCTATGTCTCATTTTCCTGGGAGGATGATCCATGTCGGTTTCGCGCACCCGAGTGAGTGAATTCTTCGTCTTTCTCTTCGTCCTCCTTTCGGCCGGCCTCGCATCGGCGATTGATTGGAGCAATGCGGGGACCGGCGATTGGTTGGATGTGAACAACTGGAATCCGGTGGGTTCGCCGAGCGGTCAGAAGGCCAATATCTTCAACGGGGGCACGGCGTACATCGATAGCAACGCCGGCACAATCCAGCGATTCGAGTTGGCCGGGCCCAGCGGCACGACCTCCGGGTTCCTGGAAATCCGCAACGGCGGGTCGCTGACGACCAACAACAGCGGCAATACCTACGTCGGGGCGCGAGGCACGGGCGTGCTGACGATTGAAGACGGGGCCACCATGAACATCGGTCCCGGCTCCTTCTACGTCGGCTGGCGCGGAGCCGACGCCGGCGGCCACGGCGACGGCACCGTGATCCAACAGGGCGGCACCGTCACCATGGGTAAGAACATCGACCTGGCCCAAAACGACGCCAACACCGACGGCCGCTACGAAATCCACGGCGGGTCGCTCACCCTGACTAATACCAGCACCGGCTATCTGCAAATCGGCCGCCAGGGAACGGGCACCTTTGTGCAAACCGGCGGAACTGTTACGGTCAGCCGCAACGGCGACGCACTAATGGTCGGCAGCCAGGGCAACGCCACGGGCCGGTACGAAATGAGCGGCGCTTCGTCCGTTCTGAATGTCCCCAACGGCATGCTCTACGTTGGCGCGAACAACTCGGCCGACGGTACGTTCATCCAGACCAACGGAACGGTCACCGTCGGCAGCGCCCTGCGAATGGCCACCAACAGCGCAAGCACCAGCGGACGCTACGAGATGCACGACGGAACCCTGACCGTGGGATCCTATCTCCAAATAGCCCGAAACGGCACCGCCACCTTTCTCCAGAACGGGGGAACGGTCAACGTCAATCGCACGACCGATGCCCTGGCAATCGGGGCGGTCGGCGGATCGAACGGCACATACGAGATGAACGGAGGAATTCTTAACGTGCCTAGCGGACCCGCTTTTGTCGGCCATACGGGCACGGGCACGATGACCATCAGCAACGGTACCTTCAATGCCGGCAACGACATCATGGTCGGCCATGTCGGCACCGGCACGGTTACCCAAACCGGCGGAACGGTCAACAACAACGCCGCCGGCAACGACGTCTGGATAGGCAACGAAGCGGCCGGCACGGGAACCTGGGAACTCGGCGGCACCGGCGTGCTCAACACCGACGACCTCTACGTCGGCTACTACGGCACCGGAACATTCATCCAGAACGGCGGCACACTCAATACGCGAACCGTGCTGCTGGGACGACGGGGGAATTCCAGCGGCACGTACACTATGAGTGCCGGCGACATCGTCGCCTCCGGCGCCATCGCCATCGGTATCGACGGGGTCGGCACGTTCACACAAACCGGCGGAGACATCGTCACCAGCGCGGGAGTGTATGTCGCCCAAAACGGCGGGGCCACCGGAAACAGCGACTATTCGATCTCCGGCGGTACGCTCACGACCGGAACGCTCACACTGGGAGACCACAACACGGGCAAGAAAGGCACGATGACCATCTCCGGCACCGGAACGGTTAGCACCGGCACGCTGGTCGGTTATCGCGACGGATACTTGAACATCGACGGCCGCGGCAACGGCGGCACGCCTGCTCTGTCGATCACCGATGGAAAGATCCCCTCACTCCGCCACTTGAAAATCGGCAGTGTCGCCGGAGCCGACGGAGCCTATATCAACGCGGTCAGCGCCACACCGCAGAATTTCTCCGTCGGGTTCGAAGGCAAGGGAGAGTACACTCAGACCGCGGGCAGCACTTCGACTCTTTACGACAGCTACGTAGGCGACCGTGCGACCGGCGAAGGAACGCTGAATCTCCAGGCCGGAACATTCAACTCTCGCGATTTGTTCGTCGGCCGGTCGGGGACTGGGTTGCTCGACCAGACTGGCGGCACGCTGACCACCGATCAAGCGTACGTCGGCTACAACGCCAACTCCAGCGGAGCTTACCGCATCGGCAACGACGCCACGGTGACCGTCAACGAACTGCTTGTCGGCCAGGAGGGAACCGGCGTGCTGGAAATCAGCGGAAACGCCGTCCTGAACGTCAACACCAGCGGCGTGAACTTCCGCGTCGGCAACGGCAACAACAGCGATGGTACCATCATCCAGACCGGCGGCACGGTCACGCAAAACGGCAGTGGAGCCATGTACCTCGGCTTCGAAGCCTCCGCCGTTGGCCGATACAGCATCAGCGACGGCACGCTGGACCAGGGCTCCTTGACCATCGGCGGGAACAACGGCGGCACGGGTATCTTCACCCAGACCGGCGGCGACGTGATCGCCCGGCGCGACATCCGCATCGGCCGCGGCAGCGGCGGCGACGGCAGTTACAGCATCAGCGACGGTACTCTGACCGTCACCGGCTCGCATCTCGGAGTGGGATACGACAACTCGGCCACCGGCTCCTTCACCCAAACCGGCGGGGCCGTGGAAGTGGCCCAAAACCTGTTGTTGGGCAACGGCGGCGGTAACACGGGTACCTACACCATGGACGCGGGCACGCTGACCCTGACCGGCGGCGGTTGGGAAAGCCGCATCCAGGTGGGTTACCAAGGCCACGGAACGTTCATCCAGAACGGCGGCGACGTGACCGTCGACGCGTTCGTCAATCTGGCGTCCGAATCGGCCAACACGACCGGACGGTACGAAATCCACGGCGGAACACTCACCCTGCCGGACACCACCCGCGGCTACCTCCAGATCGGGCGCCTGGGTACCGGCACCTTTGTCCAGACCGGCGGGGCGGTCGTCGCCAATCGCACCAGCGACGCGGTGACCATCGGCGCCAATAGCGCCGGCGCCGTGGGAACCTACGAAATGAGCGGCGGTACGCTCGACGCGCCCAACGGTCCCATGCTCATCGGCAAATACGGAACCGGCACCTTCGTTCAAGACGCCGGAAACGTCGCCATCGGCGACTCCGTGAGGTTGGCCGTGTACACCGCCGGTTCCAACGGAAGCTACGAAATCCACGACGGATCGCTCACCGTGGGCACCTACCTGCAAGTCGGTCGCCTCGGCACCGGTACCTTCACCCAAACCGGCGGCACCGTCACCGTCAACCGCAATGACGACGCATTGCTCCTCGGCAGTCACGGCGGCGGGAAGGGAACCTACACCATCAGCGGCGGAACGCTCGACGTGACCAATCACACGACGTACGTCGGCTTCTCGGGCACCGGGACATTGGACGTCCTCGGCTCGGCTGCCCAGATCGATACGGTCGGCTATAGCCAGAACGGCGCCTCGACGCTGGGCTCGGCGATCGACAACGGCGGCGTGACCCCAGTCAACGTCTCCGGATCGGCCTCGCTGGCCGGCGATGTCGTCATGGGCGTCCACGGCGGCGTGGCGCTGACGGTGGGCGATTCTTTTACCGTCCTGTCGTCCGGCAATCGTAGCGGAACGCTGGCCAACAGTCAGGCGTTATGGGACATCACCCATCCCGGCAATGACGTCGTGGCCACGCTGGCCGGCGGATTGGGAACCTTCTCGGCCGGATATGCCACGTCCACCCTGGTCCCCGTGCCCGATCCGGGGCTCAACGCCGGAAACTTGACCATTGAGGGCATCGACGCCGATCAGCCGCTCTGGGTCTTCCTCGACGTGGTCGACGACGGTGGTGATCTCAACGGCGCGGAATTGGACGATCTGGCCGATTACATGGCTTCGGCAGGGCAGACAGTCTACGCCGACGGCGCCGATACCTGGCCCAGCCACGAGTTCCTCACCGATTGGCCCGCCCTGGCCGATTACGATTTGATGCTCCAGTTCGAGCCGTTGGCCGACACGTCCTACCTGACTTGGGACTTCTCCGACTACGACGCAAGCCTGTTGGTCACCGGCATCGCCATCGGAGTGCCCGAACCGTCGACGCTGATCCTGGCGATCCTGGGGCTCGTGGGACTCGCGACTTTCCGCCGCCGGCGGCGTGCTCTGTTGTGAGGATTTCGCAATTGCGGTAGAATGGCGGTTGCTTTTGTGCGGTTTCGTCTCGGCCCGTTCGGGCTCTCGCTCCTGGCAATTCGGAACAGAGCGAGGTTTACAAAGGAGGGGATCGTATGCGCCGGCACAATCGGAGCGGTTTCACGCTCGTCGAACTTCTTGTGGTGATCGCGATCATCGGGATCCTCATCGGGTTGCTGCTGCCGGCCGTGCAGTCGGTTCGCGCCGCGGCGAGGCGGATGCAGTGTAGCAACAACCTCAAGCAGCTCTCGCTGGCGATGCACAACTACCACTCGGCCTACTCGACCTTTCCGCCCGGGGGGATTACCGAGGGACCCTGTTGCGGCACCCGGAGCCGTACCAACTGGGCCATCGCCATCTTGCCGTATATCGAGCAAGAGGCCCTTTACAAGCGCTACGATCAAAACGCGCTGAACTCGGACCCCGTCAACGCCGAGGTCCGCGAGGCCTACTTGCCCACGTTTGCCTGCCCCTCGGAAGATGGCACCGACCAACTCGATATTCCCGAGAGCGGGCCGGGCGGCGGATGGGGGTCCAATCTGAAGTACCGCCGTGGTTCCTATCGCTGCATGTCGGGCGATAGCAACAACGGGTCGATCTGGTGGGACGCCGGACAGGGCCCCATCACCAGCAATCTCAAGTTGCGCGGCGTGCTGCACAACGTCGGCTACCCGAGCGTACTCCAGTGCGAAACCTTCGATACCGTCAAGGACGGTACCAGCAACACGTTCATGATCGGCGAAATGGCTTCGCACACGCACCAGAACCGGCGAACGTTCTGGGCCTACACCTACACCTCCTACAACGCCTCGGCCGCCACCGCTCAAAGCCGAATCCTGCTGGTAGATTACGACCGTTGCGCAGCCGTGGGTGGGGCCGGCGGGAGCAATCCCTGCAAACGCGGTTGGGGTAGCTTTCACGCCGGCGGGCTCCAGTTCAGCAATTGCGACGGCTCGGTGCGGATGGTCACCAACAGTGTTGATATCAACCTGTTCTGCGCCCTCGCGACCATCGCCGGCAACGAGGTGGCTCAGTTGCCTCAGTAGATTCACGCAGGACAGTGGCATAAATGGAAACCCGAAGCGTCAGCGAGGCCGTCTTTTCGGTCCTCGCCGGCGCTTCGGGTTGCTAAATCAACACCGGAGGGAGTTTCTTCGATGACCGCCTATCGCACTCCGTCGCGCATCTCCCTTCTTTCCGCTCTGGCATCGGCCCTCTGCTGCGCGCTGACCGCGGGCTGCGGCTCGGACTACGAGACCGTTAACGTCTCGGGACGCGTCACGCTCGACGGCAAACCGCTGGCCGGCGTCCACGTGAGCTTTCAACCGGTGGCAACCAGCGAGGACAACGCAAATCCCGGCCCCGGTTCGTTCTGCAAGAGCACCGACTCCGACGGGCAATACACTCTGGAAATCGTGCATCCCAAGGGACCCGGCGCCGTGGTAGGCACGCACGTCGTGCGATTGAACATCGTCGATGAAAACGAAGGCGCCGACAGTGACGCCATCGGCAAGATCGACACGCGAATTCCCAAGAAGTATCGCATCGACGGCGTCCAATTGGAGGTGCCCGCCGGGGGGAGCGACTCGCTGGATATCGAGATGACGTCGTCTTGAACCGCGGGAGGAAAAGGGGGACAGGTACATTTTGTGCGAAGCACCCTTCGGGCCGTTCCGGCAAAATGTACCTGCCCCCTTTTTCCTGGCTTGTTTTCCCGGCCCACCGGGACAACAATTGAGGCATGGACTCGATCTATCTCGACCACAACGCCACCACGCCCATGCGCCCCGAGGTGGCCGAGGCGATGGCCCGGTGTTTCGCCCAGGGGTATGCCAATCCGGCCAGCCAGCATCAGCCCGGCCAGCAGGCACGCCGGGTTCTGGAAGAAGCGCGCGAGGCCACCGCGGCCATGCTCGGAGCCGATTGCAGCGGCTCGCGGGCCGATCGCCTGGTCTTCACCAGCGGCGGCACCGAGGCCAATAACCTGGCACTGCTGGGAATCGCCCGCACCGGCGATAACCCAAAGCCCGGCCAAATCGTCATCTCGGCCGTCGAACATGCAAGCGTCTTCGAGCCGGCCGCGCGTCTGCTGGAGTTCGGATGGCGCGTCGATACCATTCCGGTCAGCTCCGACGGCGTGGTGTGTCTCGATCGTTTTCGCCAGTTGCTCGGCGAAGATACCCGCGTGGTCAGCGTCACGCTGGGCAATCACGACACGGGCGTCCTACAGCCGGTCGACCAGTTGGCCTCGATTTGCAGCGAAGCCGGTGTTCCGCCGCACACCGACGCGGTCCAGGTGGTTGGCAAGCTGGCGGTCGATTTCCGCAAACTGGGGGTCGCCGCCATGAGCATCGCGGCGCACAAGTTCCGCGGACCGCTGGGAATCGGGGCCCTCCTGCTGCGCCACGACGTAACGCCGGCTCCGCTGCTTTACGGTGGGCACCAGCAGGAGGCGATCCGGCCGGGCACCGAGTCGATTCCCCTGGCCGTTGGAATGCGGACGGCGCTGGAGCTCTGGCAGGAGGAGCAGCAATCGCACCGACGGCATCTGGCCGCCCAGCGTGATCGGTTCGAGAGCGGCCTACGGGCCGGATTCCCGTCGCTAGTGGTTAATTCGGGGGGAACGGAACGCCTACCGCAGACCAGCAACGTGGGGTTCCCCGGCTTGGACGGCCAAGTGCTGCTGATGGCCCTGGATATGGCCGGGGTGGCCTGCTCCGTGGGGTCGGCCTGTTCGAGTGGTTCGACCGAGCTTTCTCCCACCCTGCTGGCAATGAATCTGCCCAAAGAGATCGTCGCCGGTTCGCTTCGCTTCAGCCTGGGCGCTACGACCACGGAAGCGGAGATTGACGAGGCTGTGCGTCGCATTCTTCACGTCTGCGACGAATTGCGGATGTGATATCGTAACCCGATGGTTCACAACAAGTTACACGCAGTAAAAAGCTGCGGAAAAAGCCCCGTCTTCGCCTCGTATTTTTGGCCGGTATTTGCTACAATACGGGATTGGGAAATCGGTCGGGATTTGACTGTATTGCCTCACTCTTCTGGACGGATCCGCAGTGATCGACGGCCTCACGAGCATCCCCCTACCTGGTTTCCGCCAAAGAGGGGGTAAATGCGATGCTCACAACGATCGGCTCACCCAAGTTCTGGGTGAATTCGTCGTCGGGCCGGAGAATCTGCTCGTCCAGACCGCGGTGGAGGCCGTGACCGAAGATCGCGCCGAGTGTGTCAGCCCGCTGGTGTTTCACGGCCCCTCGGGCAGCGGTAAGTCGCATTTGGCCTGGGGACTGGCCAGCGCATGGAAAAGCCGGTTTCCCGATCGGTCGGTGGTGTGTGGCGCGGCGGTGGATTTCGCTCGCGCCTTGCGCGAGGCGATCGAAACGCAGGCGATCGATGAGTTTCGCCGTGACCATCGGCGGGTCCCCTTGCTGATCCTCGACAACATAGACCATTTGGCCACCGAACGATTGGCCCAAGAAGAACTGCTTCATACGCTCGATCGGCGGGTTGCGGCAGGACAATGGGTGGTGATGACCACCGCCAGTCCTCCGGGGCGAATTCCGGAGATGGACGCGACGCTACAGGGCCGCCTGATGCAGGGACTTGTCGTCTCCCTGGTTTTGCCGACGCTGCGGACCCGGCAAGTTGTTCTGCGGCGTTTGGCCGCTTTGCAGCGAATTGAATTTCGTGATTCGGATACTCGCCTGTTGGCAACCCAATTCGAAGGCCCGATTGCCCGATTATCGGGTGCCCTGACACGACTCCGAATGTTCGCGGTGTCCCGGGGCGTCCCTTTGGAAAACGGCCGCCCCGTGGAAAGCAAACTGATCCAACAGTTCCTCCAGGAGAAAGAATCGTCCACGCCACCGACGTTGGCAAAGATTGCCCGATCGGTCGCCAAGCAGTTTGCCACGAAGGTGTCCGATTTGCGCGGCGCTTCGCGGTGCCGTGAAATCGTCTTGGCACGCGGTGTTGCCGTGTACCTGACCCGACAGCTCACCGGGCAGAGTTTTGGCCGGATCGGCCGCTATTTTGGCGGTCGCGACCATACGACCGTTTTGCACAACTACCGAAAAACCGAACAGCGGATCAGCCAGGAACCGGCCATCCGCCAGACCGTCGTCTACTTACAGCAGCAACTGCACTGCGACGGAGTCCATGCGTAGTACCCATGCAAAAACAACCGTGACGACAGTGGAAAACGTGTTGATCCACTTTCGGTCCTTGTTGATCGACTCGAGGCGAATCGACAGCCAGCCGCGCAGCCAGAATTCATCCCTATCGTATCGACCATCGCCAACCACGGTTTCGACATCCAAGAGACGGGTTTTCCACGGTCTCGGGAAGGCGGTTCAAGCGATGTAAGATGGCGATTGACAGGCGGTTCGCGCTGCCGACCGTCGTCTGCATCAACCGTTTCGGTCACCGACTTACTACTACTACTTTGTATTAAGAAACTAAGAAAAAACAGGATACCCGGATCATTCGTTGGGGTAACGTTTTCCCTGGGATCTTGCCGGGCAAGTAAAAAAGGTGGAGCCAGTTCATGAAATTCACATCGGATCGCGAGAAGCTGTTGCACGCTTTTCAAACGGCGTCCATGGCGGCCCCCAGCCGGAGCCCCAAACCGATCCTCCAGAACGTCAAGCTCGAAGTGACCGCGGAGACGGCCACCTTGATGGCCACCGACCTGGAAATTGGCGTTCGTATCGAGGTGTCGGGGTTCGAGATCGAAGTACCCGGGACAGCCGTCTTGCCGATCGATCGGTTCGGGGCAATCCTGCGAGAAAGCTCCGACGAGAAACTCCTTGTGGAAACCGACGGCAACGGTACACGGATCCGCGGCAAAGGAAGCGATTTCCGCTTTCCGGCGGCCAATCCGGACGAGTTTCCGGCCGTGGCGGCGTTCGATTCGGAGAAATACCACGAAATGCCCGCCCGCTTCTTTCGGGAACTGATCCACCGAACCGAATTCGCGACTGATACCGAAAGCAGCCGCTACGCGCTGGGCGGTGTGCTGTTGGAATTGACGGGCGACGCGATTACCGGCGTAGGAACCGATGGCCGACGGCTGGCCCGACAGGACGGACCCGCGACCTCAGTACAAGAACACGGTAGCGGCGAGAGCACGACGATCGTGCCGGCGCGGTCGATGAAATTCCTCGAGAGGGCGCTGGCCGATAACGATGAGAGTATCCGACTTTCCGTCGGTGAGAATAGTATCCTGGTGCAAAGCCAACGAACAACGATCTACTCGAAATTGGTTGAAGGCCGATATCCCCGGTGGCGCGAGGTCTTTCCCTCGGGCGACGACGCGGCGCGCATCGAACTGGCCGTCGGACCGTTCCACGCGGCCGTGCGCCAGGCGGCCATCGTCCTGAGCGGCGATCGACGGGGAGTCGATTTCACGTTCGGCGGCGGGAAGGTGTTGCTGACCGCAAGCGGTGCGGAGCAGGGTGAATCGCGGATCGAGTTGCCCATCGCCTACGACGAGGCCGAAATACCCATCACGCTCGATGCACGTTATTTCATGGATTTTCTCCGCGTGCTCGATGTGGATCAGACATTTACCCTCCAAGTGAAGGACGCCGATAACCCCGCGGTGGCCCTGACTGACGACGGGTACAGCTATGTGATCATGCCGCTAACACGCGAGCAGCAACAGCGGTAAGGCACCCCATGGCCGGGAGAGCAACTCCATCCCCCCGAGGACCGCAGAGGATCGGCAATGTGCTGGCCGACCTGATGGCTCGCCGTGGATTCACGCGGGTGCAAAGCGGCGAGGCGCGTGAGGCCGCGTGGCGCGAAGCGGCGGGCGAACCGGCCAATCGGTTCACTCGCGTTGGAGCCCTAAAAAGGGGAACTCTCGAAGTGACCGTCGCCAATTCGGCAATCCTCCAGGAACTTACCTTTCGTAAGGCCCAGTTGCTGGCAGGGATGAGCGAGCGGCTACCCGACGAGAAAATCCGGAACCTGCGCTTCCGCCTGGGTCCCATCGAATGAACCATTGAAGCGTTTCCGGAGGCCTCGGCCGACCGGTTCTAACGAAGAGAGAAATCGAGAAAAGAGAAGATGTCCAGCGATCCCCAAGAAAACACTACGCCCGAGGAATCGACTCCCCAGGACGCTGCCGCTGTCGGCACTCCCGAGCGAGAACATGTTGAAGCCCCAGCCGGGCAACCGGCGACCGAAGGCTACCAGCTCGCCAAGGGTGATGCCGACTACGGTGCCGACGCGATGCAGCACCTCAGCGATCTGGAGCATGTCCGCGAACGGCCCAGCATGTACATCGCCGATACGACGGTTCGCGGTCTGCACCATCTGGTCTACGAAGTGGTCGACAACTCGATCGACGAGGTGATGGCCGGCTACGCGACGAAGGTCGACGTGAAGATCAATGCCGACGGTTCGGTCATCGTCGAGGACGACGGCCGCGGCATTCCCGTCGAGCGGCACGATCATCTGTCGGAGCAGATGGGTCGCGATGTCTCCACGCTCGAGGGCGTGATGACCGTGCTGAAATTTGGCGGCAAGTTCAAGGAGGGCGCCTATCAGACGTCGGGTGGGTTGCACGGCGTGGGCGTGACCGTGGTCAACTTCCTCAGCGAATGGTGCGAAGTCGAGGTGCGCCGCGAGGGGTACGTCTATCAACAGGAATACGAACGCGGAGTACGGGTCAAGGACGTTGCCAAGATAGGCAAGAGCAAGCGTGTGGGCACCAAGACCACCTTCAAACCCGACCCCGAGATCTTCCCCGTCACCAAATTTCAGTACAACGTCTTGCATCGTCGGCTGCGAGAGTTGGCCTATCTGAACCGGGGTGTCAAGATCGTCTTCCACGACGAACGGACCGACGAGGGCGATACCTTCGAGTTCGAGCGGGGGATCGTCGAGTTCGTCGAACATCTCAACCGCACCAGCGAACCGGTCCATCGCGAGGTGATCTACGTGGCCGGCGAGTATCAGGGCGTGGGGATGGAAGTGGCCATGCAATACTCGGGCGAGTATACCGAGAACCTCCACTCCTACGTCAATAATATCAACACGACCGAAGGCGGTACCCATGTCTCCGGGTTTCGCGCCGCGGTCACGCGAACGCTCAACGCCTACGGGAAGAAGGAAAACCTCTTCAAACAACTCGTGCCCAGCGGCGACGATTTCCGCGAAGGACTCACCACCGTCATCTCGCTGCGCGTGTTGCACCCGCAGTTCGAAGGACAGACCAAGACCAAGCTGGGCAACAGCGAAGTCGAAGGCATCGTCAACTCGGCTCTCGGCGAGTTCCTCGGCAAGTATCTCGAAGAGAACCCCAAGGTCGCCCGATCGATCGTCAAAAAGGGCCTCGTGGCGGCCGAAGCCCGGGAAAGCGCTCGCAAGGCCCGCCTGTTGGTGCGCGAACGGAAAGGCGCGCTGACCGGCGGCGGCCTGCCCGGCAAGTTGCGCGATTGCAGCAGCCGCGAGGTCGAAATTTGCGAACTCTATCTGGTCGAAGGTGATTCGGCCGGCGGAAGCGCCGAAGGCGGCCGGATGCGCGAGTACCAGGCCATTCTCCCCCTGCGCGGCAAGATCATCAACGCCTACAAGGCACGCGAAGACAAAGTGCTGGCCAACGAAGAAGTGCGCAGCATGATCTCGGCCATCGGCGCGGGTATCGGCGAGGAAATGGATCTGGCCAAACGCCGCTACAACAAAGTCATCATCATGACCGACGCCGACGTCGACGGCTCGCATATCCGTACGCTATTGCTGACGTTCTTCTACCGGCAAATGTATCCGCTGATTACCCGGGGACATGTGTACGTGGCCCAGCCGCCCTTATTCCGCGTGCGGAAGAAGCGGAAGGTACACTACGTGCAAACCGAAGAGGAGATGAAGACGCAACTGCTCGAAGCCGGTCTGGCCGACGCGGTCTTCGAGCCGGGCGACGGACGGACCATCGGCGGCGACGACATGGAACGCCTCTGTCGAACCTTGGCGGGGCTTGAGGAATCGCTCTTGGCCCTGGAACGCCGCGGCATTTCGCTTCGTGCCCACGCCATCCGCCAGGACCCCATCTCGGGCAAACTGCCCATCTACCACGTCTTCCTCGGCCGGCGCGAGTTCTGGTTTCCCACGCGAACTTCGCTGGACGAGTTCCTGGCCGAGGAGGAAGAAGCCACCGGCGAGGAACTCAGCCTGACGGACGCGCCAGCCGAAGACGGTTCGGCGGGCACCAATGGTAACGGCAACGGCGACGTGCCGCCGGAGAAACGGCTGCACATCGTCGAGTTGCACGAGGTCCGCTCGATGAACAAGCAACTGGCCGACCTGCGCGAGATGGGCTTCGAGATCGACTCGCTCATCCCCCAAGAACGCACCGGCATGGAAGAGCCCCGCTACCTGCTCCGCCGCGGTGAAACGGTCACCGGCCTGGACGACCTCCGCGGCCTGCTGGCCGGCGTGCGCGCCGCGGGCGAAAAGGGCCTGCAAATCACCCGCTTCAAAGGCCTGGGTGAAATGAATGCCGAAGAACTCCGCGACACGACCCTCGACCCGGCCAACCGCACCCTGTTGCAAGTCCGCATGGAAGACGCCGGCGCCGCCGACGATCTCTTCCGCATCCTCATGGGCGACAAAGTAGAACCCCGCCGCGAGTTCATCGAAAAACACGCGCTGGAAGTGCGAAATCTGGATGTGTGAAATGGCCGCCACCCGACCGATCGACGTCCGGCGCATTGAGGTCCTCGACGAGGCCATGGTGGAAGTTCTCCGCGCAAAGACCCCGGCCGAGCGAGTGGCCATGGTCTTCGATGCCGAACGGACGATGCGTTTGATGCTCCAAGCCAAACTCCACGAGCAGTACCCGCATTGGGACGACCGCCGCATAGTGAGGGAAATCGCCCGGAGACGCAATCTTGGATCAAGCTGAACTGCTACGATACGTGGCCGCGACCCTCGAAGCCCAGGCCGTGGACTATATGGTCGTCGGTTCGTTCGCCAGCGCAACCTACGGGGAGCCCCGGCTGACGCATGATATCGACATCGTAGTTCAACTGGCGGAGAAACAAATCGGGAATCTGGTCGGCGCGTTTCCGAGCCCCGAGTTCTACGTCAGCGAATCCGCCGTACGGGAAGCCATCTCCCAGCGGGGGCAATTCAATGTGATTCATCCAAGCTCGGGCAACAAGATCGACTTCATGATCGCCCGAAATGACGCCTGGGGCCGAAGCCAATTCGCCCGCCGTATCCGCAGATCGATTCTCCCCGATCGGGAGACCTATGTCGCCGCACCGGAGGACGTGATCTTGGGCAAGCTCTGGTACTTCCAAGAAGGTGGTTCCGACAAGCACCTTCGCGACATCACCGGAATACTCAAGGTCAGCGGTGACGAAATCGACCGCGACTACATCGCCCATTGGGCCAAGCAGCTCGGTGTGACCAAACCGTGGCAGGCCGTGCTGGAACGGTTGGGCTAGCCGGCGATGGAAAGCGAGGGGGGATCAAGAACAATTCAATTGCTGCGATCATCTGAATCGTCAGATGCGAAGTCTGCAAGCACTGAGTGCAACGGTCTTCACCGGAAACTTGCGGCACACCGGGAACATGTAAGGAAAAGAGATGGATTTCAACAATGACCGCTGTTGGATCTGCCGGCGCGCACTATTGCCCGGGGACTGTCAGCCGTCATATTCAGAATGGTATTACTTCCGATGTGAAAGGTGCGGCGAGTATGCCGTCACGAAATTCGGACGTATCCATCTCAAATACAAGGATGGGGAGACTGAATGGAGTGAAGTCGAGCGGGCACGGCTAGGCCAATCTCGATGTAGCGGAATTTGCAGGCAATGACGATTTGGCGGGCATGGTTAGGCTCCAGGAAGGTCTTCCAAAGCAGTTCCCTGAAGCGTACCATAAAACTGCTGCCTTTGCCCGAGTTACGGCCAACGTAAAATGAACCGAAACTCGTTGGACCAGCGCGCACACCACGAACCGGAAACGCGCCGTGAATCGTGTGCGACTATTGTGATCCAAGCAGCTTGCGAATCGCTCCCATCAGCACGCTTTCGACGGCCGGGGCGACCTTCGACGCGCCGGGGCTGGCTTCGTATCCGCCTTGCGTGTAGGCGAGCTCGGTGGCGATATAGCCGGGCGCGTATTCCCCATAGGCGGCCATGGCGACGAATAGGTCGGGGCGGAGTTTCCCGGCGGCAAGCTGGTAGTCGATGAGCAACTCGCCGGGCATGTGCAGCACGCGTGTGGTGTTCAGTCTCAGGCACGAAATGTCGATCGGGTCGTTGCTCTGGCAACGTCGTAGCCAAATCAGATTCTTCGCCGCGTACCAACGCGTATCGGGTTTCGCGTTTTCGTCCTCCACCGTTTTGATCAGCGCCGCTTCATCCATGTGCTCGGATGCCGGCAGAACGACCGACTCGACGGACCAGCCGACTTCTTCCGCCGAAAGCGGCGATTTCCTCGTGTGTTCCCAGGCCAGTTTCATCCCGGCGGCAACTCGGTTCGCAAGCACCTGCCGGTTCTCCTTGGAACCGTCGTTCCACTTGCCCGCCCCGATGTCCCCTCCGGCGCCGTTGAAGTGGATGTGTGGCACCCCGGTCTCCTGCTGGCGTGCGTTGCGCGCCAGTCCGGGGAAGTCCGGATTGGCCAAACCGGTGCGGTAATAGCTTTGCGGATGCGTCGCGTAGTAAGTCAACACGGCGATCGGTTCATCGCCGCTCCAGAAGCTGATCATCTTCAACTCCGGATCGATCGTCCCGACGGGAAACGCCCGGATTTTCGGATCCCCGGTGGCCGTCCACCGCGTATACTTCACCTTTCCGTCCGGCCCAAGGATCCGCCGATTCGACGCGACCTTCTCGACGATTCCCGATCCGATGCCAAGATGCGTCACCGGCTTCGCATTCTCCAAAGCCGTCTTCACCGCAACGGCCGCGCGATTGACAACGTCTCTGGCGAAATCCGGATCGAAACCGACGCCGCCCAGCCCGTATTTGCTCAGCAGTTCGTCCGCCGAGAAGTCGCATCGCGGCGCGTCGTGCTGATGTACCACATGTACGGCGACCCTTTGTGGCTCCGTCCCCGCCGCTTTGGCCAGGCTTTCTCGAAACGCAGTCTGCCCGCCGTTGCTGATCCCGATCCAGTCAATGGCACACAGCACGATGGGTTGCCCTGCTCCGGCCAGAACGACGCCACGGCAACTCAGTGGTGTCTCCACGCCCTTCGTCGGGTCATACGCCAGCGGACTTCCTACCGGCGGGGAAGCATCGACGTCGAAGGTGCCAACGCGTATCGGCTCCGCGGCGAAGATCGTTTGCGGCAGCAACAGTCCGAGGGTCAGGACGAACATGAAGAATCGATGCATGGTGTTTCTCCGATCAATAGGCGTAGTACGATCATCGTAGGACGGACTCCCCTCCCTGTAGAGTCTTGGAGTGGTTCTCTCTTTTCACTTACAGGGCCTACTTTGGCTCACGGATCAAGAACACCCGGTCGACGTAGACATGCTGCACTTCGCCGGGGCGTTTGGGTGGCGCAAGCCAGAAGTACATCGAGCCGGATAGCTCGTGCGCGCCGAGGTCGAACACGCGATACTCGGGCCCGGCTGCCTGGTCGACGGTGATCGTCTGCCCCGTAACCGACTTCTTCTCGGCCGAGTCGTAGATGCCCACCGTCATCGCGCGCCCCTCCTTGGCCGTGGCGTCGCAGCGGGCGGCGACGTAGACGTGCCAGGGGTTGCCCGGCGCCAGGTCGCCGCTTAGCGGCAGGCTGACCGCCCACTCATAATGGTCGCCTGGCATCCGGGCGGCATGGCCGTCGGAGGCCGCCGTGTCGTCGATCAGCTCGGCCCACTCGCCCGGCCTGGCGAGCCGGAACTCGCCGTCCTGACAGTCGAGCCAGTCGGACTGGGAGATTCCCTCAGCCTGCTTGGGCGGCGTGGCGGGGGGGCCGTATTTTCGCAGCAGCATCTCGGCCCGTTCGGCGAACGGGTGCCGCTCGCGCCAGTTGCCCACGCCGTTGGCACGGCACACGCGAACGAACTCCTCGCAGGCGCTCTTCGGATCGTCCGGTCCCCGGAACGGCTTGCTCTGAAGCTGGGCCGATCGCTTCAGCGCCCGGTAGCGCGAAAGCCAGACGTGATCCAGCGGCAACCGTTCCCGACGCACTCGGGCGGCCAGCGTCGCATTGCCGGCCACCGCCGCCTCGGCGCTGGCAAACAGTTCGGTGGCCCGGTTCAAATCGTCCAAGGTGAGCCACGCTGAAGTATCCGGCATGAAGCAGCGAATGTACTTCCCGCTGCGCTCGCCGGCATCGTTGATCACCTTGAGGTACTCGCGTAAGTGCGGCGCGGCCGGGCCGTAGTAGCCTTGCAGGAACTCGTCGATCAGGGCGTTTCCGTCCAGCTCCGGGTTCCACATCAGATGGGCCAGCAGCCACGCCCGCAGGCGAACGAAATCGCCGACGCTGCTCTGCGAGTCGCCCTGCTCGAACAGGCCGACAACGTTGTGATTGACGAAGAAACGCACGTTCGGGGCCAACACCCGCAGGTTTGGATGCGGTACCAGGTAATTCGAAAAGTTCGTCACGTAATCCCAGACGAACAGCCGCGGGGCGACCTTGCTCCAGGCCTCGATGTCGCTGCGGAACGGCTCGTTCTGTGGGCCTTCGTCCAACGGCTGAACGAACGAGCATTCGATCGAGCAAAGCCGCACGACCACGTTGGCCCGCGGGCGGACTTTCCGGGGTGCCTGCCTGGTGTACTGGTAGGCAAGCGTCTCGACCCAGACGTCGGGAAACGGCGTCTCGACCTCCGCCGCCACGGCGTTGACAAATCGCAGCAGCGGCCCGGCTTCGGAACCCTCCTCGGCCACCACGGCCTGGCACTTCTCACATTGGCAGGGGTTGCGCCAGTCGTTCTGGCTGATTGAAATCAGCTTCGCGCCGGGATCCTCTGCAAGTCGCTGGAGCACGACGCGAGTCATTTCAGCCCGCATCTCGTCGTTCGTCAGGCAGAGCTGCGCGTGCTCATGGATCCGTTTGCCGCCGATGAGGCTGTACCATTCGGGATGCTCCTTGAAGTACTTCGCCGGCGGCAGGAAGGGGAAGAACGTATGCACAAAGGCGTTAAAACGGATTTTGCCGCCCAAGGCTTCGTCGACCCGGGCGCTACTGCCGTTGAGCTTCTGGCGGGCCGAGAACTTCCCTTCGAAGGCGTCGCGATAATACGCTTCGCGGCTCTTGAGCTTCGGCGCGTAAGTGATCGCCAGCGGCGGCACGCTGAGCGTCGGCTGGCGGGGAATCGTGCTCTCGGTGGGCGTCCACCAGCGACAGCCCACCTGGTCTTCCAGGAACGTGTACACCGCGTAGAGCGTCCCGCGCGGCCGCGGACCGGCCAACACCAGGGCATCGCCGACGGTGCGGATCACGATCCCGTCCGCGCCAACCTCGTCAAGCTTGACGTCGGGCAACAGTTCTGCGAGCCGTGCGGACGGTCCGACAACGATCTGTCGCGCATCGCGGGCGACCTCGGAACAGGCCCGGATCGGCAACTCCGCACCGGTGATCTCCTTCAAGATCGTTTGCAGTTCACTGGCCGCGGTCCGCTGGGCCGGACTCGGCTCGGCGGCCACCGTGATGACGCACCGCGGCTGGCCGTTTTCGGCGATCGCGAAACGCTCGTCGGCCGCCGCGACCGCCAGCCTGATCGAAAGGCAAGCCAACACGAGACCGTGGAGAAACAGCCGTTTCATAATTGCACCTCGTTATGGTGTTTCCGCAATCCGGGGTGAGTTGCTCGCGTGACCGTGACCAACCGTTGCGGCTTGTGATTCTCGATGAACGACATGACCGAGTCCCCGTGCTCAAGTGTATCCGCTGACATAGACTGAATCTACCCCTTCACCTCCCCCGCGAGAATACACACAAACCGGTTGCCATTCTTGCGCAGAAATACCGCCATGAGGCAACTCCCGAATCGTCATGATTTCCTCCACCAGACTTCCACGGCCGGGTGGCGTTGCCTCAGCGGTGTGGTACCGCCGGTCAAAGAGAATGACCGCAGTGCCCCAAAGAATAGGAAGCCTTCGGGTATCAAGCTCATCGCAGAAACTCGCCGGCAGGGCTTGTGATTCTTGGGGTAACCCAAATATCGACCGTATAGCGGGACGCCGTGCGGGTCCCTCCTCGGCTGCCTCTCCTGGCTGCGTATGCGACCGATGATTGACAATTCTGCCCCGTTAGGTCAGACTCAGGGCCGATTCAAATGCCTGTCATTAGTTGGACTGTGCCGTCAGGTGGGGATCGGCTTTCGGCCGATACGAACTGGGAGATCCCAAAAGAGGAAAAAGCGAATGATCCGTGTCAGGTTATCTACGCGGTTGGCCATGTCGGCGTTGACCATCGTGTTTGCGTTGGGAGCATGTGCTCCGGCCGTCGCGGCCAGAGGTCTTCCGTCCGAGTGGTTGGGCCCGAAACCATCCGGCGCGGCCTATCCGGAGGGTGAGCAACAGCGGCAGTTTGCCATCCTCTCGCACGATCTGAAACAGCGCGCGCGGTTTGAGCAGTTCGCGCCGCAGACGCTGCGAGAGGAATCGCTCATCCTCGACGGTGATCGCGACCCGTTGGACGTGATCCTCCGCCGCAGCGAATCGCTCCTGGCCGATCTGACGCGGATGACAAGAGGCACCGACCCCGCCAGGGCCGCCGATCTAGCAGGCAGCGCCGCGGAACTGGCCGCTCTGCGGGCCGCGGCCGAGCGGACCGATGTGAACGATGCCGAGGGGCGCCGCGAGCTTTTCGACAAAGTGTGCCGCCTGCGCCGCAAGATCGCGTTCTCCAATCCGCTGCTGGATTTCGATGGACTTCTGATTCTCAAACGCCACCTCGCGATGATCGGGCACATGTGCGACCAATACTACGGCATGGCCCAGCGTCCCGGCGGCGGGCTGTTCGTGCTCACCGATCCCTTCGGCAGCAACCCGGACATTCGCGACCTGTTGGCCGATTCGACGGTGGCCGACGGCCGGCTCAAAGGGGAGCGGCTCAGCGGCGGACCGAAACGTGCCTGGAAGATCTCCTTCGACGGCCGGGGCAATCAGCGAGGCGAGGAGACCGAGGGCGGTTCGTTCCTTTCGCCGGATGTTTCGTTCGACGGACGGAGAATCGCCTTTGCTTATGTGGAAGGCCGGGGGAACCGAACGCACCGGCACCACACCGATGCGAGCCAAGGGCACTGGGACCCGGGCCGGTGCTATCACGTCTTCACGGTCTCGGCCGACGGCTCCGACCTGCGAATGGTGACCGACGGGACCTTCAACGACTTTGACCCCTGTTTCATGCCCAGCGGACGCATCGCCTTCATTAGCGAACGTCGCGGCGGCTATCTGCGTTGCGGCCGCGTTTGTCCCACGTTCACGCTCTTCGACGTCGCCGGCAACGGGTCCGACGTTCGCTGTCTCTCCTACCACGAGACGAACGAGTGGCATCCGAGCGTGGCCCACGACGGAATGATCGTCTGGACGCGATGGGACTACGTCGACCGCCATGGCCAGACGGTCCATCTGCCGTGGATCACCACGCCCGACGGCCGCGATCCGCGAGCGATTCACGGCAACTTCGCCGTTCGCTCAAAGCGTCCGGACATGGAGGTCGACATCCGCGCCATCCCGGGGTCGCACCGGTTCGTCGCCACCGCGGCACCACATCACAACCAATCGTTCGGTTCGTTGGTGGTTTTCGACCCCAGGGCCGAGGACGACGACGCGATGAACCCGGTCAAGCGCGTCACGCCCGACGTCGGTTTCCCCGAGAGCCAGCGAGGTTCACTTTCCTACGGTCAGGCGTGGCCGTTGAGCGAGGATTACTACCTCTGTGTCTACGCGCCGCAGGAAGTCGCCGCGGCGGCGTCCCGAAACGTCTTCGGCGTCTATCTCGTCGACACGTTCGGAAACAAGGAACTGATCTACCGGGATCCGGAGATTGCCTGCCACAACCCGATTCCGCTTACCCCGCGGCCGGTCCCGCCGGTATTGGCCGAGGAGTCGAAACGTGTTGCGGCCGGTGAACCGGCGGAGGCCACCGTGGCCGTGCTGAACGTTTACGACACGCTCAAGCCGTGGCCGAAGGAGACGCGAATCAAGGCGTTGCGAGTCTACCAGGTGCTGCCGCTTTCGATCCCGTCGGCCAGCGTGTCGCACGCCACGGGGATGCAAATCCCGCAGGCCAAGGATTCGATCAATCTTGCTCGGGCCGTGCTGGGTACCGTCCCGGTTGAAGAGGACGGCAGCGTCTATTTCACGGCACCGGCCCGCAAGGAGCTCTACTTTCAAGCGCTCGATCAAGAGGGGCTGGCGGTGACCTCGATGCGATCCGGCACGCATTTGCAGCCGGGCGAACGGTTGGTATGCCAAGGTTGTCACGAGCCGCGGCAGCGCGCACCGGCCATCGCCGCCGACGCGATCCCGGCCGCCATGCGCCGCGAGCCGTCGCATATCGAGCCGGGCACCGACGGCACGAACCCGTTCAGCTACCCCCGTCTGGTGCAGCCGGTGCTCGACAAGCACTGCGTGGAATGCCACGCGGAGAAGGCGGACAAAGCCCCACCGCTGGACAGCCGCGTGGTGAAAACGGCCCGCGGAAGCTACATGAACCCGGTGACCGAATACTACGCCTCCTACTTGAGCCTGGCACCGAAATTCGGGTTCTACGATTACGGCGGGACCAGCTTCAACGATCCGAAGTGGTATCGGACCACGCCGGGCGAGTTCGGGGCGCGGGCGTCGAAGCTGTACGAACTGCTTCAGAAGGGCCACTACGACGTGAAACTGCCGCCCGAAGACATGCGCCGCCTTACCGTGTGGCTCGACTCCTGCTCGCTCTTCTACGGGGTGTACGAAAAGGAAGGCGGCCAGGCGCAACTCCGCGGAGAAATCGCCAGGCCGACGTTGGAATAGGCACCAGTGAAGGAGAGAAATGCCGGCAAATTCGGCACCGTGTTTGGGCGCCGTGTTTGGACTGTCCCGAAGAACGAATCAGAGCTTTCGCGACGCGGTCGGGCGGTCCACCGAAATTCGACAACTCGTCTGGGTGATTTCGCGTCTGCCTGGTCCCACCTAAACGGGTTGTCAGAACTCGATGGACTACCACACCATCTTCCGTTCTTCTCTTCGGAAGAGACCAGCTTCTAAAGTGTCCAGCCCTTTCGGTAGTCGGTGTGAAGATACTCGTTTGCTTTGTCGTTGTTTGTGAATTCGAGTTTCTCGCCGTCCCACTGAAGTTTCTCGCCGGGTGTGCGTTGGGCTGCCACGCCGAGCAGGACCATTTCCGTGAGTTGACCGCCGTAATCGGCGAAATTCGAGCTGGCTGGTTGGCCGTCCTTGCAGGACCGGAGCCAGTCGCCCGTGTGCCCGCCTTGAACTCGCGGCAAGGTTTCCTTCGGGGGAACGAACTCCTTCATCCGAACTTCAGGAATGATCCGGGCACCGCCGGCGCCGTGGGAGCTGTGCAGAATCGTTTCCTTGTCGCCATAGATGATGGCCCCGCTTTCCGGCACGCCCTTGCCCTCTTCGAGCATGCTCGGCCGGGGCGTTTTGAAGTGGCCGTCGGTCCAGATCAGTTTCATCGGACAGAGCGTGGCCTTGGCGAGAATACTCTCGGGGACCTTGCCATATTTCTCCTTGACCGCCGCCAGAGCCTTCTGTTGCGATTGTTTGATTCGCGAGGGAAACTCGAACGTGATCCTGGCCGAGATGGGGAACACGTCGTCCTTCAAGCCGGGCGCAAAATGCTCGACCTCGGCGGTCACGCTGGACGGATTCGACAGGTCGAGGCCCCAGCACGCCGGGTCCAAAATGTGGCAACCCATGTCGCCCAGCGATCCCGTTCCATAGTCCAACCAGCCGCGCCATTTCAGCGGAACATACGCGGGATGGTATTGGCGTTGCTTCGCCGGGCCCAGCCACAAATCCCAGTCCAAGGTCTCCGGCACGGGCGGAAACTCCGTCGGCAGTTCCTTAACGGCGAAGTTGGACCAGGGCCGGTTTCCAATCGGTCGGTCGGTCCAGGCATGGACTTCTTTCACGTCGCCGATACTGCCGGATTGGATCCATTCTCGCACCTGGCGGATCTGCCCCGAGGAATGGCCCTGGTTACCCATCTGGGTCATGACCTTGGGGTTCGCCCGGGCGTACTCGGTGATCTTGCGTGCTTCGACCACGGTATGGGTGAGCGGCTTCTGGCAGAAGACGTGTTTCCCCAACTGCATGGCGGCCAAGGTGATGACGGCATGCGTGTGGTCGGGCGTTGCGATGATCACCGCGTCGATGTCTTTCTGCTTGTCGAACATGACCCGATAGTCGACATACTTGGCGGCGTCCGGATAAGCTTTGAAGGTGCCGGCGGCATATTTCGCGTCGACGTCGCACAGGGCGACGATATTCTCGCTTCGACAGGCATTGACGTTGCCGCGGCCCATTCCGCCGACGCCGATGCCGGCAATGTTCAGCTTCTCGCTTGGCGGCTGTTCCCCTTGAAGTCCGAGCACATGGCTGGGCACGATCGTCAACGCCGCCGCGGCGGTCGTTCCGGTGGCCAGGAACTTCCGGCGGGAGACGGTGTTTGAACGTCCTGTTTCCTGTGACTTCTGTTTCGTGCCCATGGTACTTTCTTTCTTTTCCAGAGGGATAAAACGCTGAGGCGAAGGCGATATCAGTATAACATTTTGCCGTGGCCGTTGCACGCGGGCGAGCTGGAAGTGGGCTCCAATGGCAATCCCGGGTGACGTTTCTACCGCGACGGACCCGAGCCTGCTATACTCGTTCCCAGGTTCCCGTGGTGGGGACGAGGGGAAAACTCAGCCATGTTGGAGGTGTATTGAGCCATGACTGCAAATCGGCATGACAGAAATCAACGAGGTCTGGTTGCCTTCTCGGTCGTCTTTCTCGCGTGCTTCTCGTGTTGCACGATCCAGGCCGCAACACCGGTGGCGAAGGATTTCCCTTCTCTGAAGGAGGCCGTCAGTCCGATTGCGGCGGAAGCGCCCATTTTGGCATTCGAGGAGAACGCCCATTTCCTCTTTGCGAAGGCGGATCTTTCGGATTCACTCCGACCCGCCGAGAACAAACAGGGTTCGCCCACGTTCATTCGACGAGTCATTTTCCTGAAACCATCGGTCTGGCTGGTCGAGGATTGCATCGACCCAAAGGCTTCCGAAGGGACGCCGCGAGGGGAAGTCCATCGCCAAGGTGACCAAAGTACTGAGAATCCCAAATTGCCGTGTGATGTTCTCTGGCCCCCTAAGGAATCGCGACCATCGATTACGAAGGCGGACGACTCGGGTCGATGCGTCCGCGTGTATCAAGTTGCTCCAACCGACGAAGGCGCTACCCCCGCCAAAGCCCTTCTCAAGAACAACGACGGCCGTTTCGATCTGACGGTCACCTCCGCCGATCGAGTTCATCGGCTTGAGTTGCCCGCGCCTCAAGTCGGTGCCGGTCGAATCGCGGTCGACGACGCCGACGGCAAGACGCTCGTCCCGCTTCGGCCATTGCCGGCCGGTGTGTTGCCGCATGGCGAAGAGGGCATGAAACTGCTCGATCGCTGGGACCGTTACTATCGAGACGGTCGGTTTCCGCCCTGGAACTCGGGCATGGCCGCGCCGGACCTGCGCGAGGCGGTCGAAAAGGGTGCGATCAAGCCGTGCCGCGTTGCGGTCCTCGGATGTGGCACCGGCATGAATCCGATCTATCTGGCCAAGCAAGGATTCGACGTCACGGCCATCGACGTGGCTCCAACCGCCCTGAGCATCGCCGAAGCGGACGCCAAGAAAGCCGGCGTCAAGGTAAAGTGGCTGTTGGCCGATGTCTTGGCACTGCCCGAGCTCGAACCGTTCGATCTGATCTTCGACCGGGGCTGCTATCATAACGTGCGATACGTCGACGCCAAGGGGTTCGTTGCATCGCTCGACCAGATCTCGCGACGCGGGACGAGGGTCTTTGTCCTTTCGTGCGACCGCGACAGTGCGCCGGGCGTCCGCGAGCCGACCATGCGGGCCGACTTCTCCGAACTGTTCGACTTCCAGTGGATACGGAAATCGAACATCATCACCGGCAAGGACGCCGAGAGAAAGCACGTCTCCTGGAACGTCATGCTCCGCAAGAAGGAAAAGGCGAAGGCAACGAAAACAACATCGCCGGCCAAACCAAACATCATCTATATCCTGGTCGACGACATGGGATACGGTGATCCGAGTTGTTTCGGACAGCAGAAGCTGAAGACGCCGAATCTCGACCGGTTGGCTGCGACCGGGCTTCGCCTGACCAACCACTATGCGGGTTCCACCGTTTGCGCCCCGTCCCGCTGTGTGCTGATGACGGGTCTCCATACGGGCCACTGCACGGTTCGTTCCAACGGGAATGTCATGCTCCGCCCGGACGACGTTACCGTGGCACAGGTGCTCAAGAAAGCCGGGTACAACACCGGTTGCATCGGCAAATGGGGCGTCGGAAGGCCGGGCCTCAATGACCCGAACGAGCATGGTTTCGACTACTTCTACGGCTATATCTGCATGAACCATGCGCATAACTGCTATCCCGAGTTCATCATCCGAAACGGCGAGGAAGTGCCGCTACGAAACGTCCGGGAAGAGCGATGGAAGACGCGTAACGTTCCCGCCGGCGCCGGTGTGGCCGAAGTGAAAGTCGATTTCGTCCCGCACCTCTGCCAGAAAGAGGTCATCCAGTTCATCGACAAGAACACGGAAAGCGAAAAGCCGTTTTTCCTCTACTACGCTCTGAACATACCCCATGCCAACAACGAAGGTGGCAGCCAAGGCATGGAGGTTCCGTCATACGGCGAGTTTGCCGACGAGGACTGGCCGGATGCGGAAAAAGGGTTCGCCGCCATGATCGGCTATATCGACGGATACGTTAAGGAGATTCGCGAGAAACTCCAAGAGACCGGCTTGGATAAGAATACGCTGGTGATCTTCACCAGCGACAACGGTCCGCACCAGGAAGGCGGCCACAACATGCAGTACTTCGATTCCAACGGGCCACTCCGCGGCAAGAAACGGGATCTCTATGAAGGCGGCGTTCGAGTTCCCACCATCGCCAATTGGCCGGGGGTCATCGGGCCGGGCAGAGAAAGCGACCATGCCTCGGCGTTCCAGGACATCATGCCCACGCTGGCCGAACTAGCCGGCGTGGACTGCCCGAAGACGGACGGAATCTCGATGGTCCCGACACTGCTGGGCAAGGGAGAGCAGAAGCAACACGAGCACCTCTTCTGGGAGTTTTACGAGGGCGGCGGCAAGAAGGCCGTGCTCAAGGGCAACTGGAAGGGTATCCGGCTCAATACCTTTAAGAATCCGGATGGCCCTATCGAACTCTATGATATCACCACGGACATCTCCGAAGAGAAGAACGTGGCCTCGGAACACCCCGAGATCGTCGCCGACATGGCACGGATTATGGAGGAAGAGCACGTGGACCGAGAGAAGTGAGCCGCCCGCATCAGTCGGTCAGTTTCGCAATCGGCGTCAGTGAGAGTTTGCGAAACTCGACCTCGGAGCCCTCCGCTTGCAGCGCGATTTGGCCCACAGTCGCGGTGCATTGGGTGCCGTGGTTCACCAAGTCGCCGTTGACCCACACTTTGACCGCGCCCTCGACACACTCGATGACCATCGTATTCCACTGGCCCACCGGTTTTTCCGAGTCGTCCGTCAGGTTGAGAATCCGCCGAGCCTTCCCCTCGGTTATTCCCCACTTCTCCTTCGGGCCGCGCCGCTTGACCATGTCGGGCACGGTGATGTCCTCGACGATGCACCAAAAATCGCCCGCGTGGCGATGATTCATCTGCACCTCGATCGACTTGGGGAACATCTTGTACAGCGCCCGCGGCGTGGACGCGTGGACCAGCACACCGCAGTTGCCAGGCTGGGCCGCGAAACGATATTCGACATCGAGCCGGTAGTTCTCGTATTGCGCGTCGGTGATCAGATGGCCGCCCGGTCGGCCGAGACTCACGAGCTTGCCGTCGCGCACAATGAACGTCGGCGCGGCGTCGGGATTCTTGTCCAGATGCGGTACGTCGACGTGCCAGCCACTCAGATCCTTACCGTTGAACAGGCTTGTCGTTTCTGAATCCGACGTTGCCGCTGCGGGCTCCGTGGCGGATGCCGCCGCGAGCATGGTGAAGCTGGCAACAAGGGCAATCGAGGATCGGACAAAGCGAGTCATGGCGGCTCTCCTGGAATTCGGGTTGGGCGATGGGGGGCGAAGCACTTATTATAACGCGTTGTCGCGGGTGAGGGAAATCACACAGGCGGATGAGGATCGGTCAAGACCTTATTGTCGCATGAAACCGATGGGTGCCTGGTGGTCGAGCACAGCGAGCCCCCAGTTCGCCGCACGCTGGGGGCTCGCTGCGCTCGACCGGCAAACCCGACACTCATTTCTTGCGCGATCGTAAACCATTATTTCCGGCATTCTCGCATCCCCCCCTGAAGCTTGCATCCGCTGAAGTGACGCCCTATCATTGCGTTAGTGCCACAAAGGACCGAATGCGATCGAATGAACAAAGGAGAAACTGGGATGCGTACTTTTCGTTTGAGTTTCGGCCTCATGATTTGTCTACTGCTTCTGTTCTTCGGATCGGGATTGGTCTCGGCGGCGGACGATGCCGTGTTTCCCGGCAAGAAGGGGCAATGGCAAGGGTTTGACAGCTACACGGGCGATGGGCGGATTGTGGTCGTTCCGCACGAGGTCGCCCCGGGCAAGCCTTGGGTCTGGAGAGCACGCTTCTGGGGGCACGAACCCCAGTTCGACATCGCCATGCTCAACAAGGGGTATCATGTTGTCTATCGTGACGTCGCCGGTCAGTATGGAAACCGCCAGGCCGTGCAGCGCTGGAACGAATACTACAAGTATCTCCGCGGGGAACACGGGTTCGCCGAGAAGGTTGTGCTCGAGGGGTTCAGTCGCGGCGGGCTGATTATCTATAACTGGGGTATCGCCAATCCCGAGAAGGTGGCTGCCATCTATGGCGATGCGCCGGTCATGGATTTCAAGAGTTGGCCGGGCCCCGAGAATCGCGGTATTCACGAATCTTACGGTCTGAAAAGTGCCGCTGAGGCCAACGCCTACCGAGGGAACCCGGTGGACAACCTCAAGCCCCTGGCCAGAGCCGGCGTGCCCATCATCCACGTGGTTGGCGACGCCGACAAGGTGGTGCCGATTGCCGAGAATACATCGCTCGCGGAAAAGCGCTATAAGGAAATGGGTGGCGTCTTCGAGGTGATCCACAAACCGGGTGTCGGCCACCACCCCCATTCGCTTAAGGACCCCACGCCGATCGTCGCGTTTATCGAAAAGCACACAACCGGCAAGAAGTAGTTACTCATCTCGATCAATCCGTCACGCGCGACGTAATTCCGAGCACCGTCAGTACGACAATGCCGAGTATTACGCGGAAGCCTTTCACGGGTGTACTTTCTTGTTCCTCGGAGTCTTCTTCGGGCTTGTATTCGGCCGCTCGGACGATGCGACGCCGGTGGGCCGAGTCAACTTGGCGGTGGGTCGCCTGTTGGCTTGGATCTCCGCGACGTGCGCGTCGTAGGCCGCTTGAAGCCGCTTCACCACGTCGGGATTCTTCGCCGCCAGATTGGTCGTTTCGCTGATGTCGGCCACGGTATCGTAAAGCTGCACGGGATCGGGCGACGGTTTCGTGCGTGCCGCATCGCGCCGGCCGCCCTTGCCTTCAGGCCAGGGATAAAACTTCCACTTGCCGCTGCGAACCGTGCCGGGACCGTGCATCAGGCAATACGTCTGGTGTGGGCTCTTGGCGCCTTTGACGCCGCTCATCAGCGGCCAAATGTCATGTCCGTCAATCTTGCGCCCCGACAGTTTTCCGCCGGCGAGCTTCGCCAGCGTCGGCAGGACGTCGATGCTGGCCGCCACTTCCCGGCAGACCGAGCCGGCGGGGATCTTGCCCGGCCAACGCATCAACGTCGGCTCGCGGATTCCGCCGTCGTAGACGCTGCCCTTCTTGGCTCGTAGCGGCAGCGATGAACCGACCGCGGCACCATTGTCGCTGGTGAAGATCACTAGCGTGTTCTCGTCGATGCCCGCCGCGGCAACCGCCTTGAGGATCTCGCCGACCGACCAATCGACCTCTTCGATCGCATCCCAGATCAGCTTTCCGGTGCGGTTCTTGAATGCATCGGAGACGGCCAGCGGTAGGTGGACCATCGTGTGCGGCAGGTAGAGAAAGAATGGGCCGTCCTTGTTGGCGTTGATGAATCGAATCGATTCTTCGGTGTAACGCTTGGTGAGCGTCGACTGGTCGGCCGGATATTCGATCACCTCGTCGTCGCGCATCAGCGGCACGGAGTTTCTCTTGCGATGGCCCGCCTTCACTTCGTCCAGCGTGAGACCCTCGCGCAGGACCAGATCCTTGGCCAGCTTGTTGGCCGGATCGATCCACATGTCGTTGCTGTAAGGGACGCCGTAGTAGGACTGGAAGCCCTGCATCGTCGGCAGACACGGCGGCAGGTGTCCCAAGTGCCACTTGCCCACACACTTGGTCGCATAGCCGGCGCCCGAGAGCATTTCGGCAATGGTCACCTCGTCGGGATGCAAGCCCGCGCTGCTGTTGGGAAACAACACGGCGTTCATGCTCAACCGTTGATAATGAGCGCCGGTCAATAACGCGGTTCGCGACCCGGAGCAAACGGCACAGCCGACGTAAAAGTCGGTGAACTTCATTCCCTCGGTGGCCATCCGATCGAGGTTCGGCGTCTTGGGGCCCGTGGCGCCGTTGAAACCCACGTCGCCGTAGCCCATGTCATCGATGAAAATGACAATGACATTGGGTTGATCCGCGGCGACGACGTCCGTGGACAAGACGAAGTTCGTGGAAAGAGCGACCAGCGGGGCAATCAACAGGAGGCGTTTCATGGGGAGGTTTCCTGGGTAGAGTAAGGATTCTACTTCTTCAACAAGGCCTTGATGGTTTGCAGCTTGTCTTCGGGTTCTTGAGCTTCGGACGCCGCGGCACACATCAACAGCGTTACCAGAATCATCCATGCGGCCGCTTCCGTCAGTTCTTGTTTTCACGCTGTCGTTCTGTGTTCATGTACGGTTCATCAACAAAAGCAGTAGAACCATCTCTCGGGCCAATGTCAACCGACGGCTTCGAAGTGGTCGCGTTGTCGTGCCGTCGAACGTCTTGAAGCGTTCGACCGGATCATCTCCGGCGGCGACGGCTCCACCTGGCCGGATGGCGTTCGAGAGATTGCCTTCGGCAGCTCTCGCTGGTAGGGTGGGGGACGCGCAATCCCGCTCCGCCCTTGATTCCCCAGCCGAAGCCACCATGCTACCGAAAACCAGGCGATCCGCCGCGATTCTTGCCGTGCTACTACATGTTTCCGCATTGACGGCATCGGAGAGGCCGCCCGCCTGGCCGGATGAATCCCACACACGACAGCTTGTCGAGGGGGTCCTGCCGAAGACGAGCCAGCAATGGGATGGGTACGAGTTTGCCCGGCGAGGGTCGCGCGGGGCGACCTACATCGCGGCGGGCCTGCTTTGGCGGGACGGCTCGCACGATCGCGATGCGGCCGCGGCCGTCCTTCGCGGCGTCCTCGACCTTCAATACGAAGACGGGCCGGACTCGAAGCTCCATGGCGTGTGGCGGAGGCGCCAAGGCGAGACGGAGCACGACAGCAACTGGCGGGAGTTCGTCGGCTGCGGGCTGATCCTCATCCTGGAGACATTTCCCGACCGCCTTCCCGCGGACCTCGTCGGCGACATGCGGGCCGCGTTGCTCCGGGCGGCCGAGGGAGCCGCCCGGCGGAACGTCGGAGCCACTTACACGAACATCGCCCTGATGAGCGCCTTTCTCCTGGATTACGTCGGCACCAAGGAAGGGCGCGAGGATCTTCAGCAGACCGGACGGGAGAAGGCGGAGGCGGTCCACGATCTCTTTTCCCGCCACAAGACGTTTCACGAGTACAACTCGCCCACCTACTACGGTGTGGATCTGATGGCGCTGGCGCTATGGCGTGAGCACGCCCGCTCCGAGCGGCTGCGCGAGCTGGGCCGTTCGATGGAAGCCGAGCTGTGGCGCGACATCGGGGCGTTCTACCACGCCGACATGCGGAACATGTGCGGCCCCTTCGTCCGCGCTTACGGGATGGACATGACCAAGTACTGCGCCCTGGTCGGATTGTGGATCGCGCTGGCCATCGACGACCCGGCCCTGGCGCCTTGGCCCGCGTCCGGCGGGCACCACCAGGGAGAGCGTGCCTACGGCCCGGTCTTCGCCCTTCTCCGCCCCGAGGTGCCCGAGGAGGTGCTGCCACACCTGCGACGTTTCACCGGACCGCGCGTCTTCGAGCGGACGTTCCGCGAAACGCAGGCGACCGTACTGATCGAGGAGAATCTGATGATAGGCGCGGCCACTTTGAAGCGGCGATGGGACCAGCGCCACCCCGCGACGATCTATTGGCGCCCCGCCCCCAAACAGCCTGTCGGCTGGGTACTTCTTACCGGACTAAACGACGGGGTCGCGCCCGTGGTGACCGACCGCCGCCTCCAAATTCGACGACAATCGGAATCTGACGAGCCGATCCAGTTCCTCGTCTGGGCGCCAGACCTGGACGAGGCGGCAATCACACGCGACCGCTGGGACTTACCGGGCCTCCGTGTGGCGGTCGAAGTCGCAGACGGAGTGACGCTCCAACGCGTGCGGTGGATCGACCACCCGCGCTACGGCCGTTGCCTGGAGGTACGCTACTCGACGCCCGCCGAGATGGCAGAGAGCACACAAGCCATAGCGCTGCGGCCGGAACGGTGAGGGGCTCCACTCCGGCGGCGGTGATGCCTCCCGTGGCAACCGGTAAACGCCGGCCGCGATATAGCTGTCTCACGAACAAAGCTCGGTACTTTGGGCAAACTGTGAGTGGACGGGTAGGTGGGATGTGCGGTGGGTAAGGCGGTCGCATTTATTGGGCTGCGATCAGGAGATTCACTTGACGGCTGACTCACTCCGGGGTAGGTTCAGGCCCGTGTCAGTGTCACTTTCACGGCAGCAGGGGGCAGCTCTGTGGGCAATCGACAAAGGCTTGTCGAGACTTTCACGGCGTTCAGCGATGACGGTAAAGCGTTCACGCTCGCGCTGTACGAGACGATCATCGACCTCAGCAACAACGACGACCCTCAGGCTACAAGCCGGGGAAAGCGGTCGTTACGGACCGCCGATGGCAGGGCCGTGAGACGCGTTGAAAAAGGCGTGTATGAGATCATGGGCGTGTCGCCGACCGTTGTTCGGTCTGGCGACCCGAATGCACCCTAGCGAGCCGAATGGCCATTTCTTCCCGTTCTGGCCAACGCGCGGCATACGTTCCGGCACGAGTCGCCGAACAGGCTACGAGGCATCTTCCCGGTCGTCACCCAATCCGACGTGTGCCCGATCGACTGGTTTGATTGCCGGAAGGAGTTTCTGGGAAGGACAACGGTGTGACGGGCCGGTCACTCGTAGACTTCCAGTATCTTCGTCAACGTGCGGTCCATCTTCTGCTGGGCAGCCGACTTCACCTCGTCGAACAACTCGCGCAATCCCTTTTCGTTCTCCGTCACGTAACGGAGTATGTCGCGGCGAGCAATCACACCGACGACTTCCCCGTTGCGAACGACCGGGACACGTCGTATCCGGCGCGTCTGCATGATACGGACGACTTCCACCGGAATCGCATCCTCCGTAACCGTGATGACATCCGTGGTCATGACGCTGCTGATCGGTTCGGCTTTGAGCTCGGGGCGAGTGATCGACTGGATGAGACTGAACTCGGTGACGATGCCCCGAATCTGGCCTTGGTCGTCGACCACGGGCAGTCCACTGATACCGTGCTGAAGCAGCAAGGCAATGGCGTCGCCGATGGTAGCGTCGGCATTGATCGTGATCACGTTCGAATTCATCACCTGGCCGCATCGAAAGACCGCGGCGCTGACTTCCGGACCCGAGTCGTTGCAGTGTTCGGCCAGTTTCTTCTTGAGCGTGGCCAGATCGAACGGTTTGATCACGTAGTCGGTGGCCCCGGCGTTGGCCGCCTCAAGGACCCGTTCTCTCTTCGTCTCGCCGGTCACCATGATCACCGGTGTCTGGGGATCCTCGGCCCGGATGGCCTGGAGCACCTCCAGTCCGGTCTTGCCGGGCATGTCCCAATCGAGGAGGACCAGGTCAAAATCGTTCTGCTGGAAGACTGCCAGGGCTTCGTCACCGTCGGCGGCCTCGGTGGTATTCTCGACGTCCATGGCCTCCAAACCCTTGAGGAGAAGGGTCCGAATGGCTTTGTCGTCGTCCGCGATCAAAACGTTCTTGCTCATTGCTCTGCCCAATCTCGACCTCAGGGCCGAATTTCCCTTTTCAACGTGCCCGCGAGGGCCTCTCGCCGCTCTCACCATCGCGGCAGCCCCTTCCGCGCGTCTCCGACGAGCTTGATCGGTTGCGTCTGGTCCAGCGGTTTGAGTAGGTAGTAAAAACATAGGTTGCCAGGGCAACTCCGAGGGGCACACGACGGAAAAGAGGGTAGACATGTCGTGACGACTGAACGGCGTGGAAGACCTGAAACGGTTGCCACGATAGGAGGGGCTTGGTACGAGATGAGGTGGCCCGGCGATTTCACCGTGAACGCAAGTGCATCGAATTGGCGGGCCAGAACCCCTTGGGGCGCACTCGAAGCACGACGAGAAGCGGTTTGATCTTTCATTATTCAAGCGCGAACGGCGAACTGAAATGGACATGGACCACCGGCACGCCGATGTGCCGTTCGGTTGTCACCGCGGCTTCACCCCCTTTACTAAGGGGAGGTGGGTTGATTCGATCCCATACCGCGCACATCTTCGCTGGTCTTGCGAGACACGACGGTTGCTTCCAGCTATAATGGGCGAACGTATTTGGACGTGCCATAGAGCGACCCCGCGATCCAAGTGGCCGCGAGCGTCCCGTGGATTCATCGACCGCAAGCAAGAGGCGACCCCAATGGACCAGCCGGTTGATGCCGACCATTCTCGGGCTGACGTGTTGGCGGGCAGGCAGGACCGTCAACCGGCAACTCAAGCTCAGGGTGATGGGACCTTACGCCGACACCGCACAGAACCTGGAGTGCCACGGAGGATCCCGTGATGAACGCAAGAATTGCTAACCGCCGTAGGGGAATCGAACGAGTCATCGCCGCTTTAGCGGCGATGGCTGCCGGCGTCGCGCTGGCAACAGTAACGCTGGCAACAGTAACGCTGGCAACAGTAACGCCGGCAACAGTGGTTCTGGCGGAAACGCCGTCCACCGGGGACAGTATCGAGAAGGACTTTACCAGTCCGCCGGCGAAATGGAAATCCCGGCCACTGTGGTTTTGGAATGGCTCGCTCGATAAGAACACCACGACCGCGATCATGGAAAAGTCCGTCGCCAGCGGCTACTACGGCTTTGGCATTCTGCCGACCGCGGACATGGGCGTGGCTTTCATGAGCCCCGAGTTTCTTCGTCACTACAAGCACGCGGTCGACACGGCTTCACGTCTGGGGCTGAAGATGTGTCTTTACGACGAGTTCTGGTTCCCCAGCGGCAGCGCGGGTGGATTACTCAAAGAACACTATCCCGCGGCCCGCAATGCGATGTTCGGGCTTCGGGCGGAGTTATTCTCCAACGGTTTCGTGAAGACGCTCGCCGATTGGTGCCGCGACCACGACATCGAGTTGACCGGTCACTTGGACCAAGAGGAAATCGTGAACCCCGTGGGTCTTTGCGGCGACCTGCGATGGAATCCACACACCGGGCGTATCGAACCTTGTCCCGCGACAAACTCCGCGGAAGGAACCGCTATTGAACTGCAACTCGATCCAGTCTCCTCGGTCTTTGTCGTCGGTAAATGATGGACCCGCCCGTCCCCTTCCCGGATCATCAACTTGGTGACACCCGGGAAACCGGGAAGGTCGCGCGACAGATGGAATATTTGACCTTCAGCCGCTGGCCACCAGCCAACCACGTATGAAGTCTTGCCGGACAACCTCGAAGGAAATCGCATTTCAATGTCCACGATTCCTGAAACTCTCTGGTTCTTCATAGATGGATGATTCCGAAGCAAAACGAGATCGTGTCCTGAGAGAGGCTCTGGGATACCGCGTCGAGCTGATGGCTTATGCTCGGGCCGTGCTTGGCAACTACACCGCGGCGGAAGATGTTATTCAGGAAGCCATGCTCGGGGCGATTCCATACACGACAAGCTGGGGAAGGACAATCCATGCCGCGGCACGTGGGGTTTCCCGTGGAGATAAGCCGCCCGTCGTACTTCGGCCCGGTTCGGGCTTCCGAGTGCGCGGCCGTATTGCGTCGACTTGTGATGTGTTCTTCGGTGTCACGGTCAGACACTCCAACGGAGGATTTGCGGGCAAGTTTCAGACCGTTCGGCCGGCCTCCGAATTCCGAAGCGGGCAGGAGTTCGACGTTACTGTCAACCTCGGGAACTTTCACCTCGACCCTTCGCTTATGGAGATCAGGAGCAAGCTTCCCAGCGTTCCCTTCGATTTGGTTGTGGAGTCGATGTGGTGTCATACCTTGTACGAACCGGCGGGACTGGAGATTGCCGAGGTGGAATTGCTGCCACCGGAGACGTTGCCCAGCGGGCAGCCGACCGGTACGGAACTCCTCCGGGAGAAAGGCGGAAGAAGCGTTTACCAAGTTCCACGGTGAAATGTCAAGAAGGAGAGTTTCGATGAAATGCGTTAGCGCATGTGTTCTGGTGATTGTATCGTTCGCGGGATTCGGTTTGACAGAGCTGCAATCGGCGGATCCGGAACAAACGGTCGATGTTTGGACGGCCGCTTATAAGGGTAACCTGGAAGTCGTCAAGCAGCAATTGGCGGCGGGTAAGGACGTCAACGCCAAGGCGCCGTCGATAGGAGTGACGCCGCTGATGGCGGCGGCGATTTCGGGGCAAAGCGATGTCGCGGGACTATTGCTGGGCAAAGGGGCCAAGCCGAATATCAAGAACAACGAAGGCTCGACGGCGCTGCACATGGCGGCGTTTTTCGGGCATGTCGACATCACGAAAGCGTTGGTCGCCAAAGGGGCGGATGTGAATGTCCGGAACGAGCGGTCGGAAACTCCGCTGGACGCCGTAAAAGGCGCTTGGAGCGAAGAACTGGAAGGAACCTATCAGGCGATCGGGGGATATCTGAAGCTGGAACTGGATCTCCAGAAGATCAAGGCGGCCAGGCCGAAGATCGCGGCCCTGTTGGCCAAGCAGGGCGCCAAGAACGGCAAGGCGGTGACCAAGGGCACGGGCTACCGGGGATCCTATTTCATGAACGGCGAGATTCACGTCAACGAGTACGGCACGCCCGAGGGCAAGCCGCTGACGAGCGGGCACCAGGACTTCAAGCCGTCCTGGTCGAAAACGGGCGACATGCTCGTCTTCTTTCGCCGGCTGAAGAATGACCCGGTGGTCACGAATTGGAAAACCGCGATCCACATTATCAACGTTGACGGCACCGGCTTGCACCCACTGAGCGACGGCACGCACACGGACTTCAATCAGACCTGGACACGCGATGGAACCAACACGCCCATCTGGAACCGAAAGCACCCGGAGAAGGTCAGCTTCCAAGTGATGGCGAGCAAGGTGGGCAACAAGCCCGGCCAGGAAATCGCGCTGACCGACAAGAG
>CAYUIQ010000014.1:0-35767 GCA_964444795.1 uncultured Planctomycetaceae bacterium
GTCTTGAAGCACGATAGTCCGATGCGGGATTTGACACGGCCGGGGGTTCTGGTAGGCTTTTGCTGTAAACCCCGTACGATGGCCCTCCGAGGCCGTCGCTGTCAGGGAAACGCGGGGTTCCGACGGCCTTGGAGGGCCATCGTACGGGGTTTTCCCGGCTACATCACGCTCTGGCGAGATGGTTGCTAATCAAACCGCTCATGGGAACCAACCGATGATACGAAACTCGACGTGCTTTGTCATCACTTGCGGGCTTTTTTCGGCAATGATCGCCGGTGAGGCTGTGGCCGAGAAGCCTCGCGCGACCGTCAACGAAACCGACGAGCGGATCACCATCAACACGCCCCAGCTTCAAGCGGCGGTTCAGAAGAAGGGGTACGTCTCGGGCGTGGCGGCCGGGTCGTTTCTCGACAAGAAGACCGGTTTTCGCGACGCGGGATTCGGCCTGGATATCGTCGATTGGATCATGGAACCGGGTGGCGACCAGCCCGATGCGAAGCCGCTCGAAGGGGAACTCGCCTACGCCTACAACAATCTGGTTCACGGCAAGCGAGCGAAGCGCTCGATCGAAGGTCCCCAGATATGCACCCGGGCCAAGGAGCTTGCGCCGGTGGTGATCCGCGGAGACGACTTCGTGGCCGTGCGGCAGACGTTTCAATACAAGACGGCGGCGCCGGGGAAGAAGACCGGCTCGACCTGGACCCAGTGGCTGGTCTTTCCCGAGGGCCGGCGGTATTTCATCTCGACCGATCGCATCGACATGGTCAACGACAGCCCGGGCGCGTTTCTCCGCATCGACATGCCCGGCCACATCAAGCACAAAGAGGGCGACAGCTTCAGCGAGATCTACTTGAGCTACTTCGGCGGGGCGCAGGGCAAGCGGATCGAGTCGGACGCGTTTCTCAAGGACTTTGCACCCGACGAGCAGTTCAACTATCGTCGCAAGAGACATGTGCCGCAACGGTTCATTCGCGCGTATCGGTTGCGAGATCGCGAGACGGGCGAACCCGGGCCATGGCTGGCGGGCATGACGTTGGCGCCGTCGGTCGTGCATGAGGCCTGGTGTCACCAGCGGGGTTACGTCTGCATGATCGAGGAGTTCGGCGGTCGCCCGATCAAGGCCGGCGAGTCGTTCAGCGCGGCGTTTATCGTCGGCTACTTCGATTCGATTGAGGAGATGAACGAGGTCTACGACAAGTACAAAGGGACCATTGGGTTGACGGTTGACGCCAACGGGTGGAACTGTTGTATCGAGACGAAAGCCGAGGCCCGATTGAGATCGCTCGATCCGTTCTACACGCGCCACGTCACCGTCGGGCAAATGCCGATCGTCGGTTCGGATAAGGTCCCGCTACGCGCGCTGGAAGAAACGGCCCATCTGGTGCGGCAGATGCTAGCCCGGCGGCCGGACGTGCTGGAGAAGCTGGGCGAACGGAGTATCTACATTACCGTTATGGCCCACACGGAAATGACGACCGACATGCCCGAGACGAAGCATATGAGCCCTTGGTGGGACAAACGGGCTCGCGGGCTGGGCGGCAATCCGGTGAGTTGCGGCGAGGAAAATCTACTGGCTTATCGGGGCGATAAATACCAGGGGGAGAATATTTTCGTCCATGAATTCGCCCACATCTTGCACGGGGCGATAGGGCAGATCGACGAGACGTTCGACGCGCGGCTCCGCCAACTCCACGCCGAAGCGAAGGCAACCGGCCGGTTCAGCGGATACGGCATGGGTACCTTCGGCGAATTTTGGGCCGAAGGCGTGCAGTCGTGGTTCCACTGCAACCGAAGCGGCGGACTGGCGGTCATTGGTGAAGACGGAAAAGGTTGGACGCAACTCCACACGCGCGAGCAACTCAAGGAGCATCTGCCGGAGTTGGCCGAATTGATCGATAAGTCGTTTGCCAAGAATCCCTGGCTTTACAAGCCCGTGCCGCAGCGGTTGGAGCAACCGCACCTGAAGGGTTACGACCCGGCCAAGGCGCCCGTGTTTCGCTGGCCGCCCGGGGTGGAAGAAGCGTTCGACCGCATCGAAGCCGAAAATGCGGCGAAGCGGAAGGGGAAGTGAGGTCGTGCCGGGTGGCAGTCTGTAGTCTGCGTCGGGACGCACCTGGCATTTCGTGGTGCTACGAGAGGCGGTGCGTCCAGACGCACCCTACCATGTGGTGATAGACGTGGGCTACTTCGTATCGCCAAGCATGTCCGCTCGCGGGTTGGCCAAAAGCCTCTCGTGCCCTCGCGTCAAAGCACGAAGGATCGCCTGATAGTCGGGATCGGTCTTGTCGGTGAACGTCCGCGGAAGTCCCTGCTCCGGCTTGCATAACCCCAACCCACCGGCTTCCTTCGACAGCGGCGCGGTGAGCATCTGGCTCCACTCGGGATGCGTCAGGTTGATGCGATGGTCGGGTCCGATCTGGCCGGTGTACGAGATCCGGCCGTGGCCAAGTTGGAACTGGGTCAGCGCCGTGTCGGACCAGAGCTTGCTGCTGACGGAGATCTGGCCGTTGCCGCCCGGATTGTAGTTGTACGTTTGCGGCGTGACGGACCGCCCGTGGCAAGGCATGCAGCGGCGATTGAACACCGGCAGAAACTCCTTCTGAAACCACCCGTCGGGATCGCCCACGTACCAGCGGTCGCGGCCGCCGACGACCCGACGGTCGGTCACATGGTACGTGCCGTAGTAGGGCACGTTGGCGTCGATCCAGGTGTAGATCCGGCGGCGGGCTTCCGCCGGAAGCACGCAACCCTCGTGCTCCGTTTCGATGATCTTCCGCAGCCGGCTGACCATGGCCCCGCGGCTGTTCGGCGCGCTTTCGGCATGGTCGGCCCCGGCGATGGGAATGTAATGCACCAAGCCGCGATCCAGGAGCTGATCGTATGCCATGCTGAAAAAATGGGTCCGGTCGGCGGAAAGATCGACGGCCGCATCGGGCGACGCCCCGGAATGACACTCGGTGCAGTACTTGTCGAGCACGGGTTGCACAACGCGGTTGAAGTCGAGGATGCCTTTGTCCGTCCACGGTGGATACCGCGGCACCGAGGCTGCCCGGCGCAGGGCCGCCGCCACCGGCTGCGACGAGAGCAAGGGGGCCGAGTCGCGCGATTCGTGGCAACCCACGCAACCGACCGTTTCGCCCGGCATGAGCTGCGTGGTCGACCCCATGCGGCGAATGGCGCGGCCTTCGGAGTCGAGCACGTTGAGCGAGATATCGCGATTGGCCGGCGCGACGAAATGTGCCGATCCGTCGGCTTCCACCGGCACCGTGCCGATAATCCGGCGCACGTACATCGTGCCGCGACTGATGGTCGTCCAGTGCCCGAACAAGGCCAATCCCCCAATCGTGCCGACGCGAGGAACCTGCTCAATGATCTGAATCGACTTGATCTGCCCGCGACGGACCGCCGGCGAAAGTCCCTGATACACGTCCTGCAACACGAACGTGCCCGTCAGCGAATCGTCCGGGTCGCGGTTTCGTTGCGTCGGGTCGCGCTGGACGTATTGGGGATTGGAACTGCCGGTGCTGAGCACGGGCGGACGCGTTTGAGGGCGAAGCGGCAGCGGGTTCCAGCATCCCAAGTTGTCTGGCGCTTCGTGCAGGCATTTCCGGTTGCCGCGGTCGTCGAGCAAATAGAGGCGGTTCTTCCGGCCGCCGTCGCCACCGAAGGAAACCAAGAAGCGTCGTTCATCCAGCGGATAAGGATCCTGATAACCCCAGGGGACTGCCGTGTCGCCGACGGCCGGCATTTCCCGCGTAATCCAGCGGAAACCTTCGCCCCGCGGCGCCTCGAACCCCAACTTGTTCCAGATCAGCCCGATCATACCGGCGTGGTAGTTGTGATGCGGCCCGAAAACGCAAACCACCTCCGGTCGGCCGGGAATCGCCCGGGCTTCCCAGAAACCGTTGGGGTCTTCGATCGTATTGCCGAAGAAGAGTTGAAACCGGGTGCCGTCGGGATTCATCGTCCAGGGCGTTTGCCGGGCGAAGACGTTCTTGTCGACGCCGTAATCCCAACGCGTGAACAACACCCGGCCGTCGTTCATGATCGCCGGTGAATGGTCGCTCAGCGTGTTCCCCGATACGCGGCGGACGTTGCTCCCGTCACGATCACACACGTAGAGCACGCCCGATGCGCCCTGCTGACATACGACCGTGTTACCGGCCCGCGTCGAGACGAACATGATCTCCCCGTTGGGCAACAACAGGGGGCTGATATTGTCGCTATTGCCGTGGGTAATCTGCTTGAGTTCCTGGCCATCGGTGCCGATCTCGTAGATGTGCCAGCCACCTTCGACGCCTTTTCTTCGCGCGGAAAAGAAGAGCGTCTTCCCGTCGTACGAGGCGTTCATGTCGAAGATGGCCCCGGTCGGATCGTCGTAGATCACTCGCGGCGGCTGTCGTGGCTGCCGCGGATCGAGCACGCAAATACTCGCCGGGCTGGCACCTCGGGCAATGTACGGCGAGATGGCGTTGACCGCAAATGCCGGGCAGCGAATGAAGGCGATAGGCGGCAAGCTTCGCGCCTGCTCTTGCCACCAATCGTCAATCGCTCGGGCGGCCGTCAAGACCGGCGCTTCATCATCGACGGTGGCTTTCTCGACGACCGGCCCCAGGGTATCCAAACTCGCCAGATAGGCGGCACCGGTGGCCGAGGACGGAACACTCGATTCCAAAACTTCGGCCATTCTCAGCCGGGCCGGGTCGTACATCGGCAGTGGGGCGATATCGAGGTTGAATTGTCGCACGGTCTCCCGCGCGTCGCCGAATCGACATGCGCGAAAATAGAGCTCCTGCAATCTGGCCGCGTTCGTGTCATCTTCTGGCTTCGGCAGCAGAGCCGCTGCACCGCCCGGCAGCGAGAGCCGCCGCAAGATGGCCGCCACGTAGCCCGCATGCTGACTCGCCGGCGGTGCCGAGGGGTCGATTCCGTCGGTGCTCAGGCAATACTCTTCATATCGCCGGACAAGGGACTCGTTCTCGGCTCGATCAATACCGACCCACGGTTCGTTGCCCGGATAGAAACGTTGCGGTTGCCAATGGGCGGCTCCCGGACGAATCGGGTTCGACGGAGTCAACGGCGGCATGGCAAAGGCGAAGTCGTGCGCCCCGTGCATGCTGGTTATCTTCACCAACAGCCGATTCTCACCCGGCTGAAGTCGAAGCGTCGTCATCAGCGCGGCCGGAAACCGCGACGAGCCGCTCCGCGTCGGGTTATGGGCCGTGCCGACCGATTCGCCGTTGAGCCACGCTTGGACGTTGTCCAAGGCAAAGACGTGCATGGGCAAGGTGATCGCACGACGGGCGGTGATGGTTCGATACAGATAGCACGTCTCGTTCTTCATCGGCGGCGGACCCACCGGAAGCGGGTTCACGTAGCCGTCGGTCCACTCGGCGTGTTGCTCCCATCGTCGCACGACCTCGCCAGCGCCGGCGTAGGTCTTCATCGGCCAAGTGCGAGTCAGGTCGATTGCCGCGGCGCCGGCGGCGAGCACCTGTTTCTCCGGGGGGAAGACGGTCGTAAACGAGCGGAGATGCAGCCCCTCGGCCTTATCCTTCAGCGGCCCGGCACAATACCAGGTGCCCAGTTGCACGTCGGCATTGGTGATGCGCTGCTCGGGGCTACCCGTGCGTCTCTCTCGAACGACGCGGGAAAGCCGGATCAGGTTTTCCCAAACGTCGCCGCCGGTAACCTCGCCCAAGAGCGACAGTGGATCGAACGGCCGCGGGCCTTTGTCCATTAGGACGCGGACTTGCTCGGGCAGTAGGGCCTGATCGTAGATCACCAGATCGTCGATATGGCCGTCAAACGGGCCGGCATCGGGCCAATCGGACATACCGATCCGCAGCACGCTGCCGCTGTCTGGCCCGGCCCGCCACGACGTCTCGGTCGTCTGGTCGGAGCCGTCAATAAAGGTCTGCTTCGTCCCCAGCATTGCATCGTAGACAACGGCCACGTGGTGCCACTTACCGTCGTTGACGCGGATGGCATTCGTGGCGAGCCATTCCTGACTGCAAGCGACGAACCCGAACTCGCGATCGCCGAAACCTTCTTTGACGAAGAAGATCTTCTCGTTGTTTTCCAACTTGCCGTCGACGTCGTCCTTGCCCAGCAGGGCCATCTTGGCACCGGTCGTCTTGGCCCAAGCGGCAACGGTAAAACTGTGACCATCGCCGAAGGTCGTCACGCGATGGTCGATGCGGACCCAGTCGCCCCGGCCGTCCAGTGCCAGCGCCGAAGCCCGGGTCATCGTGCCGTCGCCGACATCCGCTTGCAGCCGGGCATCGCCCACGAGTTTCCCATCGAGTGCCGATCCGCCAGCGCCGGAGTTGGGTGTGCTCTTGCCTTGGCTCGTTTCGTCGAACGCCCAATGGCCGACGATCTCTGCCCGAAGTGGAGATCCGGCCGAGAGGATGACCGATATTCCCGCGGCCAATAAAAGACGGCCTAGCCATCTCGCGTTCATTGTGAAAACCTCTCTGGGCAAGCGCTCATTTCTCCACCAAATCGTACACCCGCACGTAATCGACCAGAAATCGATCGGGCAGTTTGGCCTTGGCAATATCGCCGCCCCAGTCACCTACTTCGTCGCTGAGCTTGATGTACAGGGGGGCCTGGCAGACGCCGCCGGCGCGAGTGCGCCAAGTTTCCTTGCCGTCGACGAAGAAGACATATTCTTTCGGCGTCCAGAGCAGAGCGAAGGTGTGGAAGCCGTCCATCACGCCGGGGACTTTCACCACCTTGCCCTCGGAGCGGTGATCTCGGCCGTATCCGTCCCAGTGCAGGGTGTGCTGCACGCGGTCGTCGAGCCAGGGCTTTTCCATGATGTCGATCTCGGTGCCGTCACGGCCTTCGTCGCCGATGCTGCCCACGCCCCGGCCCATCAGCCAGAACGCCGTCCAATGACCCGGCTGCGATTGAAACTTGGCCCGGGCGACGTAATAGCCGAACGTGTGTTCAAACTTACCCAACGTGCGGACGCAGCCGTCGATATACTTTCCGTCCTCCGCCAGCGTGCTGATGACCAGATGGCCTTGACCGTCCAGCGAGATCGCCTTGCGCATCCAAAAGGCGTCGCGTCGGCGGCGGTCGGGTGGCACGTCCCATTTGGTCTCGTCGAGCTTCCGGCCGTCGAACTCATCGTGCCAGACGAGTTTCCAGGTCTTGCCCGGGGGAGCGGGCGGCAGCGTGTCGTGGGCGTCTTCCGCCCGCGCGATGCCGAGTATCGAGAGCAAGATGGCCGTGAGCAGAAGGGCTAATCGTGTCATGGGTGGCTCCTCGTGCGTTAAGTGGGCGACGTTGTACGGGTCGCCGGGGCAACATACTTCTCCAGCGCCCTCGCGGCGGGCAGGATGTCGACCGATTTGATTGCGGCAAGGCGGTCCAGGAGACGCTCCAGGTACGTTGCCCGGATCGGCCCCCAACCCTCGTCGTCGAGCCCGTGGGTGTTGAAGATGAGCCAGCCCGACTCTTGCGTTAAGAGTTTTTCGATCTCGCGATCAACGGCCTGTTCGCAGTTGCCGGGTCCGAAACTGGTGCAAGTTAGTTTCACTTGCCCGCGGCGAGGCCACGGATTGATCGGGCCGCCGCCGGTTCGGAAAGCCTTAACTTGCGTCGGCAGCCATTTCTCAAGGTCCGGTGTCGACGCATTGTAGGGGAAGTTGAAAACGGCCCGCTTCGGATCGAATCCCTTGAGTTCCTCGGCAAACACGTCGAGGCACCGGCGGATCAGGTCTTTGGACTGTTCGAAGGTAAGTTGCCGTAGGTTGGCGTGCCGGTAGCCGTGCGGCATGATCTCGTGGCCCCGGGCCGCCAGATCGTTCCACAGCGCGAAGTCGCCGCGCGGCGAGCCGCCGATATACGCGCCCGGTGCCCGGTAGTCTTTCCGGTGGGCAGTGGCGACGACGTTCAGACAGGCCGAGAGACCTCGCTTCTGGTAAATCTCGGCCGTTTGTCGAAAGGATTTGGCGAACCCGTCGTCGAAGCTCAGCGTAACGATGTGCCGTTTCTTGCCGGCGGGGTTTTCGGATGCGGTGGACCGAGCCGGCAGAGCGGCGGTCGCGGTCGCCGCGCCGACGGTCTTGATGAAGTCGCGACGTGGGTGGCGCACGATGGATACCTCGGCAAGAGAGCGACGTTTCCCGTTTGCTTGCGGCAAATGGTCGCCATTCTACCCTACTATGCCGTGCGTCAACAGCCGTGACGAGTTTAGCCCGTCTTCTCGGGACATCGCGGGGCGAAACGGGCAACGCACGTCGCGGCCCGTTCGGTTGACCAACATGTCGCGCGACCAACGCGGGTTGAACCCTGTTTCGCGGAGAGAGATAGGGGACGTGAATTTGAGACGCCACATCCGCCGACCCGCAAGATGGCAAGAACGCGAGCCCACCGAACAGAGAATTTGCCTTTCTGTCAGAGAATCCGGATAATTCTTCGGGAAAAGTGCGTGGATTTTTCGAGAACTTACCCTAATTCCAGAGGATCGTCTTGTCTTTCTTGTGCGGTTGACCATGAAGAGAACAACGAGTCTGTCCATTGGTTGGCCGGAAGCCCGTAACACGGACGGTACACACATCGACGGTCCCGCACGGGGGGGCTCTTTGCCCGGCGACTTATGTCCGCCGCCGATACCGTAAGCCGCGGCCTTGAAAGGGAGGAGGAACCTTACCGAATCGGGCGAGTTCTCGGTCTGGGAGACTTGGGGGTGGGCCAGTTACTGGCTTGAGAATAGGCAATTCGGGCCGTGCGTTACCCATGCTTGTGGCGTATGATATACTTGCGGTCGCCCAAATTGTGGGGATGCCTGATACCCTGTGTGTTCGGCCGTGATCGCCTCATGTTGGCGGTCCTCCCGAGACGACTAATCGAGAGTTCGCCGCTGCCTCAACATTGGTCAGGCGGTCGTGTTTACACGGATTTCTCCGGTCTTTACTTTCGCGGGAAGAACACCCATATTGGGAAGTACGTAGCTTATGGGCATACGCGTTGCTTGTCGGATGGCGATGGCGTGAATCGGCATGTGACCGGCACGTATCGTCATCTCGACTGGGATACTTACGGCGGTCAAGGCCACTAGGCCGAGGTACGACACGAGACTCCCGGTGTAACCGCCCTGGGAGTCTCGTTGCCTTTGTGCTTGGCAAGGGAGAAGATCATGGGAAAGTTGATCGAGCGCCTCAAGGCCGGTTCCGAACACCTGACGATGGTCGCTTGGATCGTGGGGGGCCTCGTTCTCATGGCCGCCGTGGCCATTGGCGCCAACGAGGATTGGCGATCCCGTGTGCTGGCCGCGATGGTCGATGGAGAATCGGCCGAAGATAAGGATGCCCATGACAACGCCGAAGGCGAGGAGGAGAGCGAGGAGCAGCACGCCCTGGCGCTGACGGATCGGGCGCTGCGCAACATCGGCATCGGCGACGAGCAGATTCAACGGATCGAGAAGCGAGACTACGAGATAACCACTTCCTTCCCGGCCATGGTCGTGGAGCGTCCGGGCCGTTCCATCGTCAAGGTCCCCGCCCCGGCTACCGGCGTCGTTACCCGCGTCTACCGCGAGCAAGGGGTAACGGTGGAGACCGGCCAGCGGCTGTTCGAACTCGGGTTGAACCATGAAGAGTTGATTCAAGATCAGGCGGAGTACCTTGCCACGCTTCAGAAGCTCGGCACGGTCGAAGACGATCTGGCGCGATTGGATTCGCTACCCGGGGGACTTGCCGACAAGGAGAAGCGGGAACGGGGATTCGAGAAAATTCAGTTGGACGCAACGCTGAAAGCCCTGTGCCAGGTGTTGGTCATGCACGGGCTGACGGAAAAACAAGTCGATGAGACGCTAACCCGGAAGCAGCAACTGGTCAAGAACATCACCGTCTCGGTTCCCGAGGTTTCCGACGACGAAATCGTCATCTCGCGCACCGCGCCTGCGCCACAGTCGGAGTTCGAAATTCAGGAGTTGCTCGTGACCAAGGGGCAACAGGTTGCCACGGGTGACCCGCTGTGCGTGATCAGCAATCACGCGCGGCTTCAGGTCGAAGGCCACGCTTTCGAGCACGACACCGAGCTGTTGCTCGAAGCGGTAGAAAACAACGGGAGTGTCGTCGCCGTCTTCGAGGGACACAACGGGCATCCGCACGTGATCTCGGGGCTGCACGTGCGTAACGTCGCCAGTTCGCTCGACGTCGAATCGCGCACGCTGAGTTTCTATGTCGAGTTTCCCAACGAGAGCCTGTCCGAGCGAGAAGATGGAAATCAGCGTTTCGTCAATTGGCGATACAAACCGGGGCAGCGCTGCCGGCTGGAAATCTCGACCGAGACCATCCACGGCGAGTTCGTCGTGCCCACCGAGGCCGTTGCTTTCGACGGGGCCGATGCTTTTCTCTTCATTCGAAACGGTTTCGAAGGCGACAAGAAAGTGTGGCAGCGAACGCCCGTCCACGTACTCCACCGCGGACCGCACGAGGTCGTGGTCGACAACGACGGCGCCATTTATGCGGGCACGGAGATCGCCACGACCGGCGCCGGCCAACTTCTGATCGCCCTGGGTAGCGGAAGCGGAAAGCTGCAGAACGCCTGCCCCTGCCCCGACCATGAAAAGTAGACCATGTTCAACTACCTGATCCGCTTCTCGTTGCGACATCGCTTGTCGGTCGTTGCCGCCGCGGCGTTGTTGATGGTCTTCGGGGGATACCAGATCTTCCGCCTGCCCGTCGACGTGCTGCCCAACCTGAATCGTCCGCGCGTGGCCGTGATGACCGAATCGCCCGGGTTGGCGCCCGAGGAAGTCGAGACGCTGGTCACCATGCCCTTGGAGTCGGTGCTCAACGGTGCCACGGGTGTGTTGGCGGTCCGCAGCACGTCGACCGTCGGGTTGTCGATGATCACCGTGGAATTCGATTGGGGGACCGACGTCTACGAAGCGCGACAGATTGTGGGCGAGAGGCTGGCCCTGGCTTCCACCCACCTTCCCCGGGGAATCACCCCGCAAATGACCCCGATCTCCTCGGTGATGGGGCAGATCATGGTCCTGGGGCTGTACAGCCGTCCGAGCGAGGAGACGTTGCTGTTCGGTTTCGACTTCCAAGGGGAACTGGAGGACCTCTTCGAGGAGACAACTCCCGGCAGGCAGCTTCGCCACGAGTTTGCCGCCCATGAAAAGCCGCTATCGACCAAGGCGCGAATCCGGCCCGGCACGACCGACGGCCGCTGGCTGCTTGTCGATCCGACGGTAGACCGCTGGTGCGAACTGGTGTCGCGCAAAGGCAAGGTCGAGGTCCATGAAACCACCTCGCCCATGGCACTGCGCACGATCGCCGATTGGGAGATCCGCAAACAACTGCTGACCATCGGCGGCGTGGCGGAGGTGTTCGTGATGGGCGGCGACCGGAAGCAGTTCCAGGTCTCTGTTTTGCCCGACGCGCTACAGAAATACGGCGTCACGCTTCACGAAGTGGAAGAGGCGCTGCGCAAGAGCAACGAGAACGTCACCGGCGGTTATCTTTCCGAACAGGGGAGCGACGAGTATCTCGTTCGCGCCTTGGGCCGGATCGAGTCGATCGAGGATCTCAAGATCCTCGTGGTCAAGCCACTGGCCGAGAATTCCGTGTTGCTTCAGCACGTCGCCCGCATCGAGGAGGCGGCCCAGGTGAAGCGGGGCGACAGCGCGGCCTACGTGCGCGAGCCGGACGGCAGTTTCTCCGGAGGCCCGGCCGTCATCTTGACCGTGGAAAAGCAGCCCAACATGGGCACCGGCGAACTGACCGAAGCCATTCACAAGCGTCTCAAAGAGATCAAGGCGGATCTCAAACCGGATATTCGCGTTGTCTCTCTATACCAGCAGCAGGATTTTATCGACCTGGCGATTTCCAACGTGATCGAGGCGCTGTGGATCGGCGGACTGCTGGTCGTGATCATCTTGTTTCTGTTCCTGGTCAACGTCCGCGCCACGGTCATTACGCTGGTCGCGATGCCGCTTTCGATCGTGGTCACCTGTTTGGTGTTCGCCCGATTCGGGTTGTCGATCAACACGATGACGTTGGGCGGGTTGGCCGTGGCCATCGGCGAGCTGGTCGACGACGCGATTGTCGACGTGGAGAACATTTTCCGCCGACTGCGCGAAAACGCCCGCTCGGAGTCACCCCGATCGGCGATTCGGGTGATCTACGAAGCCAGTTGCGAGATCCGCAATTCGATTGTCTTCGGCACCTTTATCGTCTGCCTGGTATTCTTGCCCCTGTTCTCGTTGGGCGGTATCGAAGGCCGACTCTTCGCCCCGCTGGGCGTCGCCTACATCGTGTCGATTCTATCGTCGCTGGCGATTTCGCTGACCGTGACCCCGGTGTTGGCCTACTGGCTGCTGCCGGGGATCGCCGCCCGGCGAAAGTCGCAAGAGGGGCTCCTCATGCAAGTCATGAAGAAGCTAGCCGGCGGGACGATCCGCTTCAGCTTGGCGTTTCCCAAGATGGTCATCACCATGGCCATGCTCGTGGTGGTGCTGAGCGTCGGCGTCTTCTTCGCCCTGGATCGGGAGTTCATGCCGGCATTTAACGAAGGCGCGGTTCAACTGAACGTCGACCTGATGCCCGGCAAATCGCTGGATACCTCGGTGGCCATCGCCGGCCGTGTGGCCGAGGAACTGCAACAGGTGGAAGGGGTCCGGGCGATCGTGCGGAAGACGGGCCGAGCCGAGCTCGACGAACATGCGATCCCGGTCAATACGACGGAGTTTATTTGCAGCCTGGATTCCGATTCCCCCCGTTCGCAGAAGGAAATCGCTCAGGATCTCGACGCGATCATCGCGGCCGAAAACATTCCCGGCACCGCCGCCTTCTCCGACCAACCGCTGCAACACCTGATCGCCCACTTGCGTTCCGGATCGCGAGCCAAGATCGCCATCAAGCTCAAGGGAGACCGGCTCGACGTCCTCCGTACTCGGGCGGGGCGAATCGTCTCGGCCATCGAGGATGTGGAGGACACCGGCCGCATCCGTATCGATCCCATCCAGGTCGACGTTCCCCAACTGCGGATCGAGCTGGATCGTATGGAACTCGCGCAGGCGGGGTTAACGCCCAGCGATGTTACCGAACTGATCGAAACGGCCATGCACGGCCGCGTGGTGACCGAAGTGATGCGTGACCAGCGCATCGTTGACGTGACGGTGCGTATGGACCAGTCGTATCGCGAGAGCATCGAGGCCCTGCGCCACCTTGTCATTCGAGTGCCCAGCGGAGGAACCGTCCCCTTGGAGTCGGTCGCCACGATCGATCGCTCGGCGCGCGGTCCGGCGCGAATCGACCACGAAGCGGGCCGTCGGCAAGTCATCGTGCAGGCCAACCCGAGAGAGCGAGGAGCCGTCGAGGTTAAGGACGACATCGAGCGCAGCCTGGCGCCGATTCGCGACGAACTGACCGAAGGCAACTACGAACTGACGATTTCCGGTCTGTTCGAGAGCGAACAAGAGGCCGCCTTCTGGATCGGCTGGCTGTCGGTTCTCTCGCTGATCGGCATTTTCATCGTCTTGTACACGATGTTTCGCTCGGCCAACCTTGCCCTGCAGGTCATGTGCGCGCTGCCGATGGCTCTGATCGGAGCCGTGGCGGCGATCAGCATCACCGGGCAGGACCGGACCATTCCCTGTCTGGTCGGATTGATCTCGCTGTGCGGCATCGCCTCGCGAAACGGTATCCTCCTGCTGGACCACTACATGCACCTCGTTCGGTACGAGGGCGAGACGTGGTCGCGCGAGATGCTCATTCGCGCCGGCCGAGATCGCGTGGCACCCGTCTTGATGACCGCGCTGACTTCGGCTCTGGGGCTGGTTCCGCTGATCCTGGCGTCCGGAGAGCCGGGAAAGGAAATCCTTTACCCCATCGCCACGGTCGTCGTGGGCGGACTGATTACGTCGACGATGATGGAATTTCTCGTCCGTCCGGCCCTCTTCTGGACGTTCGGACGCCAAGCCGCTCAGGCTGCGCTGCAGCGGCGAAAGGCCGAGAAAACGGCCCTGGAGGCCCCCGCTGTTCTTTCACGAAACCCAACCGCTTTTGTCGGTGGACTACCCGAAGGAGAGAAGGAAATTGATTATGACGACTAAGACTGGTTCCCTGTTGTTGTGTGGCTTGGCTGTGGCTGTTTTCACCTTTTGCGGTTGCGGAGGAAGCGAAAGCGAATCGTCGCCTTCTACCTCCAATGAGACCCCGCCGAAGAACGCCGGGGCCCACTCGCACACGGAAGGCCCCAATAAGGGCCTCTTGGCGGTCCTCGGAAGCCACGAATACCATGCCGAGGTGCTGCACGATGAAGACACCGGTCAGGTCACCGCGATCATCAGCGACGGCAAGTTCAAGCCGATCGAGAACACGATCACCGACGTGAAACTTAATCTGCTGGTCGACGGCGAGCCAACGCCGTTTGCACTTACGCCGCAAGCGAGAGAAGCGGGCGAAGAAGTCCGCTTCATCACGGTCGACAAGGCACTTTGCGAACTCGTCTGTGAAGGATGGGAAGGCGATGCCCAAGTCAGCGCCGACATCGACGGTGAGCCGTACCACGGCAAATTGGCGAAACCCGACGGCGACCATGAGGACCACGACGAGGATGGTCACGACGAGGATGGTCACGACGAGGATGGTCACGACGAGGACGGCGACGACCATAGCGGTCACGATCACTAGCAGCCCGTTGAGAAAGATGAGTTTGCCGTTTTGGCTGCCATGGGCGGCTTGCGGCGCGACGCCTTGAGAAACTCTAGAGCAGACCTTCCCCCATGACGCCACGCCAACGTATTCTCGCCACGCTAGGCCACCAGCGGCCCGATCGCACTGCGACCGATGGCTGGTTCCATCCGGAAACGATGGACATGCTCAAGAGGCATTACCGGACCGATGCCTGGTCGGATGTGCTTCGCGAACTGGGGATCGAAGGTTGGATCGACATCGGCCCGATCCTGATGCCGCCCGACCGATCGCACGAAGATCAAGCGAAGCCGGGTCACGCCTCGGGCGAACCGAGCGTGTGGCTCGACGACCGCACGTACGAGGATATCTGGGGCGCGCGTTTCGTACTGGGTAGCGACAAACGATACCGCCGCTGGGCAGCCGGACCGTTGGAAGATGCCCGGTCGGTCGACGACGTCGCCCGATTCTCCCTGTTGGAAACGATGGCCATCCACGAGTCGGACGGCTACGCACGCCTGGTATCGGACGCGAAGCACCAGCAGCAGTTCGTTTACGGGACACTGGAAAACCCCTTTCGCCGGTTCTGGAACCTGCGCGGTTATGAAAACGCCCTGATGGACTACGCGGCCGACCCCGAGATCGTCGACGCGGTTTACGATCGGCTCTTTGCGTTGTATACCCGGGTCGGCGTGGCGATGGCCCGAGCCGGAGTCGACATGATTCGCATCGTCGGCGACATCGCCATGCAAGACCGGATCATCATGGGCCCCGAGGCGTGGCGCCGATTTGACAAACCTCGCATCGCGGCCCTGATCGGCGCCTGCCGCGAGGTCAATCCGGATCTCGAATTCTTCTTCCACAGCGACGGAAAGCTCACCGAGTTGATGGACGATCTGATCGATGCCGGATTCACGGTCATCAACCCGATTCAGCCGGAGTGCATGGACCCGGTCGAGGTGAAGCGTCGCTGGGGCGATCGGATTACGCTGCACGGCTGCGTCAGTATCCAGCGCACCCTGCCCTTCGGGTCGCCGGAGGACGTGCGCCGTGAAGTCGAGCACTTGATCCGCCAATGCGGCCACAACGGCGGGCTGGTGCTCATGCCCTCGAACAATATCCAACCCGACACGCCGGTGGAGAATATCATCGCCTGCTACCACACCGCCCGCGATACTGCGCCAGGCGTATAGTAGCCGTCTCGCGAGAGCGAGAAGTAGCCGTGTCGCCGCTCATCGCCCGGCGTACGTTCGGCCGACGTGGTCGGCGATGGCCTTCTTCAATGCGGCCGTATCGACGGCGTCGTGCTGGCGATAGAGGACCTTGCCGCCGGGCGCGATCAGCACGGTGTAGGGAACCGGGCCGGGCCACTGGGGGTCCAGCGCCTCGGCCAACTTGTCCCGATCCCCCGAATCGAAGAGGTAGTTCGTCGAGGAAACGTGCTTTTCCTTGAGAAACTTCAACGCCTGCTCGCGATTCTTCACCGTGTCGAGGCTGATCGTGATCATCTCGAAGCCGCGCCGGCGGTACATCCGGTTGACGGTCACCAGTTCCGGTAACTCCTCGACGCAAGGAGCGCACCAGGTCGCCCAGAGATTGATCAGGCGAAGGTGCTTCGTTTCGTTCGCGGCAAGTGCCTTGACGCCGGCGGTGTCGATCGTCTCCAGCGACACGGGTTCCGCATCCCATCGCTTCACGGATTCGACCGCGCTGCGGCGCTTGTCCGACCACTTGGTCGAGCAGCCGAAAACCCGGGTTCTCTCCACCGGCACGGGCTTGCCGGCCAGCAAGGCGTCGATGGCGTTGCGCGTATCGTGCGAACGGACCACGCCGACGTCGGAATCGTCGACACGGCCGACGTAACGCAACTTCCGCTGGGCGTCGAACACGAACACGTGGGGCGTGGCCAGCACACCGTAGGCGGCCGAGACCTCCTGCTTGTCGCCGTCGTAAAGGTAGGGGAATTCGAAGCCCTTGTCTTTGGTGCGGACCTTCATGTCGGCCAGCGAATCGCCCACGTCGCTGTAACCGAGTTCATCGAGCCGAACGGCTTTCGGATCATTGGGCGAGATGGCCACCAGAGCCACGCCCTTATCCTTATAGTCGGCGTGCAATCGGATGAGGCGGCCCTCGTACGCCTGGGCCGTGGGACAATGATTGCAGGTGAAAACGACCGCCAGGACCTTGGCATCGGCGAAGTCGGCCAGCCGGTGGGTCTTGTCATCGACCCCCGGCAGTTCGAAATCCGGCGCCGCGGCTCCGATCTCCAGGGTTTGGAAATCATCCGGTGCCGCGAAGCAGACCGAGCCGGTCATCGCCAGTGCGGCGAGAAGAGACAAACATCCGAGCCGATAGTCCATTGTGCAGTCCTTTGTTGATCGATCTCGTGAAGTTTAGCCCCGGCACTCGTGCCCGGCGTTTCCCCTCCTCACCGGGCACAAGTGCCGGGGCTAAACGGGTAAGCGTCGCCCCCTCATTCTACCGGGATCCATGGCCGCCTTTCAAGAAGAGATAGCCCTTTTCAAATCCGATCCCCGGGGATAGACTAAAAGGCGGTTCTCCGATGCGGGCGAACCTAGGGAATTGGCCACTCGGAGCCGTTTCTCGCCGGCTTGGAAATATAGGGTGTTAGCATGATGTCTCGACGCTGCCACAGGGTTGCCCTGGCGGTTCTCCTGTTTACCCTCTCCATGGGGACGATTCCCCTTGCCGATGCGGCCGAGCAGAGCGAAGCGTATCAGGGGCCTTGCGCTCTGGCGGCGTCCGCCGATGCCAAGACGCTGTACGTGGCGTGTGCCGATGCCTGCCAGGTGGCATGGATTGATCTGCCCAGCGGCAGCATCCGGCGCCGCGTTGACGTGCCACATGAGCCGACGGGTGTCACTTTGACCCCCGACCAGTCGAAGTTGATCGTCACGTGCGCTGCGCCCGAGAGTAAGGTGGCCGTGTTGGATTCGCGCTCGGGAAAGTTGTTGGGGGCGATCCCCGCCGGGCATACGGCCATGGGTCCCGCGATCAGTCCGGACGGCCGCCGGCTGTATGTCTGCAATCGGCTCGACAACGACGTCTCGGTGATCGATCTGGCGGCCGGCAAGGAGGTGGCCCGAGTGCAAGTCGTGCGCGAGCCGGTTGCCGCGGGCATCACACCCGACGGTCGCACGGTGTTCGTGGCCAATCATCTGCCCAACAAACGAACCGACGGCGCGACCTACGGCGTGCTTCGCCTCGACGTAACGCCCGTGGTGACGGTCATCGACACTCGGACGCTCGAAACGAGCGAAATCGAACTGACCCACGGTGCCAACGGGTTGCGCGGTCTGTGCGTTTCGCCGGACGGGCGGCACGTGCTGGTCACGCACCTGCTTTCCAACTTCGAGCAGATCCCCTTCCAGGTTAACACGGGCTGGATCAACACCAATGTGGTCAGCATCATTGATGTCCAGAAGCGGAAAGTGATCAGCACGATCGGCATGGATCGAAGCGCTCTGGGGGCCGGCAATCCCTGGGACGTCGCTTTCACGGCCGATGGGAAATCGGTCTGCGTGAGCCTGGCCGGTACGCACCAGTTGTCCGTGATCGCCACTTCGGACCTGTTTAGCGAGTTTGCTCATCGCACGATGCAACCGATGATGGCCGTTTGGCCGATTTACGTAAGCCTGGGGGAAACACGCTGGCGACGGTGCAAGCTGCCGGGCAAGGGACCCCGCGGGTTGGCCGTGGCCGGGTCGAAAGTCTATGCCGCGGAGTACTTCGCTGACACCGTGGCCGTGATCGATCCGCAGAAGCCGGAAGCTATGGGTGCGATTGCCTTGGGGCCGACTCCGGTGCTAACAACCCGGCGGCGCGGTGAGATGCTCTTTCACGATGCGACGATCTGCTACCAACACTGGCAAAGCTGCGCCAGTTGCCATCCCGACGGCCGGACCGACGGCCTGAGTTGGGACCTGATGAACGACAGCACGGGAAACCCGAAGAGCACTAAGAGCATGCTCCTGTCGCATCAAACGCCGCCGGCCATGGCCGAAGGCGTTCGCGCCTCGGCCGAGGTGGCCGTGCGCTCGGGCCTGACGCATATCCTGTTTGCCGATCGGCCCGAGGAGGAAGCCGCCGCCATCGACGTTTATCTCAAGGCGCTTAGACCGGTACCCAGTCCGCGCCTGATCGCCGGGGGGCTCAGCGCGTCGGCCCAAGGGGGTAAGACGCTCTTCCATGACCGCCAATGCGACCGTTGTCATCCGGCGCCGCTGTACACCGACCTGAAGACGCACAACGTCGGCACCCGCGGCCCCAGGGAGCACAACGACCGGTTCGACACGCCTACGCTGGTCGAGGTCTGGCGCACCGCCCCCTACTTGCACGACGGCCGTTATACGACGATGCGTCAACTGTTCGTCGAAGGCAAGCACGGGCTGCGGCGAAGCGGGGAGTTGACGGATCGGGAACTCGATGATCTGGTCGAGTTTGTGTTGTCGCTGTAGGAACGTGTAACTACTTCGGCATCGGCAGCACGATCGTGGCGTTCTCCGCAAACGTCGCCTCGCCCGGCTTGCCGTTGATGCGGTATTGAATCGTCAACTGCTTGGGGACACCTCGCGCCGGATCGCCGCCGAAAACCGTGTTGTACTTCGGGGTAGGCAAGGCGATCATCGGCAGCTTGCGTACATGCCGACGGAGCGTCTTGGTCACGTCCTTCTGCTTCTCGCCGGCCCCGTATTGGGCCTTGATGATCTCCACGTCGACCGGGTCCTGACCGACCTGGGCCAAGAGCGATTCCACGTCGGCTCGCTTGCCGCCGACTTGTTCGGCAATCAAGATCGCGGCCGCGGCGGCCTGACTCTTCAGCGACGGAGTCTTGCCCGCCTCGACGGCGATCCGCAGTGACTCGACGCTCGGATACCGCTTGAGCACCTCCAGGACGAGCACTTTCTCGGCATCGCGCGCGGCGGTCGCCAGGGCCGTGCGGCAGATCCGAGCTCGTTGCTCCTCGGGCATGGAAAACTGCCGGGCCAGGCGGATATAGCCCCGCATGCCGCGGATGCCGTACTTCGAGTCGCCTTCCGACTTGGCCAATTTGAGCAACACTCCGGCCGCCGACGTATCGAGCCATGCGCCCAGTGCCTGCGTGGCGTATTCGATCGACAACTCGTCGCCGCTCTCCACGGCCTCGGCAACGAGGGCCAGAGCTTTCACCCCGCCAAGCGTGCGTAGCTCGTCCATGACGAAGGCGACGGTCTCCTCCGGCGCGTCGGCCAGATAGCCGGCCAGTTTCGCGGCCGTGGCGTCTCGGTTGGGCATGCGATAGCAGGCGGCGTGTATCGCCTGGCGGACGGCCAGGCGAAGTTCCTCCGAGTCGTCCTGGAGCCGTTTTCCCAACACGTCGAGTTCGTCCAGCGAAACGGTACCACCCAGCGCGGCGACGACATCAAGCTGGTTGGGCCCGTCGATCATCGCGATCAACTTGGGCACGGCCGCCGTGATGCGGCGCTGGCCGATCAGCCGGATGACCGGAGCCCGGCGAGTCTTGTCGTCCAAAAGCGCGAGGACGGCCCGATCGACGTCGTCGCCGGCCAGCGAGGAGAGGCTTTCTTGCGCCTGCGTGGCAACTTCCTCCGACTCGTCCATGGCGGCATCGACCAGCAGGGACACGTGCTCCGCATTCCCCAGCGTGGCCAGGGCGCCGATCGCGGCGATTCGCACCGCCGGATCGTCCGACTTCACGGCCACGACCACCGCGGGCAGTCCAATCGGGTCGCCCAGGTCGCCAATCAGAGTGATCAGCGGCGCGACGCGATCAGGATCGCCGTCTTTCATCGCGCCAAGCACCGCGCCGGAAGCATCGGTCGGCTTCAACAACCGGGCCGTGCGAAGGGCCATGTTGAAGGTGTGGCGGTCATCCGAGGCCAGCGCGGCGGCGAGCATGTCGCGGCCTTCGCTCCCCTGTAGCTCGATCGCTTGAAGCATGGCGGCCAGACGGACGTGCTTCGGCGCGTCGGCTTGCTCACTCACGTCGATGAGCAAGGCGCGGGCTTCCATGGTGCTCCCCTGCCGGGCAAGCGTCTTTCCGCAAACGAGGCACGCCGGAGCGAATTCGGCGGAGAGCCTTTTGCCCAAGATTTCGCAAGCTTGCGGCGTGCCAAGCCGGGCGATGGCGTGGGCCGCGGCGGTGGCGACCGCGCGGTCGGGGTCGTCGAGCTTCTCGGCCAGCGGACCGATCGACTCGGGTCTGTCACGGTTGGCGATGGACGTGATCAGGCCGATCAGACGCCGGCCTTTGATTGTTTTCAGCGCCTGGCCAAGCACCTCGTCGACCTTGGGCGAGGGGATCGGCTCCAGGGCGTATCGGGCGTAGTGCGCCAGCTTCTCGTCGTCGAGCAGCTTGGCCAACACGGGAACGGCCGTCTCGGTGCCCACCACGGCAAGCTGTTTGCAAGCTTGCGTCTTGTCGAAGAAGGGAGCGTCGTCGCTACCGAGGGTCGCGAGCAGATCGGCCTCCGACTCCGCCCCGAAACCGGGCGAAGCAACAATGGCCGATCCCAACAGGGCCATCCATAAAACATGCACGTAGGGTCTATAAAACATCGTAAGTCTCCGTTGCGTGGTGTGTTTTGGTATCGGTATTCGGGTCAGACGGTCCAGGGCGCCCGCATGGCGCGGCTGCGCATCCGGTTGGCTTCTTCGTCGCCGACGAACTCCTCCTTGACCGGGTCGAACTGGAGCGTTCGGCCCAGTTGCCAGGCGATGTAGGCCGCATGGCAGACAATGTGCGATTGGCCGGCCACGCTTGCGTTGGCCCGGGTCGGACGCCGCGTCTTGACGCAGTCGAGGAAGTTGGCCACGTGGGTGTACGCCGAGGTGCCGCGTTGGGTGAAGACCTTTTTCTCGGCGAGGAGCGAATCGGGTTGAATCCGCATCGCCCCGCTATCGCCCGTTTCGACCCAGCCCTCGTCGCCCACGTAGCGAATACTGCACGTTCCGAGCCCGAGCCAGCCGTCGACTCGCATGATGAGTTTCACGCCGTTGGCATAGGTGCAAACCACGCCCGACTCGTTGGGCACGTACTCGACCGGCGCGGTCTCGTCGGCCGAATTACCGACCTGGCAGAGGTCCACGGTGTGAGCACCCCATTCGAGAATGCCGCCGCCGTGGAAGTCGTGGTGCCCTCGCCATCGGCCGGCCACGTACTTCGAGTTGTACGGTCGCCAGGGACACGCCCCCAGCCAACGGTCCCAATCGCAGACATCCGGATCGGGCTCGGGTTCCGCGGGCAGCCATTCTTGCGTGACGGCCGGTGGCCGGGTATTGGCGTGAACTTCCAGCAGCTTGCCGAGCTTACCCGTTTGTGCCATTTCGATCGCCAGCATGAAATTGCCGATGCTGCGGCGTTGCGTGCCGGCCTGGTAGATGCGGCCGTAAAGATTGACCACGTCGGCCAGCGCCCGGCTCTCCTGGATGGTCATCGAACAGGGCTTCTCGCAGTAGATGTCCTTACCAGCCCGGGCGGCGGTGATCGAGGCCATCGTATGCCAGCGGTCGCCGGTGGCGATCAGCACGGCGTCGATGTCGTCGCGGCCCAGCACATCGTACATGTCGCGATAGATGACGCAGTCGGTGTTGCCGTAATGGCCGTCGACCATCTTTTTGACTCGCTCGCGGCGCGAGAGTTGGCAATCGGCGTCGGCGACGAATTGGGTGACCGGAAACTTCAGAAACTCGCTGAGCACGTAACTTCCCCGGTTGCCCACGCCGACGCCGCCCATGACGATTCGCCCGCTGGGCGCCACCGTCCCGTCGGCACCCAGGGCGCTGCCGGGAATGAGCGAAGGAAAGGAAAGCGCGGCCGAGGTCGCAAGACCGCCCGTGAGAAGGGCGCGGCGGGAAAACCGCCCGTTGTGATTTGCCATGGTATGTCTCCGGGGTTGTGTTGATTTTGAAGTATTGTATTCGTTTAACGCCCAACTTTGGGAGAGAACTCGCCGCCCTCCAACTGAAATCGAAGGTCTCCTTCTTCCAAACGTCCGGCCGGGCGGTTGCCGGTGCCGCGCGTTTTCGTTGCCGAGTCGCCCAACTCCGCCCGCATTCGGTCGGCCAACTTCTTCAGCTTGGCAACGATCTCGGGGTTCTGCTCGGCGACGTTGGTGGTCTCGCCAACGTCGGCGGCCAGGTCAAACAACTCCAGCCCGATGCGCGCTGAGTCATAGCGAACCGGAATCCCTCCCGTGCCGCCGGGCCGGCCGGAGAGCGTGCGGTATCCGTGGGGGAAGTGGAGTTTCCACTTGCCCATGCGCATGGCCTGCAACTGGGTGCCGTAATAGTAATAGTAGGCCTCGTGCGGGCTCTTGGCTTCGGGTTCGCCGGCGATCAGCGGCCAGATGTCTCGGCCGTCGATCGGATGATTCGGCAGCTTAGCGCCGATCAGCCCGGCGATGGTGGGCAGGATGTCGATCGTCATGGCCGGTTGCTTGCAGACGGTGCCGGCGGGGATCTTGCCCGGCCACCACATGACGGTCGGCTCGCGGCATCCGCCGTCGAACATCGTGCCCTTGCCCTCGCGCAGCGGTCCGGCCGAACCGGCATGGTCGCCGTAGCTGAGCCACGGCCCGTTGTCGGCGGTGAAAATCACCAGCGTATTGTCGTCGAGCCCGTTGGTCCGCAGCGCATCGAAGATTTGCCCCATCGACCAGTCGAGTTCCATCACGACGTCGCCGAACAGTCCTCGCTTGCTCTTTCCGCGGAACTTCTCGGAAACGTACAGCGGCACGTGGACCATCGAATGGGGCACATAGAGGAGGAAAGGGCGCTGCTTGTTGCGGTTGATGAAATCGACCGCGTGGCGGGTATACTGGGTGGTCAGTTGCGTCTGTTCATCGCCGGTGACTTGGGTGTCGATGATCTTCGTACCCTCGATCAGCGGCAGATGGGGCCAACGCTTCACCCGCTCCGCCATGGGCAGGTGCGCCACACCGGGATGATAGGGCCACATGTCGTTGGAGTAGGGCAGGCCGAAGTATTCGTCGAAGCCGTTGTTGGTGGGAAGAAACTTGGGATGGTGTCCCAGGTGCCACTTGCCGAAGCAGGCGGTGGCATAGCCCTTCTGCTTGGCGATTTCGCCCAGCGTGACCTCGCCGGCGTTGATGCCGTGCGTGACCTTGGGCCCCAAGGCGCCGAGAATGCCGACGCGGACGTTGTAGCAGCCGGTCATCAGCCCCGCGCGCGATGCCGAGCAGACCGCTTGAGTGACGTAGAAATCGGTGAAAACGCGTCCTTCCTTCGCCATGCGGTCGAGGTGGGGCGTCTCGTAGCCTTTGGCGCCGAAGGGTCCGATGTCGGCATAGCCCATGTCGTCGATGAAGACGATGACGAAATTGGGGAGCCGCTCGGCCGCGGCCTGACTGGTTGCCACCAACACAAGCACCAACGCCAATACCAAGGCAAGGGATCGTCGATATGCATTCATTTGGGTTGTCTCCAGTCGAGCTTGAGGGATGGGGGCCGATGCCGTTGGGGGTAGCTCATACAGCTTATCCCTGACGGGTCGCTCACGCAAGGATTCGCGGATCGCTTGCTTTCGTCGACGCAAAAACATCGTCAGGAAGACCGAAAACCACGAATGCTGGGGCCGGTGGGGAGCGTTTCGTGGAAAATGACCCCCAGCCGCACACGGATCCCTTGACAGGATCGGCAAAATACAGGACGCTATAAATTGGATGATTTCCCCCGAAAAGACCGTCGTGGGGCGTTGCGATTGTTGGTCGGTCGGTACTATGCGGGAAAGAGGCAAATGGCGAATCGGGTTCTGTACATCACGGCCGGTGTTCTATTTCTTGTGGCGATCGTTTTTTATGGCATGAAGTTCTTTCCGAAAGACGCGACTACCCCCCCGGAGGAATTAGCTCGACTGGCCCTCGAAGCACCCACTGCCGAGGAGCAGGAACTCGCCGCCTCGCAGTTGGCGGCAGCCGATCCGGTTGCCCTGGAGCATCTTCGTCGGGTTGCCGAGGCGACGAAGTCTCCACAGGTCCGGGCGGTTTGCATTCGCGCGCTAGGCAAGGCGTTGGATTTCGATAGCATGGATCTGCTCTTGGCGGCGTTGGACGACGAATCGGCGCAGATTCGGGGGCAAGCCGCGGTCGCCGTGATGAAGATGATCGGCCGCAACTACGCGTTCCGTGCCGATGCCCCGGAGGAAGAGCGGGCACCCCTGGTCAGGGAGATGCGGGCGTGCTGGAAGGATATGAAGGATTCGCCCCTGATGGAAGCCACCAAACAGAGAATCGCCGAAGAGCGAGCGAAGGAGAAATAGCCATGAGAAACGGTATGGTCACGAAGAACCGTTACGGCCGGCGCGGTTTCACGCTCGTGGAACTCCTGGTCGTCATTTCGATCATCGGGGTGCTGATGTCCTTGCTCCTGCCCGCGGTTCAGTCCGTTCGGGCGGCGGCTCGCGCGACGAAGTGCAAGAACAACCTGCACCAACTCGGTATCGCCTATCACCACCGGGACGAGGAGTCTCCCAATCGCCCGGCGATCAAGACGGCCAGTTCTTGGGTGCATACGCTCAAGCCGTACCTCGAGGGTCAGGCGGGCATGTTCGTTTGTCCGGATCACGATCCGCTCGTGTCCACGGGAGGAGGCGTACCCAGTCTTGCGTTGAAGATCTATACGTATAGCGGTGCCACGTACGAAATCCCCTTTGGCGAGGACAACCCACGCTGCCGGACCAGCGCGTCGGTCGAAAACCAGTTCTCCAATTTATCTTTCCCGCCCTGCATCTCCTATGAATTCGAGGACGCCACCGACAACGACTACAACGACCTTCGCGTGTTGATCGAGCCTCTGCCGGACGACAGCTACCGGATCCTGGCCGTCGACAAGAATGCCGGCTACAGTTTCGCGCTGGTGGACGAATCGGGCCAGGAGATTCTCAACCCGTTTCACGCCGGTGACGAGATTCAGGTTGCCGGCGGGAAGACCAGCTACGGGATCAACAGCCGCGTCCACCGCTTCCAACGCGACGGGAACAAGATCCTGCTGGTGGAATACCACAAGCATGTTGCCCATGTCGTGGGCTCCGGCGCCCAGGACCTGTGGTACCAGCAAGTGGCGCCACGCCACGGCGGGGCGGCCAACGTGCTCTACGGCGACGGTCGCGTCGACTCGGTCGATCCCACGGATATCGATCCGACCATCGTCCGAGTCCACGATGATGTCTGGCGCCCGTACCTCGATCCGAAGCTGGGACTGTAGCAGCCGGTTGCGCTCGCTGGGTATCTACACCAACACATCCCCCAACCCTCGGAACACGACATCGTCGTTGTCGGAGTGGATGAAGTCGACGTACCAGTCGATTGCCCAGATGACATCGGCACCGGCACCGCCGTCGAGGTAGTCGGTTCCGGGGCCGCCGGTCAGGACGTCGTTGCCGGACTGGCCAAACAGATGGTCGACGCCGTAGCCGCCGTCGAGCAGGTCGTTGCCGCTGCCGCCGTAGAGTTTGTCGTTGCCGAGGTTACCCCAGAGCAGGTCGTTGCCGGCACCGCCGTCGAGCCGGTCGTGGCCGATGTTTCCGGCCAGCACGTCGTTGCCGCCGTCGCCGTACAGCGTGTCGTTGCCGACGCCGCCGTCGAGCCAATCGTCATCGTTGCCGCCGTGCATGACGTCGTTTCCCCATCCGCCAAACAGGGCGTCGATACCCGACCCTCCGGCCAGCACGTCGTTGCCCGCCTCGCCGTGGAGGAGATCGTTGCCTTCGCGTCCGTCGATCTGGTCGTTGCCGATGCCGCCGAAGATGACGTCGTTCTGGCGGCCGCCCGTGATCACATCGTCGCCCGACCCGCCGTGGATGCCCGTGGTTTGGGTCACGGTGTCGTCGATCGTGACGGTGTCGTTGCCGCCGCTGGCGAAGATGTTGATGTGATGCACGTCCGCGGCGGCCACGGTGATCGTGGTGTCGTTGACCTGCACGTTCAGGTTCTCGGCGTCGACACATGCCTCGATGTCCTCGGCGCCCATCGACGCCAACACGGTCAGCACGCCGCCGGAAAGCAGATGGCTGACGGACAACATCCGCCGGGCCTCCAGCGGTTCGAGGCGGAGCTGCCGACGTCCGGTGAAACGGGGAATTGTCATGGCCGAGCGCGCACGTAGATTGTCGTTGGCAGACATTTCTGTCTCCTTTCGCGTGGGGAGATTCGCAAGCAGATGAGCCGCGGACGCTCGCCGCGTCCACTCATCCTATACATGCGAGGCGCGAAAATGGTTACGGGCTTTTCTTAGAGAAAACGGCGGCTTTCGCGGCTTTGCCGGTAACCGATATGCGGTGGGAGTTGTATGGGTATATGGAGGGTTATGTCCGGAAACGATCGCCGGGTGCTGCTGGCGTCCCGCCAGTGCTTCTTGGGGCCGTAGCTTGTACTCCGAAGCAGCAAGAAACACGACGCGAGTTGATTGGCCCGAGGTGATGCGGCATTCCGCGGTTCCCACATTGACAGGTACACCCCATACCGGCTCCCCCGGGGCAGAGCCGCCTTCCGCTTGGAATTGTCTTGGTTGGCTAAGATGCAAGCTACGAGTCGAAGGAAGCACTGGCAAAATGCCAGTGGCACCCGGCGCGGCCTACCGAAACGGTCTACTCCGAGTCGTCTCCCGTCGATTCTCCCGTCGCGAACGCCTTCTGGATACAACTGATTCCCAGGGCGAATCCGAGGAGCATGAACGAGATGCCGGGTATGCTCGGGCCGTGGCCTCCGAGGAGCCCCATCGCCTGCAAGCCTTGAGCAAATCCGTAAGCCAGGCAAAGGATGCCCAGTATGATCCACACGGGTTTCATTAGCATGGTCTCCCTTCTTCGTCGCATCGGCTAATCGCCGCCGCCTTGGTCATACGCTTGACGCTCGAACGGGTTGTCGCGATACGGTCGCCGACCGGAAATCCAAAGCACCAGCGACGAGAGCAGATAGGCGGGCCCCATCAGCGGCCCCCAACGCTCGAATTGCCGCACATGGATCGTCTCGTGATCGCGCGAGATGTCCAACGACGCGTCGGTCTGACCGAGAATTGTATGGCCCAGAGTGAATGCCAGGGCGAATTGTCCGCCCAGCAGCCTCTTGATCAACCACGTTGTGCTGCCACCATAAAACTCGATCGCCCGGCCACGAAAGCGAGCGCGGCCGCCCGTGCAGAGGCCGACGCCGCCCAAGAGCAGGCCGAGGAGCGTGTAGGGGGATGGCCAGAGGATTCGGAGGGTTTGTAGTAGCGCGCGCATGGGTTGACGGTTAGTGTGATGCCTCATTCTTTCCCAGAACGTCATCGACGGTTTTTCGCAATCGGCCATCCACTTCAAAGCCGCCACAGACGCATTCCACTCGATCAAGCATCTCATCGAAGGTGGTTGCCGAGCGAAGTAGCTTGAGCACCTCATCGGCTCCGAACCATTGTTGGATCCCGTCGTCGTCCCACTCCAAACCCTTCTGGACCTCCGCCACGATCTCCGGAAGAGAAGTCTCTCCGGCAATTCGCCATTCGACCTCTATTTCCGCCAAGGGGTTGTAGACCGTGTGGGCAAGGAGACGCTGTAGTATCGAAAACTTGGGGACATGGTTCGGTACGGCTTCGTACCAGTGCTTCTCATCAAAGGCCCGGCATTGCGCCCAAGTCGCCTGGATTGCAGCCAGACGGTTTGGCCGGAAAGGCCGTAGCTCTTTTGCGACGTACGGTACGCCAAAATCGGTGACGATGTACATTCTAGCCCAGTTGATGTGCAGTAGGATGCCATGTGGAACGCCTTCGGCGTTCGTTTCGTCGTGGTCTTCCAACCCAGGGTGCGCTTCGCGACCCTGGGCTTTGTTGTGCGACTCCGTTGGAGTCAACGCGTATGAGGATTGTAGGTTCTTTCCTGGGGTCACGACAACACCAACTCCTTCGTCCCCGGATCGAACTTCACGACCTTGTTCTCCCGATGGCCGATGATGCCCATGCTCAAGGGGGCTTGTACGCGGACGGCCGCGGAGATCGGGCTGAAGGGTTGCTCGCGGGTTTTGACGCAGTCGAGCAGGTTCTTCCAGAGCTTGGCCGTGTCGCCCATGCCGTTCCACTTGAGGCGGATGTCGTCCGTCTCCTTGTTCGTCTTGGGGTCGATCGGCACGATGCGGATGCCGTCACCCGTCAAGATAATAATCCCGTTGGTGCCGCGAATCTTCGTCTCGATGCCCGTGTAGTTGGAAAGCGAGTTCATCATCACCACGCTCGGGCCGTCCTTGTAGTCGGCGATGATGTTGCACTGGTCGGGCACCTCGCGGTCGTATTGGAAGCAGCCGCCGGCGCCGAACACTCGCTCGGGGAAGTCGAGCCCCAGCAGACAAAACACGGGCGTAAACGTATGCACCAGCAGATCGGTCGCCGGGCCACCGGCGTAGTCCCAGAAGAGCCGCCATTGGAAGAATCGGGAAACGCTGAAATCGACCTTCGGCGCGTCGCCCAGGAAGCGGTCCCAATCGAGATCGGGTCCCGGCTTGGCGGTGTGGTCGGGAATGGTCATGCGTTCACCCCAATCGCCGCGGCGGAAGTATCCCAACTGGGCATGCACGGGCGTGCCGATGATCCCGTCCTTGACCATGGCCGAAACCTTGGCGTAGTTTTCGTCGGCCATGTACTGGGTGCCGACTTGCACGATCTTACCGTTTTTCGTGGCCGCCGCTTCCAGGTCCTTGGCCAGGGCGAACTGATCCCAATGGGTCAGCGGCTTCTCGCAATAGACGTCCTTGCCGGCGTTGACCGCGTCGATCGCCTGCGGCGCGTGGTGACGGTCGGGCGTGGCGATGCAGACCAGATCGACGCGGGGATCCGCCAGCAGTTCCTCGTGCGCCCGATACATCTTCGCTCCGCCGGTCTTCTTCGACGCCGCCTCCAGCCGCGGCTGATAGACATCGCAGACGGCCACCGGCTCGGTGAGGCCCTGCTTCTGGAATCCGTTGACGATATTGATATGCGCCTGGCAACGACCGCCGACGCCGATAAACCCGACGCCAAGCCGCTCGTTGGCCCCTTTGGCCTCCTGAGCCATGATCGTCAGATTCGAGCCGATGGCGGCCGCACCGGCAGCGCCGGCCAAACCGGTCCGAAGAAAGTCGCGTCGATTGGTTTTTTCGTGAGTCATTGGATATTCTCCCGAGTTGGTGAGTGGTGTAACGCGCCAGACTACCACGTCTCGTTGCGGAATTCCAGCGATGCGAGTAAGATGACGACAAACGCGAACACCGTTCTCGCTGGATTACCGAGAGGGAGTGCAAAGGATCATGCGAATCACGTCAAGGGGACTCCTTGCGGTGACCCTGGCCGTCGGCACTTGTCACGCCGGCGCCGTCGAGAACGTCGCGCCCGGGCGGACGACCGCGACCGCCGTGTCACTCGACCTGGATGCCGAAGCGGAGTTTCAATTCGAGCAACTGCGGCGACAGATCGAATTGCGCGAAAAACTCTTCCCCGGGCGGGTGCAAGAGACCGTCTTTCGCACCGATTCGCTGATTCTCGCCACCGATCGCGACCCGGCCGATGTGGTCGTGCGGCGGACGGGAGCACTGCTGGAGGATCTCTCCCGGCGGGCCGAAGGTGTCGACTTCACCGCCGAGCAGCAAGTGTTGGACCAACTCCGCCAGCAGGTTCGGGCTGTTCCGATTACCGACGTCAAGGCACGCAAAGAGCTTCACCGGGCGACCTTCAGGTTGCGCCGGCGGATCAGTTTCAAGAACCCGCTGTTGAACTTCGATAAGATCCTCTTCGTCAAGCGCGAGATCAACGGGCGGACCTGGCCCGAGGGAACGCACATGTGCGACCAGTACTTTGGGTTCCACGCCAAACCGGGCGGCGGTGTGTTTGTGCTGGAGGGAGCTTTCTCTGAATCACCGAAACTTCGCGACCTGACTGGGCGCAATGTTTGCACCGACGGCCGGCTCGAAGGAAAGGTGCTGCAGGGCGGGTTCCTCGCGCCCGAGTTAAGCTTCGATGGCCGGGAGATTCTCTTCTGCTTTACCGAGGCCCAACGCATCTACCCCCAATGGCCCGCCGGCTGGGAACCGCACTGGTCGCCCGAGTCGACATTCCATCTGTTTCGGATGAACGCCGACGGATCGGACCTGGTGCAACTGACCGACGGGCCGGTCAACGACCTGCATCCGTGCTTCCTGCCCAACGGACGCGTGGCGTTTATTTCCGAACGTCGCGGCGGGTTCGGCCGGTGTCATGGCCGGCCGGTGCCCTGTTTTACGCTCCATTCGATGCGCGCCGACGGCACCGATGTCACCATGCTGTCGCCCCACGAGACCAACGAATGGAACCCGTCGGTCGACAACCACGGGATGATCGTCTTCACCCGGTGGGATTACGTTGATCGGGGGTTTTCGCAGGCTCATCATCCGTGGATCTGCTATCCCGACGGCCGCGATCCCCGGGCGATCCACGGCAATTGGTCGCTGCAGATGGGCTCCCGGCCACACATGGAGCAACACGTTCGCGCGATCCCCGGCAGCGGCAAACTGGTGGCCACCGCCTGCGGCCATCACACGCAGGTGTACGGTTCGCTGGTGCTGATCGATCCGCGCCGCAAAGACGATGGCCGGATGTCGATGATTCGCCGCCTGACGCCCGAGCAGTGGTTTCCCGAGTCGGAGTACGGCATTTACCAGGGCGAGGGGATGTTTTCCACCGCCTGGCCGCTCAGCGAGGACTATTACTTGTGTGCCTACTACAGCGGAGCGCACGACGGATTGCGTCCGACGAAACACGACCACTACAACTACGGTGTTTATCTGATCGATTCGTTTGGCAACCGTGAGTTGCTCTACCGCGATGCGAGCTTCTCCTGTCACAAACCGATCCCCTTGCGGCCGCGCACCCGGCCGCCGGTCATTCCGCACGGAACGCTTGTCGGCCGGCCGGACCTGGACCGCGGTGAAGCGACGACCGCGGCAAGCGAACTTCCGCAAACGGCCACCGCGGCGGTGATGAACGTCTACAACGGTTCGCTGCCGTTTCCCGAGGGCACGCGGATCGAGAAGCTGCGAATTGTTCAACTGCTGCCCAAGACGACGCCGGTTGCCAACGTGCCGCGGATCGGTCACGGCAATCAGAAGGGCGCCCGGCGGGTGTTGGGCACCGTGCCGGTTGAGGCCGACGGGAGCGCGTATTTCGAACTGCCCGTCGGGGTGCCGGTCTACTTTCAGGCGATCGACCAACAAGGTACAGCCGTGCAATCGATGCGTTCGGCTACGTGGGTGGCACCGGGCGAGAAGCTCGTCTGCAAGGGCTGCCACGAACCTCGCGAGACGACGGCCGGCGCGCCCCGATTCTACGCAATCGCGCTACGGCGCAAGGCATCGGAGATCGTGCCGGAGGTGTCCGGCTCCAATCCGTTGAGCTTCCCGCTACTGGTGCAGCCGGTGTTGGATCGCAAGTGTGCGGGCTGCCATGCCGAACGGATTGCCCGAGGTGAGAAGTGCATCGACCTGTCGAGTCGGGGTATCGGTCCCGGTGGCAGCGGCTGGTACACGTCGTACAACAACCTCCGCCGGTTTGTGTTTTTCTGGGACAACGCCTCTTTCGACGCCCAGCCGCGAACCACGCCGGGTAAGTTCGGCGCCCGGGCGTCGAAGCTGCATGCATTACTCGAAGCGGGCCATTACGAGACGAAGCTTACGGCCGACGAGCGGCACCGTATCGACCTCTGGCTCGACTGCAACAGTGATTTCTACGGTTCGTACGAGAATCTGCGCGAGCAAGAAGAGGGGCAGTGCGTGGAGCCGACGCTGGAGTAAGGTACGAGGCTCTAAACGTCCCACTGCTTCGGATCGAGCGAGTTGAAACCGGAGATGGTCGTCTCCGGCTTGCCTTTGAGTTGATAGTAGGTGCTCTTGTAGATGTTCCAGTGGCAGAGGTCGATGGGGGTCACTTCCGAGGCGTTGACCGGGCCGACCGTGCCGGCCGCTTCCAGACCGGCGGCCACGAGTTCCGAACAGAAGAACTTGCTGAAGTCCTCGCTGTTGTAAGTGGGACCGTGCATTCCGAAGGGAAGCTTATCCAGCGCATCCAGCGCCGACTTGATCGCCTGCGGCATGTCGTAGGCCTTCCGCTGGCGAGCCTGAAGGAAGAGGAAGTTGTAGAACGCTACCGAATCGAATCGGTCTTTGCGGAGTTTCTTCCTCAAGGGCAACCACCAGAGTTCCCCTTCGTACTGGTCGTACCGATCACTGAATCGGGAGATTTGCACTCCGTTGAAGCCGTTGAGCGAAGTGGATTCGATGATCTGGTTGAAGAAATGCTCCTCCTGGTCGTCCCGCACCTGGGTTTGGAGAATCACTCCCACATGCGAAACGCCGGAACGCGTGGCGAACTTGATGATCTCCGAAAAGTGCCCCTTACCACCAAACGCGATCACGTCGCCCGGCTTCATCTGCGGCCGGGCCTTCTGATAGGTAATCGTTTCCATGGACATGACATTCTCCAGTTCTTGAATTCTCCCATGCTTCAAGGGCCAATCGACTGAGGGGATTGTATCCGACCGGGGTGACAGCTAGCTGTCACCCCCGGAGCGGCTCCTTTGGAGAACCCCGGCGTCCTCGGAGCGTCTGTCGGGGGGGGCCGACGCTGGAGAAAGCCAGGCGGTGGGATGCGACTGGGCCCACGGTCTGGCGACCGCAGCTACAAACGCCGGGCAAAAGTGCCGGGGCTAAACGGAAACGTCCCCCTACTCGTTCACCAGCAAATGCACGACGCGGCATGCATTCCCGCGGCTGCCCGGGTTCTGCTCATCGGCGATGCGGACGGTCAGCGTGTGGGCCTTTCCGTCGAGTTCGTCGGCCAGGACGTATGCCCAGGGAATGTGCAGACCGCGGCTCCAGTGAGTGAATAGGTCCCGCTTCCGCCAGGGGCCGTCGTCGATGCGGTGTTCGATCACGCCCGCGTCGGGTCCTGCCGCCACGAACAGACCGACCGCGCGGCCTTCGAACTGCAGCTCAAACTGATCGCCTGGCTTCGCGCCGACCAACATGGGGACATTGGCAAACCCGGGCCGCGTACCGCCGCCGGCGGGCTTTCGGGGGTCGCAGTTTTCCGCGATCGTGAAACCGTCAGTCGCCGAAGCTTCGCCGAGGGCAACCAACTTCGCCGCGTCGTAACTCATCGGATCCAGCGGCCGCTCGGGCAGCGCGTGTGCGGTGGGTTGTGCATCGGCCGAGAGCGGTTTCGACCACGCGGCGGCCAACATGCGGCGGATCGTTGCCGCGTAGAGCCGCTGACCGTAGGGCGCGGGGTGAAGGCCCCGAAAGTCGCCGGCCCATGTAAACTGCCCGGCGTCGATCCGTTCGGTCACTTCCCGGGCCAAGTGGATCGTCGGCACGTCGCAATGTGCCGCGGCCGCTTCGTGCTGCTCGACGACCACCGGCGTCCGGCCGGCTCGATAGTTTTCCATCTTCGACGGGTCGACAAAGTGCATGACGACCATGTCGAGCTTCGGGTTGACCGTGCGTGCGTGGCGCAGGATACCTTCCATGCCGCGCGTCATTTGCGTCGGGCTACGGCCGTTGGACGAATCGTTAACCGCCGCCTCTTCGAACAAGAGATCGACTTGCCCCCGGCCGAACACGTCGCGCATCAGCCGAAACGCGCCGGGCACCGAGCCGGTCGAAGGGATCCCGGCGTTGACGAAGTCGAACTTCGTGTCGGGAAAACGCCGCTGCAAATACTCGCAGGTCATGTCGCGCCAACCGGACATCGTCGTGATCGATCCGCCAAGAAACACCACGCGGCCGACGTTGTCACGCTCGAACCGGATGCGGCAGTTGTCGAGGCTTCCGCGGAGGACGAAGTAGTCGATCTCGCCAGGTAGTACCGAGGCGTGCCGTTCGATGAAATCGGCCACGCGCAGCGGATCAGGGTGCGGGAAGTGGTGCCCGTTGGATTGGGCGGACCCCCGGGCCACCTCGATCAGGTCGATGGTTCCGCCCTGTTGCCGGTAACGCTCAGCCAGCACCAGCGTGTTTTCCTTTGGCGGCACGACGCGGTCGGTATGGCTGATGATGTGTAACAGGGGCACGTTCGCCGCAGCCAGCGGTTCGGTCGTGTCGATCGGATTGCTCCTGTAGGCCAGCGCCTGTTCGTGGGTGAAATCGTATTCCCCCAGCAATCGCTGCCAGGTGGGCTGATGTCCGATGCCCTCCCCCTGCCCTAGCGGCCACGACTTGATATCGCACACCGGCACATCGGCGTAGATGCAGGCGACCCGCTCTGGATGCCGGCTTGTCCAACCGTAAACGAACAGCCCGCCGCGGCTGACGCCTTCCAACGCCGGCCGCGCCGCCAGACCGTATTCTTCGGTCAACGTTTTGTAAAACACGTCCCAATGGGCCATCGCCCGGGGACTGCCGAACATGCCGTCGGTATGGATGTAGGCGATATGGAATCCGCGGGCGAGCAGTTCGAGGTCGGCCTCGGGGTGATAGTCGGGAAACCGAGCCCGCCACACCCAGGGTTGCCCCGGGGCGACCGACTTGGGCACGACCACGCGACAGGGACGCTCGTCGACGGTGAAGTCGAATCGAGCGTATTCGTGCCATGTGGATTGCGTGCCAGGCCATTCGGCCGCGACGATCGAAGCGGTGGACGCGAGCCACAGGATCAGGACGAACCATCGCCAGGGAAGAGCGGATCGTGAGACGGTCATGGAAGTTCCTTTGGCTTGTGGGTCCGGATGCCTCGTTCCCACGCGGAAGCGTGGGAACAAGGTGTGGTTTATCGGCCGCCCCTTAATTCGAGGGACCGCCAAGCCGGTTTGGGTAACTGCCGCGGTTGAGCAATCGCACGAACCCCCGGTCCGCCGCGCTGAGTTGGTCCAGCGCGACGGAGGTGTCTTGGCCGTCGGCCTTCAAGAGGCGCACTTTACCTTCGGCCAGACCGCCGTATCGGGCGTCGATACGATGCGTGCCGGAGGCGTCGATCCACTGACGTCGCAGCAATCCGTCGGCGGCCTGTCGGCTGGCACCAGCCAGGAGGAACGCGGCCACGTCGTCGGCCGGTATGGCGAAGCCGGTGCCTTCGATCCGCGCCTTGGCCACAAC
>CAYUIQ010000014.1:35777-63512 GCA_964444795.1 uncultured Planctomycetaceae bacterium
GAGTCCATATCGCCTACATCCCCACCGACGGCATGTTCGGCAGTCCCCGGGCGTTGAACATCGGCGCGCCGCTGGACCCCGGATTGACTGAAGCCGACGTTTGAATCAAGGTCTGCCCGTCGATGTCGCGGTCGGGATTGCTGACAATCCCCTCGGTCATCGTATGCTGGAGGATCGCCTCTCCCAAGCCCGGGTTGCCGATGACGGTCACCGCCTGTCCCGATTCAACCGTGGCGCCGGTGGCCAGTCGCACCGGCGTCATCGGGCTGGCGACGTCGATTTTCAACAGCGCCAGATCCCGTGTGTCGTCGAGAAACAGCAGTCGGGCCGTGGCGGTTCGCGTCGCGGGCTTGTCGCCCGTGCGCCGGCGGTAGGCGACCGAGATCTTGCCATGCTCCGGCACGCAGTGCGCGCAGGTGACGACGTACCCTTCGCTGCCCACCACGAAACCGGTCCCCGAACTATCGCTGTTGCGAATCACCACGACCGAATCGGTAAACCAGCGTCCCACGTCCCGGGCGGTCATCGCTTTACCTTCGCCGCCACCGAAGGTATCGAGCTTGACCAGCGGCACCTTGACCGGCTTGGCGGCGGTGACACCCGGCGGTGCCGTGGCCGGTCGGTCGGCGTTTCGGGCGACGGCGTCGAGTTCCTGCCGTGTCAGCCGCAAGGCCGTCTTCTGGAGGTAATGGACTTCGTTGACCGACGTATCGAAGAGCAGGTTCTTGCCGTCGGGCGAGAAGTAGATGCGATGGATTTTGATATCGCCGAGCCCCTCGGGCGGCAGTTCGAGCCGGTTCTCCTGCAACTGGCCCGTCTCGCGGTGGAAGAACACACCCGTCCCTTTGCCGAAGGAGGCGACCATGGGGAGCACCGGGTGATAGGCCAACTCGTAGGTGGTCGCCTTGCCCTTGATTGCGTAGCCGACGGGCATCTTCTTCAGATCCAGCGGATCCCAGCCCGCCAGATTGCCGGAGTACATGGGATAACCGACGTGGGAGAGGTACGTCACCCGTGCCCCGTCAGGCGAGACACGCAGGCCCTTGCCGTTTCCTCCCGCTTTCTCCTTGTATTCCCGGGCTCCGGGGATGCCCTGGCGATCGAGCTGATAGGTGATCAACCAGGAGATGTCGCCGTATTCCGGCACGACGTGAACCCGACCGGGGTTGAACAGCAATCGGGAACCCGACTCGTAAGAGTCGCCGAATCCGGCAATTAGCAATCGACCGGAAGGATGCACGCGGAGCCAGTTGCCGATATAGTCTTCCGACTCGCGGCCCTCGCCGGTCCGCTCGTTGTACAAGATGAACTGGTATCCCGGCATATCCGTGCTGGCCCAAAACGCCACGTAGCAGATCGGCAGGGTCGGGTGCAGCGTCAGATCGGTCAACTTGCGACGATTGACCGGAAACGACTTGAGGATCTTGTTCGAGTTCTTGTCGATCAGGTCGATCACCCCCGGGTCGTCGGCCGCGGCGACAAAGTAGCCGGCCCGTTCGCGGATGAACTTGTACGCCTTGGGCAGTTGTCGCTGCTCGGCGATGGTGACGCCGTCGGGACCCAGTCGCGCGAGGCGGTCTTTTTGCAGCAGCAGAAGCGAACGGTAGTCCAACCCCGGGGTGATCGAGAAACCTCCCTCGGGAATTTCCAGCCGGTCTTCGTCGAGCTGAACTACTTCGGTCGATCGCGGGGCACCGCTGCCGGGGGCTGGTGGCTCCTGGCCGGGGGCCGTGACCACGCTGCCGGAAGGCCGTACGACGGTGAGATCGAACGAGTGGAATGTCTCGGTGCTGGCGCTGTTGCTGACGGCAATGATGACCTGTGCCGCGCCGCCGATGGGGCGCTTCTCTATCGGCCAGCGAACCTCACCCGAGGCGGATACGGTCATGCCTTCGGGGCCCGACTCCAGACGGTACTTGACGCCCGGGGACTTCGAGAGCACTTCCATCTGGTACGCAAACTCCGAACCGACCGTGACGACGACGTCCGGCTTGGAGATCACAAAGAGGTAATCCTCTCCCGACCGGTCCAGGGCCTTGGTTAGGTCGAGGGGGCGGATAACGACCCGATTCTCGCCGCCGGGAATCGTGAGCACGATATGGGCCGATGGCAGATAACGTACGCGCGGTTCCCTTCCGAACAGCCCCCAGCGGGTATAGAGGCTCGATGTGGTCACGGGTTCGAGGTCTTCGACCGTGTAGACGGCTCGTCGATCGGTCGTGGTGCAGATCGTCGCCTGGGAGGCTTTCTTACCCGCTTGCGGAAGCACGGAGAGGAAGAAACGCGGATCTTCGGTCGGCAGCAGTGAGGCTCCCTTGAATGCTTGGGCCGAGAGCACCTTGAAGTCGCGCGAGTAGATGCCCGCCCCGTGCCGAAACACAAGGCTTCCGTCGGCATTGGGTTGAGCCCAGTGTTCGTTGTGGCTGTGTCCGTCGGGCGAGGCTCGGAGCGAAGCAGTGTTTCCCTCCAGCCGCAGCATGTTGTAACGTTGTCCGGAAAGGCCGGTTACCCACCCGACAAACGTCTTCCCATCGGTGGAAACTCGCAGAGCGAACGACTTATTCAAGGCCCCGCTGCCCGAGAAGGCATCGCCGCCAAAAGGTAGCAGCTTCATCTGCTCGATGTCGAGAAACTTCCCGTTGTTCCCATACCAGAGCAACAACGGTCCTTGCGATCCGCTACCCATGAGCACGTCTTTGGGGATCGCATCGCCGGGAAGCGGAATTGTTTTCTCGCGGCTGAGATCCTTCAGGCGATAGCGAAGCACCATCTTCTGTCCCGTGGCAACGACCAGCAGCTTGTCCTGTCCCGCGGCAAACAGGACGTCGGCACTGGGTAGGCTGATCGACCCGACAATCTTCGTTTCGACCGCGTCGACGACCGTCAGCTTCTTCGCCTCCGCCTGGAGAAACACGAGATAGCGACCGCCGCCGCCAGTACACATCCGCTTGGCCGCTTCGCCGAGTTCGATGGTCACCGGTTCGGCCGCATCGGCCACGGGTGGCGCGGCGGGTGGCGAAACCGGCGGCTGCGTAGGCGTTCCGCTTCCTCCTGGCCGGGGTCGAGGGGTCACGACCCGGCCGGCGGATCGCTCGGTCGCCAAGTCAAAGGCGTGAAACGCCTCTTGCCCCGAGGCGTCGGCGACGGTCAGAATCACATGGATCACCTCGCCGGCTTCCACACCGCGAACCCGCCATTCGATCTGGCCGGTATCGGATACGCGCATACCTTCGGGGCCGGATTCCAACGTGTACTTCAAGCCGCCGCCGCGAGAGAGTGCTTCAATCTGATAGGAGTACATACTGCCGATCATGGCGCGCCGCGACGGCAGCGAGGTGACCACCAGGAAGTCCTCGCCCGACTGTTGGAGTTTCTCGGCCAGATCGAGCGATCGGACGACGATCTGCTGATTACTCGGGGGAAGCGAAACCACCGCGTTGGCCGTGGGCACGTAACGCACGCGCGGCTCGATAATACCGCCCATGCTCGGACCGCGCCGGGGGATGATCATCTCTTTGAGATCCTTCACCACATGAACGATCTGGCCGTTGCTGGCGGTGCAGATCTTCAGTTCTCCCTCGCCGCCGCCGATCCCTCGGGTGGCAGTGAAGAACCGCGGGTCCTCGGTCGGCGCAAGCTCGTGTCCTTTGAGTGCGTCCAGCGGCATCCGCTGAAACTTGCCCACGTAGGCGGCGCCGCCGTTGGTCAACAGCATCGTGGCGTCGGCGTTGGGCTGAACCTGATGCGGGCCGTAGATACCGCCGGGCCCGGAAGCGATGGTCGAGCGGTTGCCCTCCAGCCACATCAGCTTATACGTTCCTCCCGAGCCGCTGTCGACCCAGCCCAAGAACGCCTGGCCGTTGGCCGAGACGGTGATGTGCAGACCCCACTTGGAGTGTCCGCCCAGCATATCCCCTTGCACGGTCATGGGCCGCATCCGCTCGACGTCCAGCAGAATTCCCCGTGTTCTGGACCACAGCAGCAGCGGGCCCGCCGAGGCGCTGCCCATGTAGACGTGTTGGCAATCGAAATCGGGCTCCGCAATCGGCGCGATTTTCTCACGCTCGAATGTCTGCAAACTGAATCGCTGCACGATCCGCTGGGTGGGTAGAACCACCATCAGATGGTCTTGCCCCACGGCGTAGACGAGCTTGTCGGCGGGGATCGTGAGTTCCTTGACAACTTTCAACTGGGACAAATCGAAGATGGCCAACTTCGCGGCGTCTTTGATCTTAAACACCAGAAAGCGACCGCCACCGCCCGTCTTGACCCGCTCGAACGGCGCGGGCAGATTGATTACCGTCGGCTCCGCGCCAAGAACCGGCGCGGGGAACGCCGCCGAAGCCGCCGTAGCGCTTGCCGCCGGAAGAAACGAACCGACAAGCACGGCCAGACAGAGAGGGATTGAACGAATCATGGCTTTCTCTCCAGGATACGCGTGCTGGATAAAGTCTACTCAGGCACCACCACCACCGTTTGGTTCATCGCCGGAGCCGTGGCGGGGAAACGGATCGCCAGACCGCCCTCGACGGTCGCTTCGATGTAGTATTCCAAGTCGGCAAGGGTTGCTCCGGCCGGCAATGGGAGACGGAACACGCCGCGAGCCACATGTTGCATGGGGATCTTCGCAAACGGGCCCGTGCCGAGCGAGCGCCAGTGCAAGGCGACTTCTCGTGGCCGCCCGGCCGAAAGCACGGTTGCTTGCACATGGAGCGTTTCACCGCTGGCGACGCTGCTGCGAACCGTCGGCACGATCAACCGTGGGCGGCCCGAGTAGGTCTTGGCCAGTTGCAGGTCGGCCGGTAGCGGCGAGCCGAGCGCTTGTGCCAAGGCTTTGCCCGTGTTGCCCAGTGCGGCCGGGTAGATCGAGCGTTCCCAGAACATCACCGTCGCCAGAGCGCCGTTGGTCGTGGTCGTGTCGAGCAGATGCCCGAACCCTTCGGTGTAGGCGGTTACCATGTCGCGATAGGCGGGCAGACCGAGTTGCTGGGCCGCCTGCTTGCGTCGCGCGGGGTCCTTCTCGGCGTTGATCTTCGCGTGTACTTGATGGAACTTGCCCACCGCGCAGTCGAGCTTCGCTCCGGCACGTAGATATTGCATCGTGCCGAGCCAATAATCGAACCGATCGAGGTTACCCGGGCCGGTGACCTTCGCGCGGCACGCGGCCAACTCGTCGACGAACGCGTAGGCCGGGGCCACTTGCTCCCACGGGCGCGCGTTGGGTCGCAAGCCGGCAGGACATCCGGCAGATAGCGGTCGCGGCAGCCGGCTGTCGATTCGAGCGAAGATCGCGGCGATCGGCTCGGCCGCTTCGGTGCCGAACAGAGCGGTCGACCAGTCGGTGTAGAAGTCTTCGCAGGGGACCTTGCGCATGCGCAGACTGACGTTGGCCGAGGCGGGCGGTGGGAAATCGGCCGCATAGTCTTTGTAGGCCGGGCCACCGCAGTTGATCTTGCGGGTAAAGTTCGCACCGGTGACCGTGATACCCGAGATGCACGGCAGCGATTTGACGTAAACCAACTCGATCACGAGCCGCCTGTCGGAGACGCGCACGTCTTCAATCGCATGGTCCAACGCGGCGAATTTGCCGACCTGGCGGAAGATATCGAGCTTCTCGATGACTGTCTTGCCCTGGACCTTCACGTCGCAGACACGCTGGTCGGCCGAGTCGAAGTGCGGCTCGCAAAACTGGAGCGTTACGCGGTACGTTCCGTTAGGGACTTTCAGATCGTAACCGCCCGTGTCGTACCGGCATGACTGGTAGAGAACGTCGTCCTCGGTCTCGGCGACGGCCGCGCCGGCGTAGTTGGCTGCCTTGCCACGTCGTGCGCCTTCGACGGGTTTCGCGGGAGCCGCCGGCGATGCGGTCGGCTCCGCCTGCTCGTCCCAGGGCTGTTCCCAACCGGCTCGGGCGAGCGTGGCGATGTTGGGGCCAAGGATTCGGGTGCGCCAGATGAGGCCCATCAGGCCGTTGCAGCCGTAACGCTTCGCGTCGACGGCGTCCTGTCGCGTGCGTCCGACCCAAAGTTGTGGCACGGCCAGACCGCCGTTGTCGCCTTCCATCCAGGGGATGGCCCACTTGTTCGGCCGCTCGATCCGACCGTACGCCGGGTCGACGGGGTCTTCACCCAGGTGGCGGCTAATGGCGCTGAGCGCCACCTCGGGCGAGAGTTCCCGATCCAGCGCCGATCGATCGTTCTGCGGTCCCAGCACCCAGCCGCACGTGGCCAATTCAAACGGCGAGCCGGCCTTTGCCAGTGCGGCTTGCGCGATCTTGATGTCGTCGACCGTCGCCTTCATCTGCACCGGCGAGTTGCCGCCCCAGGTCCAGCCCTCGGGCGTCCAGAGCCAATAGTAGTCCAACGGATGCGCCGCGGCAATGCGACGAAACATGCCTTCGTACACCTCGGCCACAACCGCCGGATCGGCCGGATTCTTACCTGCCGCGGTGAGCTTCCGCCGCACGGCTGCCGGCATGGTCAGCGGCGACTCGGTGCCGAGGCAAGTCTTCACACCCACCAGTCGGGCAAACGCAAACGCCTCGCCATACATGGCCGCGGTGCGGTTGAACAGTGTGTTGCACGCCTCGGGCGTGGTCGGCCGGGGGCAACAGTCGCGCATCACCTCGGGCCCCCAGTCGTCGCGATCGAAGAGCACGGACGAGCCAAGCAAGTACTTGCCCGTCTCCTTGGGAAAGATGGTTCCCCAAGGCGGTTTGAACAGCGCGTTGAAGTAGTTCGACGGATAGCTGAAGTCGACGCGCCCTTGTGCGTCGAAGTCCTCGGGCAGTCCCACCCAAACCGTTGGCTCGGCGAAGGGATGCCCCTCGGGGTAACAGTGCATGCCGATGAAGTTCATCCGCATCTTGGCCAACTGGCCGATGTGGGCCTTGTAGTCGTCGGTATTCCAAAGGTCGAACCCGAACGGATGCGAACCCCATGGGTTCACACCACGCAACGCGAACAGCGGCCGACCCGTTTCGTCCAACTCGGGCAGCTTCCACGCCGTTTGCTCATCCGGTAGCACGTCGCCATGTAGAAAGAACCTCGCGCCGAGATGCTCGGCCACCCGATACGCGCCGTACAGCGTGCCGACCGGGTCGCCCCCGATCACCGCCAGCACGCGCCGATTGTTGAGTGAAACGGTCTTCAACACGTATTGCTGCGGCTGGAGTCCGGCGATCGTCTTGCGTGTTGCCGGGTCGGTAACCACTCGGGCGACGACGGGACGTGCTTTGTTGGCCACCACGATCACGTCGCCCCGGTCGGGCAACTGCTCGCCGGTGGTCACCGTCAGCATCGTACCCGTGCGAAGGAACGCATAACGTCGCAACTCGGCCGCGGCCAATTGCTCCTGGACGGATCCGTCGGGGGAGCACAAGACGGTCGCCGCGGGCTGGGCCGCTTCACTGGCCGCGAGAACGGTCGTCGATATCAGGGCGAACAGAACGGATGGAAGGCGGGGCATGGCAGCTCCTGGAGTCGGGCCGGTTTCGAGCTGTTTAGCGCCGGCACAAAGGCCGGGGCTCAACTCGTGGTATTGGAGGGCAGCCTACCACTCAACGCTCTGGTTGGCAAGCGTTGCCCCGCCTTGCTTCCGCATGCCCCCGGCGGTAGTCTGGTGGGTGTTGTCGAAGGAGTGAAAAAGGGGGACTGGCTCCGAGCCCAAACCGGATCGAATTCTCGTAAGAACGACTGCCCGCGAGGTGCCTGTCCCCCTTTTTCACGGCCCACTTTCACTCGCTCGCCACGAAGACCCTTGAACCCCCAACCACCGGAGGCACCCGACCATGTCTCGCAGAAACAATTTCCCCGTTACCCGTCGCCAATTCCTCGCCACTTCGGTGGCGGCAACGGCCATCGCCGGGCCGCTCGCGCGACGGGCGAGTGCCGCGAGGGTCGAGTATCGGGCCGCGGTGATCGGGCATACGGGGCGAGGGAATTATGGCCATGGCATGGATCGTGTTTGGCTCGACGTACCCGGCGTGCAGGTGGTCGCCGTGGCCGATGCCGACGTGCGGGGACTGGAGAGTGCGTTGCGGCGAGTCGGGGCCAGCGAAGGGTTCGACGACTATCGACGCATGCTCGACCGGGTGAAGCCCGATCTGGTGACCGTGGGGCCGCGGTGGCTCGATCAGCATCGCGACATGGTCGTTGCCGCGGCCGAGCGGGGTGTGCGGGGGATTTACCTCGAAAAGCCCATGTGCCGGTCGCTGGTCGAGGCCGACGAGATGGTCGCCGCGTGTAAGAAGCACAACGTCAAGCTGGCCATCGCCCATCAGACGCGTTGCAGCCCCAAGCTGAAAGTGATGGCCGAGTTGATCGCCTCGGGCCGACTAGGAAAACTGCTGGAGATTCGCGCCCGGGGCAAGGACGATCATCGGGGCGGCGGCGAGGATCTTTGGGTGCTGGGTACGCACATGTTCAACCTGATGAGCCATTTCGGCGGCAAGCCCCAGTCGTGTTTCGCCACCGTCTGGCAAGACGGACGGCCCATCACGCGAGCCGACGTGGCCGACGGCAACGAGGGGATCGGACCGCTGGCCGGCGACGAGGTTCATGCCGTGTATCGGCTGGCCAACAGTCTGACCGGCTACTTCGATTCGGTCCGCGACGGTCGGGGGAGTCCGTCGCGGTTTGGGCTGCGAATCTTCGGCTCGCGCGGCGTACTCCAATTACACGACACGGGCTACCTGCCCGACGTACGCCTGTTGGAAGATTCCTCCTGGTCACCCGGTCGCACCGGCAAGCAGTGGACCTCGGTCAGTTCGGCCGGACCCGGCAAGCCCGAGCCGCTAGACGGTGGCGGACTCCACGAAGGCAACGTGGCGGCGGTGAAGGATCTGATCGCCTCGATCGAGGAAGACCGCGAGCCGCTGTCCAACATCGAAGAAGCCCGAACCGCCACCGAGATGATCGTCGCCGTCTTCGAGTCCCAACGGCTGAGCCGGCCGGTGACCTTTCCCCTAGCCAACCGCAAGAATCCACTAACGATGTTGGAGTGAAAAAGGGGGACTGGCTCCGACCCCAAACCGGATGGAAGTCTAGTTAAAGGGTTGCCGCGAGGTGCCTGTCCCCCTTTTTCACTGGTCGTCAGGCACGGCCCATCCTCTCTATGACTTGAGAGTATGCCCCAGCATCCCGTCCAAGAGTCTCGACTGCTGCCAGATACTTCATCTGGAAGTCAATCTCCGTGCAGCATGCTTCGCATTCTCCCTCCTGCTTGAAGGACTCCTCCTCACTCCAAGCCACAGTGTCTCCCATTCCCATTACATACCACTGCAAGATAGCCCCATAGGCGCAGTGTGCCGCGCCAATAGCGTATCCAGTGTGGCTGGAATCCCGCAGACACTGTAATGTCTTGTAAACCGAGGCTGCTATCTGGTCTATGTTGTGGGCCCCTGTGTCTGTTGCACCTTCGAGAAGCTGCTCTTCCTCAAGAAGGCGATCGATTGCGCTAATCGCCGTGTTTACCGCCTGCGCATCTCCCGTGCCGGCCTGACCCGCCCACGATGTGGCCAGTCCGTTTTCAATCGCCCTAACGAAGGCGGATACTGCATCATTAGAGACACCCTCAACCTTGTACAAGCTAACGAAGTGGTCGAAGATATGCTGAGCGCATCCTGCCGCAAATGAAACAACCTGAGCCTGGGAGAATCGCTGGAGGCGAACTTCCAAGGACCTTCCTTCCGCGACGACCTTCTGCCAGTGTTTACTCATTCTACTCAGCCTCCCATAGCTGCTTCTGTGCCGACTGCAGGAAGCTCCGTCTGACGACAGAGGCCCCTGAATGGGATCCGTGATCTCCGCGACGTCGACCCCAACGGGGTTTACCAACAAAGCCCAGGGTCGCACAGCGCACCCTGGGTCGCGAGGCCACAACGACAACACGAACGCCAAAGGCGTTCCACATGGCGACACCCGGTTGTGCAACTCCGTTGGAGTTGATTATGTTCTGCAACGACACCCAGGGTGCGCTGCGCGACCCTGGGCTATGTTGTGAAACGCCTACGGCGTAACGTCTCCGAATAACCGTCGTTCAAAACCCCGTCCGCGGATTCGCGCCCACGTCGGCCGGGTCGTCTTCATAGAGCTCCCGCAACCGCGTAAGCTCCGCTTTCAACTCGGCGCTAACGGCCGCGTGCTTCGGATCGCCGTACAAATTATCCATCTCCTTCGGGTCGGCCGTCAGATCAAAAAGCTCCCACGCGTCGATGCGGTCGAAGTGGATCAACTTGTGGGTCGCCGTGCGGACGCCGGTGTGGGGCTCCGTGTTGAAGTGAGAAAGGTAGTAGCGGTAGTACATCGACCGGCGCCAGTCGTCCGGCGTGTTGCCGCGGAGCAGTCGCCCGAGGCCGCGGCCTTGCATGTCCTCCGGCGGTTTCACGGTGGCGCTTTGCAGGAGCGTGGGGGCGAAATCGAGATTGAGCACGATGTCCGTGTTGACCGCGCCGGGTTTCACGGTGCCGGGCCAGCGGACCAGCAGCGGGATGCGGAGCGATTCTTCGTACATGAACCGTTTGTCGTACAGCCCATGCTCGCCGAGAAAGAAACCCTGGTCGGACGTGTAGACGACCAGCGTGTTGCGTGCCAGTCCCGAGCGATCGAGGTAATCGAGAATGCGGCCCATGTTGTCGTCGATCCCGCGGACGCAACGCAGGTACTTCTTCAGGTAAATCTGATACTGGGCCTGCTTTCGCTCCGTCGGGTCGGTGATATGGGCCGTCTCGCGGCGAAAGTCCATGCCGTTGAGCCGATGGCCGATGTATTGGGTGGTCCCGGCCAGTGCCTTGGTGCGCGTGGCGAAATCGTCGAAGAGGTTATCCGGCTCGGGGATCGTTACGTCCTCGAACAACTCGGCGTAGCGCGGGGCGTGGGTAAACGGATCGTGCGTCGCCTTGAAATGACAGAACAACAGAAACGGCTTGCCGCCGGGCCGGACGTCCTTGAGGTAGTGGAGCGCCTTATCGGCCACGACGTCCGACGAATGGCCCTCGTACCCGGTCCGCTTCCCCCGCTTGACCCATCCGCTGGGGTCTTCGTCGCCCATCTCGATGAATTGCGGGTTGATGTAACTGCCCTGTCCCGGCAGAATCGACCAATAGTCGAACCCGACCGGGTTGCTATGCAGATGGTATTTGCCGACAAAGCCCGTGTGATAGCCGGCGGCCCGCATCATCTTGGGCAGCGTCGGCTGCCTTTGGTCCAAGGCGGTGAACTTGTAGACACCGTTTACGTGGGAATACTTGCCCGTGAAGAGCACGGCCCGGCTGGGGGTGCAGATCGAGTTGGTGACAAACGCGCTTTGAAAGAGCATCCCCTCGGTGGCCAGGCGATCGATGTTCGGTGTCGGCGCGATCGGAGCGAGCATCCCGCCGTAGGCGCTGACCGCCTGGGCGCAATGGTCGTCGGCCATGATTAAAACGATGTTGGGTCGGGCACTTGACTGCGCCCTAACTACTGTGGTATAAAGGGATTGTGAAATGGCGAGTGAAATCACAGCAGTGGCCAGTGTAGCAATTCTGTGTAGCAAACAGCGCGGTAACGGCCGGCGGCAATCGGCCCGTGGTTTGGCAAGGAACCCAGTCATGTGGACACTCTCCCTTCTTGGAGCAGATACGCGGGCAGGTTCTCAAGACCTCGGCGCGATCGACCGAGGCGGCCACTGTTGGCGCATAAAAAAGACCAAGGGGCCACGGGCGGCAACCCGTTTAGTGGCCCCTTGGCGGCAAGGAACCGAATGCGGCTCCACCCCCAGTATCGTTGCGTGACACCGTCGCTGCAACCCCCGGCGGCAACCGGGACAACCACGGAAAGGACATCTCTCAAATGGCAAGGAAACGAAAGCGTCGGCAGCCCCACGGCTCCGCCTGGCACTGGCGGCAGACGGACACCTGGTACATCACTGAGCCCGGCACGCGAAAACGCGCCCCCCTGCTGGATGAAAAGGGCGAACGAATCCGGGGCCGGGAGAACAAAGAAGCGGCCCGACTCGCCTTGGCCCGGATCAAGCTGCAGGAGGAGCTGGCCAAGCCTTCGCCGGCAGCTTCGGGAGAATGGACAGTTGCCCGCGTCTGCGAAGTGTATTTGACGGACCTTCACCAGACGGCAACTTCCGGATGGGCAAGCCAAGTCCAAGGCTGGCTCAACGACCTGTGCGGTTTCTGCGGTGCATTGAAGGTCACGGAGTTCAAGAAGAAACATCTGCGAACGTGGCTCCAGCGGCACAAGACCTGGAACAACAACACGCAGCGAAACGTGATCGGGTCGGTGATTGCCGCGTTTAACTTCTGTGGCAAGTACGAGGAGTTGGACGTCAATCCGGTCGCCGGATATACCAAACCGGCGGCCACTCCCCGGGTGACGGCCTTTACGCCCGAGGAAGAAGAGGCGATCTACGGGGAAACCGACGAGCAGTTCGCCCAATTCATCAAGGCCTGCATTTTGACCGGTGCCCGCCCCTACTCGGAACTGGCCAAGGTCACGGCCGATCACGTCGTCGAGACGGAGCGGGGGATGTACTATCTGCTCAAGGCCAGAACGGCGGACGGAGAACACGGGCACAAGACGGCGAAGAAGACGGGCAAAGATCGCCGGATCATGCTCTGCGATGAGGTCGAAACAACGACGCGTCGGCTGATTCAAGCGGCTCCGAAAGGATCGGGAGTCCCCTTGTTTCGATCCCCACGAGGGAAGGCGTGGAAACGAGCCAACTGCGTCGTCCGGTTCTTGGCGATCAAGAAGAAGCTCGACCTCCCGCCGGATCGATGCATGTATAGCTGCTGTCACACGTTTGCCAAACGGACCTTGTCGGGATACTACACGGGCCGACAGGTCACGATCGAAGTGTTGGCCGGCTTGATGGGTAACTCCCCCCGCGTCTGTTGGGAGCACTACGCCCAGTGGGCCGACCAGTACATCAGCCCGCTGTGGGCCGCCCTGGGCAAGAACGGGTCAGAGAGTGCCGCGTAATGTGGTGGCTGGTCACATTTCGTGGATCACAGGCAAGAACCGGAGCAGACGCTCGCACGCGTCGGGAGGCTCGGCCAGAAATCGGTTCGTTTTCCCCCGCGTTCCCCCCGCGGCATGGAGTCCACGGGGAGCCGACGCGGGTTCTTGCCGCCAAGGGGCTCTGACTGAGGCTCCCTCGGTCATTCATCGGGACGGCCCGGTTTGGCCGTGATGTGTTGCAGGGCCGTCCGGATTGTCGGATTTCGGCGATTGCGCTGGGTCGTCGGTTTGACTCGCATCCGGTCGAGTAACCGCTCGACCTCCCTGACCGAGATTCGAATCGGCCCCTGTCCCTTGGCCCCGCTCTGAAAGTACTCCACCGTGATTGGGGCACCCCGAAGGAGAAATCTCCCCCGATCCGACTGGGCAAGCCACTCGTACAACCGGTGGACACTGACCCCCAGACGCCGAGCCGCTTCCGTGGAGGTGAGGAGTTTGTCGGGCATGGGTCCATCATTGGTCAATAGAGTAAGGTAGTCTTTCGAGCGTCGTCGGGCATAGCCGCCGCGGCGCACGTGAGAACGAATTGCCGGGCAAACCTGCCCCATACGGCGCCGAAACGCGTGGTACCGTGGGCGACTGCATAGCCACCGTCTGGCGCCGGAAGACCGGTCGTCATGGCCGGGCGGCCCACCGCAATCCGCGTCCCATTGCACATCGTGCGACCTAACCTGAAAGTCCGGTCGCTCAGGTCAATCGACGTCTTTGCTGCCGAGGATCGGAATCGCGTCCCCTTGGACCTCTTTCATGTTGTCCAGATCTTCGGACTGACTGTTCCCACCGGTGATGGCGCTCAGGGCTCCCTCCCCGCCGGCCGCTCCCATCAGGTTGGCGTCGAACTCCGTCGAGACATGACCACCTTTGCTGATCGATATGGAACGCACGGCCGGCCTCAGTTCGTTGCGGACCCCTTGAAGGGCACTTTCCCATATCCTCACGATCTGCCGGAGAGAATCCATCTTCTCCAGCGTGTTCTTCGCGTTTTGATACCGCGATCGACTGATCTTCATTGTTTTCTCCAGTGGATGAAGAAGGTGACTTCTCAACGATGGGCTCTTTCTATGGCGACGGGCCAATAGTCTCAGACCCTCGAATTCCCGATTCAGCACAGCCGTGCAAGCAAGACGGCCACACTCACACGACATAAGGTCAGGACGAGGGCGATCAGTAGTAGTCGGCCGTGCATCGAGATGACGGGTATCCACTTGCCCAGATCGCTGTCCAGCGACTCAATCAAAGGTGAACCGATTCGGTCCAGGTTGCCGATGACGCCATTGGGCCATCGGATGGCCAACGCGCGAATGACAAGGAAGAAGAAGATCACGTCCAGGGCGATTGTGAAGAAGTAGACCAACCCGACAATCAGGAATTCCAGAGCGTTGGTGATGATGAGCATTGCCAGTCTCCGTGTTTCGGTAATAGAAGCGATGGAACGGTAAGGACCTTTCGTTTCGACTCGTAGCCGTACTAGCGAGTAATGCTTGTTGCCAGGGTCCGATAGTGTTCGGTCAGATCATGCCGGTTCTTGATGAACCGGTAGCGACGTTTTCCGTTGCCGGTCCGGCTGGCGATGCGTCGCAAGAGGTCTTCGTCGACTTCGTCGGGAGTTCCGCCGATGCCGATGCAATCGATCAGAACACCTGCCTTTCGCAAACGCTTCGCGATGGGTAAGGGGTCGGGCCCGTGGTTGTGGTGTCCGTCGGATAGCAGGATGATCCTTTGGAGGGCACCGGGCCTGACCGAATCGCTCTCCCTCCCGCAGAGCCAGTTGGCGAACTTCGCGCACGGCGAATCATCTTCCGGCAGGAGTATCTTTGCGGCCCGACGGAGGCCTTTTCCTATTGCCGTAAAGTCTCCTGTTCGGATGCTTCCGATAGCATTTTCTACTCGTGCCAGATCGCTCTCGAGCTGCAGAAGGCCGCAATGCTGCGTTGCCGCGGACTCGTAGGAGACGACGGCGACGCGGTCTCGTAAGCAGAGACCGGCCCTGGTCCGAGCGAACTCTTGGCCACTGGCTTTGGCCGCGGCCATACGCGACGGCTGGTAATCGGTCATCTCCATCGAGCCCGAACGGTCAATGACCAAAACGGTGTCCTGGGGCTGCTGACCGTTGCGGCCGGGAAGGGCCCTGGATTGTCTCATGGTCTGTATCTCCTTTTGGAACTCGTACAGGAATAAGTTGGCGGTCTTCCGGGGCGTGCTTCGCGACGCCCCTGCCAATCGCATCGAATTGGGAAAGTTGCTTTTCTACGCGTTCTTGGTGTGAGTTTCGGGAAAGAGCCGAGGTTAGCCGGCCGAAGCTCTGGCCACTCCTCGGGAGTAATCAAACCGCATCTGCGTTTTCTTTCCGCTCACCAGGTCCTCGGCTTCCGCGCTGCACATGGCGTTGCCGTCCAGTCGATAGACGACGTGGATTCGCTTGGGGAGCTTGGGGTCGGGCGGGAGGCCCTTGAGCGTCAATTCGCCGATCGTGAGACATTTGCCGGCGGCCTCTCCTTCTTCACCCTGCAGTACCCGGATGTGGGCGTCCGTCTGATCGGGAAGCTTCAATCGGAACAGGTCCTCATGCTCACACGGGATGGGCGTATGGCGCTGGACGATGACCGCGTTGATTTCGTTGAGGTTAGGGTCGTCGACGCAACACCCGATGCCGTGGGCGGTCACGTCCTGGACGTTGAGCTTGGGTGCTGGGATCGCTCGTCCCCTGAAGGTCAAACTGCCCGTACCCTTGCTTGCCTCAATGGCCGCTTGGATCGCCGCGCCCCAGGCCACGGCCCGTATTGGGTCGATGTCCTGCGCCACCGGGCGCCCGAACGCTTTTTCCATGGCCGCCTTGATCGACGGGATCTTGTTGCCGCCGCCCACCAGCAGAATCCTGTCCAGGTCCTCTTTTCTGAGGCCGCAATCCTTCAGAAGCTCGCCGGCCTTTTCGACAATCTGGCAAATCAGATTGGCGATCGCCCGCTCGAATTCCTCGCGAGTCAGTTCCACTGTGTGGTACTGACCGCCGGCCGATAGCATGAGCTTTGCGCTGCCTTTGACACCCAGGGCGAACTTGGCCTGTTCCGCACGATCGTGGAGATCGTGACAGAGAGCCGGATCTTTCTGGAGATTGGGTCGAAGGCCCGTTTCCCGGGCCAGCGCATCCAGGGAGTACGCTTCGATGATCTCCGTGTACCGCCGCCCACCCAGATCGGCTATGCCGGCCGTGCCGAGTACTTCGATCCGCTCGCCCTTGGACCGCACGATGCTCGCATCGTACGTGCCGCCCCCTAGATCGCTGATCAGCACGGTTTGGTCTTGCCCTTTCTCCAGGCCATAAGCAACCCCGGCGGCTGTCGGCTCGGGGATGAGCGAGAGGACGTCAAGCCCCGCGCTCTTGGCCGCCGTCAAGAGTTCGCTTTTCTGGTCGTCCTGGAAGTTCGCCGGTACGGAGATTACGACCAGTTTGACCTCTTCGCCCAACCCCTCCTGGGCATCCCGCTTCAGTTTGCCCAGCACCAACTCGGTAAGATCGGTTGCCGTGTATTTTTCGCCGGTGGGTGAGGTGTAGAGGACTTCCTTGGAGCCCAGCTTGAGTTTGAAATCGCGGAAAGTCGTCCCCGGCCTGGCCAGGGCTTCGTTTGCCGCCTGACGTCCGATGATCGGATCGCCGTTGTCTTCGAAGCTGACGACCGTCGGAGTGATCTCCTCACCCTCGGAATTCACCAGCGATCGGGCCCTTCCAAAGTCGTCAATGCACGCCATCTTCGACTGGGTGGTGCCGAAATCGATTCCAATGACTGCCATAATCAGATCTCCTCGTACTGAAGGTTTTGAGACTCGTGCCGCCAGACGATGACCTCCTCGTATCGAATGGTCGTGTTCTTCCGTCGAAAGCCGTCGCGGACGCGGACCGCGATCATGCCGTCCGCCGAAGGTCCTGCCGCGTTCTTCGCGCCGACGCACCGTTGAGTGTCTCGGTCAAATCGATGGCCCGGCGTCTGGTACGGTTCCACACCGTAGGTACTCAAGAACTCCCGCACATCCACCTTTGCCGCGGCCATGGCGTCGTTCGATTCACCGTTGGGTCTCCGGTCAAGCCGGTCGTACAGAAGCATGATCTGCCGGATCATGGGCTGGACGATGTGCTCGTCGATGTCCCGTTGCTCACGGTCTTGTAGCTGCCGCAGCAGCAGTGCGCTGCGATCTTCATCCGGAGTCCGTTGTTTGGCAGTGGCTTCCACGGCGCGCTGCAGGCCGTCGAGTTGTCGGCTCAAAGCTTCCACTGCGGCGTTTCTGTCCGCAGCAACCGCTTTGCCGGTCGGGCCGGTTGGGGCCGGCGTCAGTTCTGGGGGCACTTCGCCACGCGGCGGACCTTGGACGTCCGCAGGAATACCTTGTTGTGTCTGGAAGCCAACGATCAGTCGGTCTGCCGGTCTTGCCGAAGCCAGCAATCTTGACAGCACGCGGCCCACCGCGGACAAACGAAGCCCGCCCCCACACACGTCGTGGAGTGCCCGAGACAGATTCTCGTTGTTGCCGTTGCCCGATCGATGGGGAAACCCCGGCGCAACGGCCAGGAATCGTTCGCCGGGCTGCGTACGAACGGACACGATGTTCCCGGAGACTCTTGGTTCTGAGTCGATCGGTGGAGAATCGATCCTTCGCGCGGGCACCGACCGGGAGACACTTTCGCGCCCAACGCTTGCGGTGATGTTTGTCGTGCAGGCGACGTGTATCTCGTTTCCCCGGGCCACGGCAATAACCAGTTCGGCCTCGCGGGACATGGAACGGACTAAGATCGTATTCCGTGCCTCCTCGATCGTCTGTCGAAGCAGGCCGTGAAGCCCCTGAGGAGGGAACGCGAGCCCTTTTGGCGAAGACATAGCCTTGATGGAATCGACGAGCCGCCGCGCGGTCTCTCGGCAGATCGCACCCCCTCGTAACGGGTCATCGGCCAGCGCCGGGCAGGCCACGACGTATCGGGTGGGAATCCCCTTTGCCACCAGCCGCCCATGGGCGACCGCCGGGCCGAGCCCTCTTCGTAAGTCGTTTTTTTGATGGACTGCTACTTTGAGCATGGAATCAGTCTCCAATGTGCCAAAACCGCCAGACGGTCTTTGAGAAATGGTCGAGTTCTTGGACCGACGCAAGATCGAACCTCGCGATCAGTCCCTTCTTCTTGTGAGAATTCGGATTACGCCGAGAATCGTGACGGCAACCAAACCGAATGCGACCAGCCCCCACAGCTGATCGTCCACTGGATGTCCGGGACCCATGTCTTTGATCCTCCCCAAAAAGGCAACGATGTACTCGTAGGTCTTTATCACCACAATCACCGCGGTGACTGTCATCACCAGGGCGATCACATTCGGCCAATCCACTTCCGGTTGCACCGTTCTGTGCTCCCTTGCTGTTCGAGGCACGCGGCCGGTTCGGGCGGCCATCGGATGTCGACATTCGCGATTTCGGATTTCCACTCGTTTTCCAAGTGACTAAGACACCGGGAAATCGCGAAATAACTCCCCGACGTGTTGCACAGCCTCACCAAACGTCAGAAAACGAAGCCAAGGTCTTTTCTCGTCCACGCCCAGCTTTCGGAGGCGCTCGGAGACCGATTTGGTGACCCGGCGATTCGGCCCGACAATCCAGAGCCAAGTCGCGCCAACGGCCGCGGCCTTGTGGAGGTCGTTGACAGCCCGCCGGGAGGTCATCTCAACCTCGATCGCCAGACGTTTCCCGCCGAATTCAGCTACCAAGTCGATGTAGCTGATTCCCTTCCTGGGGCGTGCGGGAACCTGACGCGACACAACGACATTCGGCCGCTGGATCGCCTTTTCCAGCAGATCCAACATCAATTCGTGAACGCGACCACCGGTCATACATCCTGCTTTCCCTTGAACAACTCGATGGCGCGCTCTGTCGGCTCGATCAAGATCGTGGCCCCGCCGCGGCTACTCGCATTCAACCGCGTCTCGCGAATCCACCCTTGATCGACAAGCTGCTTCCTAATCCTGATCGCCTTCTGCACGCCCATCTTTGCCAGTTTCGCATAGGCACTAGACGGCCTGTCCGGGTTGTCGATGACCGTTTGCAGGAAATGCACTTTTTCCCCGCTCAGCACGACAACCTTGGACTTTGGCACTTCCGCTTTTTCATCTCTCTTGCCGCCGGTGGTAGCGGCGTACCAGTCGAGATACTCAGTCGCGGCGACCACCGGCAAATCGGCCAGGTCGCCCAAGTTGTCTTCCCGATCCTTGCTGCCACGGTTTTGGCTGCACATGCCTTTCCTCACCTGCTAATGGGTTTCTCGACAATCGATCAGCCAGGCAGTGTGCCCATGGGCCCGCCGTGGGCGGGCTCGGTCGGATTCGGCCGTTTGAAGTTCATTTTGGGAATCCTAAAGACAAACGGTTCTCGCCAATCGCCTTGCCCTAACTGGCCGACGAACATCCCTGGTACGAGGTTTTTTGTCACCCAGCGGCGTTGGTCGCGGGTAAGACCCATGGAGGCGCCGATGACTTCGAGGTCCGAATAGCTCGAACAGCGGCCGAGGAATTTGTTGGGACTGTTGCTCATAATCGACTTGCTCAATTCGGCGCTCTGCAGCGCAAAATCGAGCGAAACACCCGTCCCGCGAACGACCGTAATCAGGTCGGACATGCAGTCATCCGAAGAGCGGACGAGCCGAGCCGCCTCGTCGCAGCAGATGTAGAGGTCCATCTTCGGATTCGAGATACCCTGGGAAATCCGCGAAACAAACTCGCCGAGGACAAGCGTGTTTACGAGGAGATCTTTGTCCGTCTCCGAAATTCCCCCAAACTCGAAGATGATGTGCCTTCTCGCCAATGCGTGCGTCGTCCATCCGTAACGATAGGCCAAGACTTCCGGAATCGAGCGCAATACGGGATCGAGTGAATCCAAAACCGCTTGCTGGGCCTGCCGATTGGCGCCCCTGTCCGCGGCCACCGTTTCACGTAAATCAAACAAGGTCGGATATCGTTCGGTGCCATCCAGAACGCCACACTCCGCGTAAACCTGTAGGATTGTCGCGTGGAGGAGTTTTGTCGCCCTGGGCGGTGATTTCAAAGCACTGACGAGGATCTCCGCGATAAGCGGGGCATATTCGCGAGGATCCGTTCGATAAGGCACCTGCAGCGGGTTAAGCTTCAACTGACGGGCGGGGACGACTCGTAGCGAAACGCCAATCCGCGCCAGGTACGGCCTGAGGATCGCGAATTCCCGCTTCCTCATATCTAGTCCCCAACAGGCGTTCTTGGCTGCCAACTGCAGCAGCCAGAAACGGGATTTGGTCGTTTTCCCGCAACCGGTGGATCCGACGGTTAGGGACGGTTCGCCGAAAAACTGACTGGGGCAGAACAGGGGACGGCCTCGGAGGTCAAGCCCAATCAGGAAATCGCCGCGAGTGAGCTTGGGCATGGGAAACGGCCCGGTAAAGGCCTGTCGGATTCTGTGGGTGCGGACGCGCTGGTCGACGAAGTCCATAATGAAGCGGTCTGCGACGCCGCACCCGATCGCTCGTTTCATTGCGCGGCCGATCGAGTCGTTGAGAAGCCGATGCTCCTCAGCGTACAGGAGGTCTTCAATCAACTTGGGTAGCTTTTCCGGCATCAGTGTTTGAAACGGATGAATGGGGAAAGAACGAGTGAAAAGAAGGAACGGGCCAGTTTCTTTCGCGTGGACTGCTCGTAGCAATCGCCGCAGAGGGGCACCTCGTTGTGTTGCTCGTCCTCGGCGATGGTCATGCAACACGGGCCAATGGGTCGCAGGCACTTCGGCCCGGCGCAACGGGTGAAACACTTCGCACAGATCAGCTCTTGACAGACCGAACAGAATCCTCCCGGTTCTTCGATACATCCGCAGTGACAGGCCGTCTTCTCGGATTGGACGTACGACTCGATTCCCCCGTTATCCGTCAATCGATGCCGCGTGGACGACTGGCCCGCGTCCTTTAGTGTGCGATTCCACGAATTCCGGACGGTCGCCTTCTCGTGTTGTGATCGGATTTCTTCTTCCACGGGATGGCCTCCTGCGGGAGCCGATGAAAATGGGGATTACCAGTCCGATCCGAATATCGTCCGCAGACAGTAGCGCCAGAGGTGGGTGAGAAACGCGTAGACCCAGCAGATCGAGAATATCGACGCCATCAGGCAGTTCAGCGCCAAACATCCCCACAGGCAGAACCTGATCGAATTCCGGAAGTGGTCAAGTATGTTCCTGTTCCAAGGGGTCATCATCTGGAATGCTCCACGTTTGTTCTGAACTTCGAGATGGCTGGATTAGCCAAGAGCCTCGGCGCCACCGATGCACATACTTGTCCAGCGGAAGCACTGGCTTGTGATTTCTGTCTACTCCGCGAGATTCTTGCAGACGTCGTTCAGGACCGACTGGACGCGTTTGACCACGACAGGCCACGGGCATGCGAGGTGCTCCTCGCGCCAGGCGTTGACGTGTTGGAGGATGACCTGCTGAAGGTCGTCCAGCGACCGATCCAGCGAACGTGACCAAGTGATCTCCAACCGCCGGTCCGGCCTGTCCGCCGGCGCAATATCCTCGCCGAGATCTTCTGCCGGGAGATCTTTGTCGGATCTCGTCGCGGTCGGTCTGGGAGGGACGACACCCGGCTCGTGACATCGAAGACAGTCTCCGTCTTCCGGATCGAATTCACTGTGTTCGCAAGTTGGGCAGATGGGCGGTCGAGTTGACTTCGCCGGCTCAGCGGAGTTCTCTTGCTCGTGCGGACCTTCCGCGATTGCCTGCTCAACTGTCCTGGCGGCACCAGAGGCTAGCCGCTGACTGACCCGGCACTGTTCTTCGCTCGACAAGCGAGCCAAGGTCTCCAGTTGTCGCTTGTTGTTGGCGATCGGTGTATCGGCGATTAGCGATTGGAGGTGTTCGGGAATGGCGTGGGCGATGGCCACGGCCCGCTCGATTGTCCGCCGGCCCTTACCGGTCGTCTCCGCGGCATCTTCTGCAAACGACAACTTGTCGCCTGCAGAACCGTGTCTGGCGTGGCCTCCGGCCCGGTGTTGTTTCGTCTGGGGATGCAGTTTTTCGTAGATGGCTTTTCGCCGCTTCAGAGCCTGTGCTTCCTCCAGGGCCGTCAATTGTGATCGCTGGATGTTCTCGTCAATCTCCGCGAGCTCCGCCTGAAGGTCGTTCATTTCATGAATCATCGCCGGGATGGACTTGTGTCCGAGCAAGCGATAGGCCTCCAATCGATGCCGTCCGTGAATCAGCCTGTTGTCGGCGGTCACGCCAATGGGATGCTGGAGGCCGATCGTACGGATCGAATCAGCCAGGGTCTTGACCTTCTGGTCGTCCGGTTCCCGGCGGGGTCGGCAGATAACGATGTCCGCAATCTCAATGTCTGCGTAAGTAGCCATGGTTGTTCTCCAACGTGTTTTGGGGCGAATGTGCTGCTTTCCGCGCCCGCGTCCCAAGGAGACGGCGTTTCCCGTCGCGGAGCCGAGTGGTGGAAGGACGTGGTCCGCTGACATGCCTAACTCTGGACGACCGTCGCGTCTTTTCCGCAAATCGTGAGGCGACGCCACTCGCTCGGAAGCGATTCGACGGAAACGGCTGTCATGCTGCTCGCCTCCGATTCGGGAGTCGAGGGACGGCCAGCAACTGGCCAGTCCAGAGGTGATAGATGGCCTTCTGTTCGTGGTCCTGCGCGAAGGCGACCGCTTCGGCCTGCCCCTCTATCAGGTGGTTGAGGTCCAGGTAATAACAGCCGTCATCCGGCCAACCGCCGAAGAAGAGGTCCTCCTCGGACGCGTCGACTACCGAGAGCTTGTCTGCAATATCGGCAACAAGTTCGGCTTGGGCTGGCTTCCCGCGGAACCGTGTCTCATTCGATTTGAGCGAGACGCTCCAGGCATCTCGGATTACTCGACGACCTGTCGAGTCCATCGTGAATCCGTCGCCCGAATCCATGTAGCGGCCAATCAGGTTCGCCAGATGCCGAACACGCTGGCGAAAGCCTCCCCAATCTGGCATCGTCCTGAAGGCTATGGTTGGTTGCTGCATATGCGTGTCCATGGTATACTACCCTCCTGGAGTGGTGGGGCCTCGTATACGGATGACTGAAAGAACCGCCTGCGACGCCGCTCCGTGATCTTCGCTTACCTGGCCGGGCAGTTGCGATGTCTCCAAACGGACGCTCTGCGCGTCTACCCATTCCGAACAACTCATTGGGGAACGCGTGCGTCTGAAGTAGACTACGCCAATTGATGCAAAGCGCTAGCGCGACAAATCGGAAAACCTTGCGGCCCGAGGTGTAAGCGGAGCATTCCGCCGTATTGCGCCAGTTGCGAGTGACGCTCCGACGCGGCCTGAAACAGATAAGACTTTCTGCAGTGGACAACGAAGAACTGAACGCCCTCGCAGAGCGGGCCCTCTTGCATAACGATGCGGAGGCGTGGGTCACCCTTATTGAACAGGTCCGACCCGATCTCATAGTTGCCGCGAATAGGGTGGTTCGCGACGCGAACATCGCTGCGGACGCGGTTCAGGATGCACTGAGGAAGATCTGTGAACGACGCGAGGAGTATCGTGGCGATACTTTCTTGGCGTGGGCCATGAAGATCACCCGCAATGCGAGCATCGATATCATCAAACGGAGAGAGACAAGACGGAAACATGAGGGACGAACGAACACAGATGTTTCACTCGTTCCTGATCCGGATGATGATCTGCAAGGGAGGATCGCCGAAGAGGAAATATGGGTAAGAAGACGCGTGCGATTGCGCTTCTGTCTCCAGCTCTTAACGGAGAAGCAGAGGGAAGTGATTTGGCTTCGCTTCCTGGAACTGCCAGAAGGTGTCGCCTCAGGGCAATCCGGCAAGCCACGTACGCTCCAGATCATCGCTGAGAAACTGAATATATCGCGCCCTGCGGTACAGACGCGACTTAATAGAGCGGAGATGATTCTCAGGAAGTGCCTCGACAGCGACACCACCTGAATACCTTTGTTGATGAACCGAAAGGTTTATAAGCGTGGATTCGCTAGCATTTGATGGCAGGCGAAGAAAACTACTCAGAGTACGGTTCCTTTCGCGTTGAGGTGTCGCATTACTCGTTCGAGCGATTGATTGGGAACACGCATAGCGAGGCAATTGATGCTGTGCTGCTAGCTACAACCGACGGCAAGGACTCCACCGATCGAATTCGCAAGACATTGGCTGCAATACTCAACACCGCCGATCGTCAACCATGCCCTCGGGCTCTTCAACAGTTACTTGTGCAGATAACGTCAGGAATTAGCAATAACACGATATACGAGAAGCTGGGGGATTTGTCTCAGGAGCGATTTGGAGGCTCCTTCCTCCCTCTATTCGATGAGGAAGTGTACGACTTCATCGCGCAAGAACGCCAACGAAAACGTGAGCGGGAACTTCCCGCGTAGGCAGTCCGAATCTGCTAATCCAAATAGCGACGGGTTACCCGCGACTCCTCGAATTGCGGCAAGAAGAGCCGTTTGAATGTTCCTCTGAACCGAGATGTATTACCATAGGTCTCAAGCAGGCGACATGGAAAACTCGCACCAAATCAAGCTGATTCTTCGCGTTCTTTCCGGGGAAGACGAGTTGAGGCACGACCCGGAACTGGAGGAGTTCAAGTCAGACCCCGCTAACCAGAAGCAGATTCAAGAGTGGAAGCAGGTGTTTGGCGAGGCGGCATCCCTTCTGGAAGAGATGAAGGCGTGGGAGGAAATGCCCGCAGAGCAGAAGGAACAAATCGTTCAGAAGGCCGTGCAAACGTTTCGCGAGACGGTCGGGCCGAAGGGCACGCCGGTCGCGGCAGATGAAATCCTGCTGGAGGACGAGAGTCACCAGGTCGTTTCCATGGAGATTTGTGAGACCGTTACGCCCGATGGGATTCCCGGTTGGATTGTAGCGGCAGACGATCTCGCTCCCGGTGTAGTACGAGTTCGTATCACAGAAGAAGGGAAAGGCCGCCTGCTCGCCCGAGATATTGCAGAGGTGACGATCCCGTCCGTTTCTAGCGAGACCATTTCTTCCGAGGCGTTGGCGGGACGGTCTGTGCCCGAGTATGCCGACACTGATATTGGTGTTGGCTACACGGCATTTAGGGCGGCGCGGGATGCCGCCGGAGCAGAACACCACTTGCGCGGGCAAGTCGAGGGCTACGTCGTACCACAGCAACACGGAGTGAGAGTCGTGGCGTTCATCCCGAAATCCCTTTCTGAAGAATCCGGAGGGGCAGTATGACACGCTTCAATCTGGTCGGCACGGCCGGCGAAAGAGGGGCCAGGGTGCTTCCGTGTCGAATTGAATCTTGCACGCCGGAAGGCGCGGACATTCTGTGCCATTTCGAGGCTCAGACCGAGTTTCTTCAGTCGATTGAATTGGCTCGCAGTCGAGCGGCCGACTTCCTCGAATTCTTGGGAGTGGCCTCGCAGGCGGGGGCTCTGCGAAACCGTGCCTTCGACTTCCACGTCGACGATCCCTTCTTCGCGGGGTCACTCGAACAGGCCAGTTACGGCCTGAGCCTGGCCGCAGCATTCGTCTGCGAGTCCCTGGGAGTCGAGTGCGTAAATGACATATTCGTGGCGACCGGAGTCCTGTCGAGAGACACGCCAAACGACGTCTGCCCTGTCGACGGCTCCTCGCTACGGCAGAAGATCGAGGCTTGCCGGACTGCCGGGTTTCATCTTCTGTGTCCGCCTGGCCAATCGGCACACGAAGAGTATGCAACGTCTCTCTCGGCCGAAAACTCGTTCGTGTCGGCAATATGCCTGCTCGGCGGCACGTCTCTGCTGCAGGCAATTGCAGAGCGCCTTCCTGACGACCGGCCCGCCTGCCAGATGCTTGCAGTGTACTGCCGCGCGCACGTCGAAGTCATGCAGTTCCCTCACGATCTGTCTGCCCTGCAACCGCTCTGCCACCGCCTGACTCGATGCGACGATCCAGACACCAGGCTGTCTGCGCTCTTGAGTCTTGCCGGCCTGAGCAGAATCACGAAACTGCCTTCCGAATCGGAGCGCATATTGTATTGCATCGTTGAAACGTCTGCCGAAGAACGTGAATTCGACAGAGCTTTGGCGAGGGTATTGGAGGACGTGTTTCAGTTGGGGGTCGACGAGTCACGTCAGGATGCGTTCCATGTGGTGGCCTACCTGTTGCACGCCGTTGCGACGCTCTACGCCGACCAGCGGTTCTTGGACCGGCTGTCGCCGGTAGGGGAGTTCTTCCGCAAGATTCTGGACAGGGCGGATCCCTCGCAAAGCGGGCAACCCGAGATGCTCGTCGTTTGGGTATTGCAGGACTGTGGTGTCCGATTCGATTTGTCCGACGTTAATGGCCTCTTGGCGCGCATAGCGAACCTCCGCGAACAACCCGTGTTCCATGAGCTACTCGTCAGGCACGATGGAGACGGGGCATTGGCCGGTATCGACTACAAGCTCGCGTTGGAGGACCCTTTCCAGCTCTTCGATCTGAATAGGGCGTATGAAAACTCCTCAAGCGGGGCAACGGTGATTGATCTGAACCGTTACGCAGTGAAGATCAGGTGGATTGACGGTGCCGGGGTGTTTCCTCCTTCTATTGACACGCTGCATTTTCTGGGCGACATCAGTCGTCCTCTTGCCGACAGCAGCGTCCGGAATGTTGTGGACGTCGGCGCCGGGACAGGCGTGCTGGGGATTGTCGCGGCTAAGAGCAATCCGAACGTCGAGAGCGTCGACTTCATCGACACCTATCCTCTTACGAGTGATGTCTGTTGTAACAACATCCAGGTTAATTGGCCGAAGCACAGGAAGCACGAGCGCGCCGCGGGAGACGAACAGAGCCAACCGCCGCAGTTCTCGGAGTCGCCATGGTTCGATGCCGAAGACAGGGGCCGGACCATAGCGATGCGTTTTCACGCGGCCCCTGCGGAGAGTGTGCTGATGACGCTCGTAGCGGCCCAACCAACGGGACGCTTCTCGCTGGCGATTGCTGCACCGCCGTACGTCCCGATCCACGAACCACTTCCGATCACGCTCTGGCAGGCAACATCCGGTACGGGGCTCTTGCGATGGCTTGTCGAGAACGGCGGGCACTTCACGGATCGACTGCTGATTTCGTTTGGCGAGATCGCAAAGCGGGAGTTCGATGCCGCTCTCGACACGGCGAAGGACCAGTGGGAGGTGCCGTACAAGGCGCTGGGCAGGCATGTTGTCGCCTTTCGCATTCCCCGCCTTATCGACTTGCTGGAGAGAGAAGATCGCTATCCTGGTTGGAGAGAGAGGCTCTTGGAAGGGCCGCTTTCGAGCGTTTGCCGCACCGATGACGAGGACGAGTTCCGCGAATGGCGAAAGTCGGCTCCCGAGGAATTCCAGGATTGGTACGAAAATCGCCGCGGCTCGGCGGAGACGATCCCGCACTTCCTACACGTGACCACTTCATATCTTCTGACGTACAAGTGACCTCCACGTCCTCCGCCGAATCGTCATATGCTGTGGCACGAGCAGCAACGCACGCTAGAAAGACGCTACCGAAGCTCAGAACGGGCCAAACGCGCCCCATGACATCCTTCCGATTCCTCCGGTGTTGGTTCATTTGACATCCCAAAGGGTACGCGTGTGCATACTCAGGAGGTCTTCGGTAAGCCGCCAGCTGGTAGTGTCGTGCGGCTGTAACAGCGTAGTAACGGGCCGCCGGTCTGGAGATAGGCGTCCAAAACGGACCGGGGGCGGCGCCGAATTTGGACCCAC